>JAGZJH010000020.1 GCA_018365815.1 Erysipelotrichaceae bacterium
AATAATTACTTTATTATCACATTCAATATAATCTTCATACCATTTCTTCAATACTCTTCTATCAGGATAACCTAAATAATTACATACTTTTGTTGCTTTAAATCTAAATTTAATATATAGCTTTATAGCTTCTTCTCTTTGTTTTTTCGAATACATAACTAGACCTTTCTAGTCCAGATTTTTGTCCGCAGGTCCTCAGATGATCGATGACGTAAATTGGTACAATAACATCAGAATTCATGGATCATTAAATTATAAGTCTCCAGTAGAATATCGTATGTTCTCATAAAATTTGTCTAATTTAGTGTTGACAATCCAGAAAACATAAAAAAACTCAAATCGGATTTTAACCCATAAATACAATCCCTTGATGATTTGAATTTCTTTAAACTTATTTAAACAAACGAATAAATTAACATATTAGAATACCGGTGAATTTATTAAGTCGCTATAAGAATACTCCCAATTCATTAAGGGTGAGGGAGTTCCCATAAATTTGTAAGTAGAATTAATTCTTTTTTAACAAAAATAGAGGACATAGTTAGTCAGAATAAAGGTCACAGGTAATTAAAACAAAAGTGATAGGTAACTAAAATAGAGACTGTAGTTAGTTAATTTGTTAAAGTAAAAGTGAAAAGTAAGGTAAAATAAAGCATAGAGTTAATAAAAAAATAAGCGAAAATTGTGCAATAATGTAAAAAAAATTAAATAATGTTAAATTATCTTTAAATTTTAGATTGTAAATGGTATCATAGATATGGAAAAAAATAAGGAGGAACAAATTAAAATGAAAAAATTATTAGCGTCTTTATTAGTGATGTCTATGATTTTAGTAGGATGTAGCGGTGGAAACAGCGGATCAAAAGGTGCAGAAATTGCATTAATTACTGATGCTGGAAATATTAATGATAAATCATTCAACCAAAGTGCTCATGAAGCGATTGAACAATTTATCAAAGATAATGAAAATTTAAAAAGTGATACTAATAAGTTAACTTATAAGTATTATAGACCTCAAGTATTCGATACAGCAGGATACAATGAACAAATCGACTTAGCGGTTGAAAATGGTGCAAAAATCATTGTCACTCCAGGATATAAATTTGGAGAAGCAGTGGCTCAAAAACAAACTGAATACCCAGATGTTAAATTTATCTTCATCGATGCAGTACCTGAAGGGGATACAATCGGAAGTAATGTTTACTGTGCTTTATATGCAGAAGAAGAAGCTGGATATTTAGCAGGATATGCAGCAGTTAAAGATGGATATACTAAATTAGGATTTATGGGTGGTAATGCTTTACCGGCAGTAATTCGTTTTGGATATGGATATATTCAAGGTGCTGATGCAGCCGCTAAAGAATTAGGTGTAAATGTAGAAGTTAAATATAACTATACAAACTCATTTGAAGCAAAACCTGAAATTACAACTTTAGCAGCAGCTTGGTATGAAGAAGGAACAGAAGTAATCTTCTCTTGTGGTGGAGGAATTTGTACTTCAATTTTTGAAGCAGCTTCTAAAGCAGGAAAAATGTCTATCGGTGTAGATAGCGATCAAAAAGATGATTCAGATACAGTATTAACTTCAGCAGTAAAAGGAGTTAGAAAAACTGTAACTGACCAATTAGCAGCATTCTATGCAGGAACTTTTGAAGGTGGTAAAGTTGAAACTTTAACTATCAAAGAAGATTATGTAGGAATTTCTGAAGATTATTCAAGATTTAAAACTTATACTAAAGAAGAAAATGATGCAATTGTTCAAAAATTAAAATCTGGTGAAGTGACAATTAAAAACGACACAGCAGTATCTAGTGCAAGCGAATTAAGCACTGAAAATGTAACAGTTGTGGAAGTAAAATAAAAAATGTCGAAAACGAGTTAAATTAACTCGTTTTTTAGTGTATAATAAGATTGTTGAAAAGAAGAAAAGGAAGTGATTATAGTGGATTATGCGATTGAGATGTTGAATATCACTAAAGATTTCCCGGGAATTAGAGCAAATGACAATATCACTCTGCAATTAAAACAAGGTGAAATTCATGCATTACTTGGTGAAAACGGTGCGGGTAAGTCAACATTGATGAGTATTCTATTTGGACTATATCAACCAGATATGGGAGAAATTAGAATAAAAGGTAAGCCAGTAAAAATTAACAATCCTAATGATGCGAATAAGTATGCAATAGGAATGGTGCACCAACATTTTAAATTAGTACATAACTTTACTGTACTAGAAAATATTATTTTAGGTGTTGAAGATACTAGTGGCGGTATTTTAAAGAAAGATGCAGCTCGTAAAAAAGTATTAGAACTTTCTGAACGTTATCATCTTAATGTCGATCCAGATGCATTAATTAGTGATATTACAGTAGGAATGCAACAACGTGTTGAAATTTTAAAGATGTTGTATCGTGATAATGATATATTAATCTTTGATGAACCTACTGCAGTATTAACACCTCAAGAAATTGATGAATTAATGAAAATTATGAAAAATATGATTCAAGAAGGAAAGTCTATTATTTTCATTACACATAAATTAAATGAGATTAAAGCAGTGGCAGATCGTTGTACTATTATTCGTAAAGGGGTTTATATCGATACTGTCAATGTTGCAGATAAAACAGCTAACGAATTATCAGAAATGATGGTCGGACGTAAAGTTAATTTTACTGTAGATAAAGGAGAACAACATTTAAAAGATACCATTTTAAAAGTTGAAAACTTAACAGTAAATCCTAAACATCAAGAAGGACATCATAAAGAATTAGTCAAAGATGTTTCTTTTGAAGTTAAAGGTGGCGAAATTGTATGTATTGCTGGAATTGATGGAAATGGGCAATCTGAATTAGTCTATGCTATTTCAGGAATGATGCCTATTAGTCATGGTAAAATTTCTTTAAATGGTAAAGATATTACACACCATAGCATACGTAAACGTAGTTTAGAAGGAATGGCACATATTCCTGAGGATCGTCATAAACATGGTTTAGTCTTAGAATATACATTAGCACAAAATTTAATTTTGAAAAATTATTTTGATTCAAAGCACCAAAAACATGGGTTTATTGATTTTAAAGTCATGTCAAAAGAAGCTAATGAATTAATTGAAAACTTCGATATTCGTTCAGGTCAAGGAGAAAACTCTATCGTTCGAGGAATGTCAGGAGGAAATCAACAAAAAGCCATCATCGCTAGAGAAATATCAAGTCAATCTGATTTATTAATTGCCGTTCAACCTACACGTGGATTAGACGTAGGGGCAATTGAATATATTCATCAAAAACTAATTGAACAAAGAAATCAAGGTAAAGGTGTTTTACTTGTTTCATTAGAATTAGATGAAGTGATGAATGTCAGTGATCGTATTTTAGTGATGTATGAGGGAGAAATTGTAGCTGATTTAAAGCCTAATGAAGTTTCAATACAAGAATTAGGATTATACATGGCAGGAGCAAAGCGAGGTGTAGGATATGAAAAGTAAATTTAAACTTAATTCATCATTAGTCTCATCTTTAATTGCGATTGGATTAGGGTTGTTATTTGGGTTATTAATTATGTTAATTGTCAATCCAAGTGAAGCTTTTCGTGCATTTTCAATTTTAATTCAAGGTGGATTTTATAAAGGATTAAGAAGTGTTGGACAAGTATTATATAACTCAACACCGATTATGATGACCGGTCTTTCAGTCGCATTTGCTTTTAAATGTGGATTATTTAATATCGGAACACCGGGTCAATTTATTGTAGGTGCATTTACTGCGGTTTATATTGCGATTAAATGGACTTTTATTCCGGATTCATTAGTATGGATTGTAGCGATTATTGCTGCCGGAATTATGGGGGCATTATGGGCATTATTACCGGGTATTTTAAAAGCATTTAGAAATGTTAATGAAGTTATTTCATGTATTATGATGAACTACATGGGAATGTTAATTGTGATTGAATTAGTAAAATCAACTATTTACAATGCTGCCGGTGCAGAGTCTATGGCAGTAAGTGCGGCTCGTTCAATTCCAAAAATGGGATTAGATAAATTATTTCCAAATTCACAAGCCAATTTTGGAACAATTATCGCAATTATTTTATGTATTATCGCTTATATTATTATGAATAAAACAACTTTTGGTTATGAATTAAAAGCTTGTGGTTATAATTCAGAAGCCAGCCGTTATGCCGGAATGAATGAAAAAAAATCAGTTGTTTTATCAATGGTAATTGCAGGATTTTTTGCCGGTGTCGGTGGGGCGTTAACTTATATTGCCGGAACTGGTAGAACTATTGCTTTAGCTGAAACATTAGCGCCCGAAGGGTTTAATGGGATTCCGGTTGCCTTACTTGGATTTAATAATCCAATTGGTGTCATCGTTTCTTCATTATTTATTGCTTATGTCAATGTAGGTGGAAATTATATGCAAGTATGTAATTATGCAATTGAAATTATTGATATTATTATTGCAGCGATTATTTACTTTAGTTCATTTGCATTAGTGATTAAATTATTCTTAGATCGAAGAAAAAATAGTAAAAAACAATTGATTGGAGGTAAAGAATAATGGATATGATTTATTTCTTATTTAGACAAACTTTGTTATTTTCAATCCCTCTATTAGTTGTGGCATTAGGTGGAATGTTTTCTGAACGTAGTGGTGTCGTGAACATTGCGTTAGAAGGTATTATGATCTTTGGAGCATTTGTGAGTATTTTCTTTATTCACACAATGCAAAATAGTGGAGCATTAAGTGGACAAATGTTACTAATTGTGGCTTTAATTATTGCCGGTGTGAGTGGAATATTACTATCTTTACTCCATGCCTTTGCAGCAATTCATATGAAAGCCGATCAGACCATTAGTGGGACTGCATTAAACTTATTTGCACCTGCATTTGGGATCTTCATGGCAAAAATGATTCAATCAACTCAAAATATTCGTTTTACAAATGAGTTTAGAATTGAAGAAGTACCGGTATTATCTAAAATTCCGGTCATTGGTGATATATTTTTTAAACAAACATATATTACGACTTATCTTGGTTTATTAATTTTAGCGATTTCAGCTTTTGTATTATATAAAACACGCTTTGGATTAAGATTAAGAGCATGTGGGGAAAATCCTCAAGCAGTAGATTCTGCAGGGATTAGTGTTTATAAAATACGTTATGCCGGTGTTTTAATTTCAGGATTACTTGGTGGAATTGGTGGTTTAATTTATATTATTCCAATTAGCACAGAATATTCTTCAAGTGTTGCGGGATATGGATTTTTAGCCTTAGCCGTATTAATCTTTGGACAATGGCGTCCACTTCGTATTTTAATGGCAGCCTTCTTCTTTGGGTTTGCGAAAACAATTGCAAATGCTTATTCAGGAGTTCCTTTCTTATTAGGACTTGGAATTCCAAAATTAGTTTTCCAATTATTACCTTATGCAGCGACTTTAGTTTTATTAGCATTTACTTCTAAAAACTCAGCAGCACCAAGAGCAAGTGGAGAACCGTACGATAAATCTAAACGATAAAAATATTAAAAGACAGAACATTTTATGGTGAGACTAATCCATAAAGTAATTCTGTCTTTTTTTATATTTTCAATTCATATAAATTACGTATTTAAAAAAATCCATTAGTTAAAATGGATTTTTCTTAATCAAATTTAATATACTTATTAATCAAATCATCATTAAAAAACTGATGGTAAATCAAATCTAAATGAATTTTAATATCCGTTAAAGTTAAAGGTGATTGAAAAAAGTAAATGATATTATAATGCACATGAAATAGAGTTAAAGATAAAGAAGATTGTTTAAAACCATTTCGCATATAAAAATCAATCCTTTTTTGTCTTAACCGACTGACTTGTTGGTTTGGACTACTTTCAACACTTTCAACTTCTGCTAATATTACAAATTGCTTAAGCAAATGAGTTAAATCAGTTAAAAATTGTGAACCGATATTTTGATTTCGATACTTTTCAACCACTGCAAAGTAATCTAATAAAATAGCATTACTTTGTAAACTTTTTGCAAAAAAAGCATAGGCTAATAACTCGTTATTTTCATAATAGCCATAGGTTTGGTAAATTGCTTGTTGTTTTAATTTTAACATACTCCTTAAATCACGAACTTCATTTTTGGGAAAGTCATGAATAATATGTTGATTAAAAATATTAGTGATTTCTTCACTTGTCAATTGTTTAATCATAATGTTTTTAAATATTCTTCAATTTTACAAATAACCCCTTGTTGATTATTATCTAAACAAGTTTCATAGGCTATTTCTTTGATTGGATCGACTGCATTAGCCATCGCATAACCGTATTTGACACTTTGTAATAGTTCGTAATCATTCATTTGATCGCCAAAAGCCATACATTCATCTTTATCAATGTTAAGAATTTGTTGTAATTTTGTCATAGCAATGCCTTTATTTATAGATTTGTTTTGAATATCCATCCACATATTTCCTGAAGTGACAACTTTTAAATCTTTTGGTAAATGTGGTTTGATGGCTTCTAAAAAATCGACAATGTTATTATTAGGATCATAGACGGCAATTTTCAAAATATCATCATTAAGGTGATCAAAATCTTCTACAAATTGGTAAGCACAATAATAAGTTTTGACAACTGTTTCATATTCTTGATTCACATTTTTAACATAAGCACTTTTTTCACCGCACATAATAATAAAAATCTCCGGATAGTTTTTAAAAATATTATCAATCACTTTTAAATCTTCTTGTTTAATTTTATTCTTATAAATCGTTTTTGTTCCATTTACAATTAAACTTCCATTTTCAGCAATATACACTAACTCAGTGCTAATCGGTAAAAATTTTTGGAATAATCGTTGATATTGGTTACCACTGGCAATTACAAATTGAATATTTTCTTGTTTTAGTTTTTGATAAGTTTTAAAAAAACTTAAATCAAATGTCTTATCATCTTTTAAAAAAGTTCCGTCCATATCAGTTGCTATTAATTTAATCATTATATCACACTCCTATTTTTCATTTTACTATGCGATATTTTTAAAATCAAGGAAATAACTTTGCTCAAATTCGATTTATGGTATATAATGTAATATGAATGCTGGGGGGGACATGGTGGTGAAACAACGTTATGTGGAAGTTGTTAAGAAAAATAAGGATTTTTTTAATTATTATCACCAATTAAAAGATAATACAAATTTAAAATTAGTGGATATTTATACCCAAGCGATGTTTAAGTTACTTCAAGATGAATATCCTATTGATGAGTTGATGGTGATATATTATAATTACCGCTTAGCATCTTTTGAGTGTAGTGAGCAATTATATGAGCATCAAGAGCTGTTACAAATATTTAATCATGTGAAAAATATGTCAGTTGAAAAAGGCATTGATTATTTAATGCAACATATCAATGATTATAATATTTTGAAAATAGAAGATCAAATGGAAGTCAACGGATTAATCCTTATTCAATCACATTATTCTATGCCACTTGATGAAATTGAAGCAATTATAAATGAATTGAATATTAATACCATCGAAGCCAAAGTAACGTATGAAGATTTGTTTTACCAAATTATCAATCATATTAATGGCTGTATTTATATTAGTGATATAGATACAGACGAAATTTTATATGCTAATAAAGCCTTATTGAATGAGTTTAAAAGTTATTCTCTTGAAGGAAAGTTATGTTATAAAGTATTACAAAAAGGTCAATCTAAACGTTGTTCATTTTGTCCGGTAAATCAATTAATAAAACCTGAAAATAGAAATAAGATTATTGAATGGGAAGAAGTCAATACACAAAATCATAAAATTTATAAAAACTTTGATAGTTTGATTACTTGGAGTGATAGACGTTTAGTTCATCTTCAACAATCTATTGATATTACAGATATTAAAAAACTATCACACGATGCAAGTACTGATGAATTAACAGGAGTATTAAATCGTAGAGCCGGTAAGATCAAAATGGCTCAACTTATTGAAAAAGCAAAAGAAGAAAAGAAAATTTTAAGTGTCGTGTTATATGATATTGAGGAACTTAAAAAAACAAATGAAAAATATGGACTGCTTGAAGGTGATCATAAGATAAAATATGTTAGTGAAGGTGTTAAAATGGTAACGACCTCACAAGATATTTTATTTAGATTAGGTAGTGATGCGTTTGTTAATGTTTTTTATGATTGTAATGAAGAACAAGCAAGTAAAAAAGTTAAACAGGCACAAGAATATTTGGAGATAGTTTCAAATACAGAGAAATTTCCTTATCTTTTGAATTATTGTTACGGTATTGTGGAAATCAAACCTGAACATAATATGGATATTGAAGATATTTTAGTAAATGTTGATGAAAAGATGTATGAGCAAAAGCGTTTTATTCATATTCAAGCAGCTCAAAAAGAGCATGATAATAAAAAAGATTGTATTAGTGAATTATTAGAATTTGACTATAAACAAACAGATTTATATGAAGCATTGATTAGTAGTACAGATGATTATATTTTTGTTTCAGATATGAAAAGTGGGGTATTCAAATATTCAAAAGCAATGGTAGAAGAATTTGATTTACCTTCACAATTAGTAGAAAATGCTGCTGTAGTATGGGGGCAAAGAATACATCCATTAGATCAATTAT
Organism: Erysipelotrichaceae bacterium; assembly: GCA_018365815.1. Taxonomy (GTDB): domain Bacteria; phylum Bacillota_I; class Bacilli_A; order Erysipelotrichales; family Coprobacillaceae; genus Beduini. The sequence goes on from JAGZJH010000020.1 coordinate 8,632, forward strand.
CATTTTTAGAATCTAATCAAGAAATTCTTGATGGACGTTGTGATTATCATGATGTTGAGTATCGAGCGTTAAATAAAAATAATCAATGGGTATGGCTACGATGTCGAGGGAAAGTTATTAAAAATGAAAATGGTGACCTGATTATATTTGCTGGTATTATTTCTAATTTAGAGCGTAAAAATAAAGTGGATCATTTAACGGGTTTATATAATATTTACCAATTAGAAGAAGAAATTAAAAATCATATTGCTAATCATACAAATGAACGTTTGTCTTTATTAGTGTTAAACTTAGATTCTTTTAGACATATTAATCAATTGTATAATCGTCGTTTTGGTGATGAAGTTTTAAAAATTACTTCACAAAAAATATGTGAATTGATTCCTAAAAATGTTGGAATTTATAAACTAGATTCTGATGAATTTGCTTTATTATTAAAAAATTATGATGACACACAAATTGAGGCACTTTATACAAAAGTAAGTTGTGCGTTTAATGGACCACAAGAGCATTTAGGACAAAAATATCATTGTAGTTTATCAGCAGGATGTGCAAGTTATCCAAATGATACTGATGTATATAGTAACTTATTAAAATATGCAGGCTATGCTTTGGAATCTAGTAAGACTAAAGGAAAGGCTAAAATTACATTTTTTAGTCAAGATGTTGTGATTTCTAAAATGCGTAAATTAGATTTATTAAATCAATTACGCGAAAGTATTGCAGATAATTTTAAAGGGTTTGAATTACATTTTCAAGGAATAGTAGATGCTAAAACATATCAATTTATCGGAGCAGAAGCGTTAACACGTTTTTATTGTGAAAAATATGGTAGAGTGTCTCCGATGGAGTTTATTCCTTTACTTGAAGAAAGTGGCTTAATTATTCCAGTGGGAAATTGGGTATTACAAGAAGCCATTAAATATTGTAAAATGTTTATGGAAATCAATCCTAATTTTAGGGTAAGTATTAATTTTTCATATATTCAAGCTAATCAACCTGATTTTGCTCAGGTGATTAGTGAAACTTTAAAACAAGCCCAGTTATCGTCTGAACATATTATACTTGAGTTTACAGAAACGCATTTAGCTTCAAATCAAAGTAATAAGATGATTGAGTTATTAAGTGAAGATAAGTTTAAAATTGCAATGGATGATTTTGGAACTGAATATTCTTCTTTAGGAATGTTGAAGACAAGACCGGTGGATATTGTGAAAATTGATAAAATATTTTTAAAGGATATTAAGAATAGTCATTTTGATGCCACTTTTATTCGTTTTGTGGTGGAATTATGTCATGATGTTGGAATTGAAGTATGTATTGAGGGAGTTGAAGATCAAGAGGAGTTGTCAATTCTTTCTCCAATGGGATTAGATTATATTCAAGGGTTCCTATTTGCTAAACCGATTCAAGGGGAACAGTTACTTGAAGTATTAAAGGAAAAAATAAGTTAAAGAAAGAGGGCTTTAAAATGCATTATATGTATCAGTTTTTATTAATTGGTGGAGTAACTTTTTTAGGTGAATTATGTCATATTTTTATACCTTTACCTATTCCAAGTAGTGTTTATGGTATGGTATTAATGTTCATTTCACTGTTAACTGGGTTAATTAAAGAGGAAGATATTCAAGAAATGGCGGATTTTCTTTTATTGATTATGCCAATAATGTTTATTGGTCCAAGTGTAGGTGTAATGGAAAATTATGTTGATATTTCAAATCATTTCTTTATATTTATGTTTATCGTTTTGATAACAACAGTTTTAATTATGTTAGTAACAGCAATAGTGGCAGAGCTTTTATTGAAAGGAGGAAATAAACATGAATGAGATATTTGTTCAATCTGCCTATTTTGGAATAGTGTTGAGTTTATTAACTTACTACATAGGAGATTTTTTGAAGCGTAAAACAAAATGTGTATTTTTTAATCCGTTATTAATAGCTGCTATACTTACAATACTATTTTTAACTGTGTTTGATATAGATTATGAGACTTATAATGAAGGGGCGAAATATTTAACATATTTATTAAATCCCGCAACTGTGTGTTTAGCGTTGCCATTATATCGTCAATATAATTTGTTGAAAAATAATGTAAAGGTGATATTGATTTCAATTTTATCAGGTGCGATTACTTGTTTTGGATTTATTATTATGATTAATATATTAATAGGTTTAGAACCTTCCTTATTTGCTTCGTTGTTACCTAAGTCAATTACAACAGCGATTGCAATTGGAGTATGTGAAGAAGCCGGAGGGATTACCGGGATTACTGTGGCAGCAGTGATTATCACCGGTATATTTAGTGCAATGATTGCAAATTTAATGTTTAAATTATTGAATATTCAACATCCTATTGCTAAAGGGTTAGCGTTAGGAACTGCCGGTCATGCTATTGGAACAAGTAAGGCAATTGAGTTAGGAGAAATAGAAGCGGCAATGAGTTCTTTAGCGATTGTTGTTACTGGTTTATTGACAGTTATTTTCGTACCATTAATCATTTCATTATGTTAAATACAATATCAAAGGTTAGTCATCTAGCCTTTTTTTATTGTTAATTTACAATAATAGCATATTTGTATAAGTACAAGTGTGTTATACTAAAATAAAGGGATGGTTATATGGAAGTTAGAACATTAAAATATTATTTAGCGGTGGCTAGAGAACAAAATATCACCAAAGCAGCAGAATTGTTACATCTTACACAACCGACATTAAGTCGTCAAATGATGCAATTAGAAGAAGAATTAGATACTCAATTATTTATTCGTGGTAAACGGAAAATAGAACTTACTGATGCGGGCATGTTATTAAAAAGACGTGCAGAGGAAATCGTATCATTAATTGAACGTACTGAAAGAGAATTTTTATCAGAAGCAAGTATTAACGGTCAAATTTCAATTGGAAGTGGTGAATTTTCATCATCTAATCACTTTACTGAGTTATTAAAACAATTTCAAGAAATGTATCCTAAAGTTACTTTTGATTTATTTTCAGGAAATACTGATGAAATTCAATATAAATTGGATAATGGTTTGATTGATTTAGCGATTGTTATGAAAGAAGCAGATATTAATAAATATGATTTTATTCGCTTTCCCGAACAAGATATATGGGGAGTATTGTTAAGGAAAGATGATCCTTTAGCGAAACTTGATTATATTGAAGCAAAGGATTTAGTAAACCACTCTTTAGCGATTTCAAGACGTAATAGTATTCAAAATGAAATTAAAAACTGGGCTGGAGATTTTTATTCTAAGTATCATTTTGTTGCTCAATTTGATATGATGATGGTTAATATTGTAAAAAATGATATTGCAAAAGCAATTACGATACATTTACCGATGATCAGACCTTCATATGAGCAAATAGTTTTTAGACCTTTTAAACCAGAATTAACGACAAATTCAATTTTAATGTGGAAGAAAAATCAGCCGTTAACACCTACGCTACTAAAGTTTATTGAGTTTTTAAAAGCAGAGTATCAAAACAAAGGTAAAAAGTGAGGGTTTAATTAGTAATTTGAATTATTTTTACTTGACCTAAAGTTAACTTTAGCCTTTATAATGAGATTAAATGGAGGTGTGATGATGAAAATTAATGAAGTGAGTAAGAAATTTGATTTGAGTATCGATACTTTAAGATTTTATGAAAAAATTGGATTACTTGAACCTATTGAAAGAGTAAGTGGGATACGATATTATCAACAAAAGGATATCGAGCGTATTAATGTGATTAAGTGTATGAAAAAAACCGGTATGAGTTTAGAGACGATTAAGGAATATTTTGATTTGTTGTCATTAGGTAATACTTCTTTATTAGAGCGCTTGGATTTGATGAAGAAGAATAAAGAAAAGGCGTTAAAAGAGTTAGAGGTGCTGAAGCAATCGATTGAGTTTTTGGAACATAAAATTGAATATACCGAAAATGAGATTAAAAAAGAGGAATTGAATTAGAGCGTGTTTTCAGTATATGTTTTAAATAATGGTAAGCTGATTACTTAAAATCTATTAAAGTTAAATATGTTACGAGATGATGTATCAATATTTAAAGTATTTTGATAATTTGATGATTAAGTGGGTATTAGAAAGCACGATGTGTTTTCTTTTTTTGATATAAAAAAATTCACAGTAATGTGAATTTTATAAGAGATTCATCTGTTTAAGTTTGATTATTCCTTCATAAACAGCCCCTTGGTCGTGAGTACTATCTAAAAGGTAGTTTGCGACTTTTTTAGCGTGAGTACTTGCATTTGCCGGTGCAAATGAGTATTTAAAAGATTGTAACATAGTACTGTCATTTTCACCATCACCAAATACAGCGACTTCATCATTTTGATAACCTTTATTTTTTAAGATTTGACTAAGTAGTAATCCTTTATTAGAACTGTTTGAAGTAATTTCAATGTTATCTTCATAAGAAGATGAAATATCAAGATATGGAATGTTTAATTGTTGTTTTATACCACTTACTGAATAAGCATCACGGTGTCTAGCATCTATTTTTAATACATTGATACCTTGTTTTATAATGTCTTCAGGCGTTTTGGCATAGTGAAAGTCTCTTAAATAACCTTCTCTTGTGGTAAAGGTTTTTTTAGGTAAAATCGGTCCGATTGAATTGTGGAGTAAATCCATGTGATAAGACCAAAAGTCTTCTTGATTATGGAGGGAGTATTTCCCTTTATCAGTATGTATGGCTAAGAGATAACCATAATCGTGTAAAATGTTTGCTATTTTGATAAACGATTGTGGATCCATTGGATAAATTTTGTTGATCGTATTTTGACGATCACGATATTGTGCTCCGTTGTTTAATACTAAATCACAATCTAGTTGATAACGATCGAGTAAATCAACCACCATGTTAATATCTCTTCCAGTGGCGATAATAAATTCGATTCCTTGATCGATACATTCTTTTAAAAGTTGGTAAGTTTTTTCTTCGATTTGATCACTTTTGTTAATTAATGTGCCATCTAAATCACAAACTATACATTTAATCATTTTTATATCACTCTTCCTTTTTTGTTTATTCATATTATATCAAGATGAGTAAAGTAAGTTTTAATTTTTCTCAGTTAGAAAAGTTTTGTAAGTTGTTTTAATAGTCATAAGTTTTTAAAGGAGGAATATAAATGAATTAAAGAAGTATAATGATATATGAGCAAACTACTTTTGATTGTTTTTTGGTTTGATTTGTGTTATATTATATTTGAAATCGGAGGACCATAGCCTGAGTTGGGATATCTAAATCGGAGAACCACAGCCTTAGTTGGAATGAAGTAGTTTGTAAACAGAGGTGCAGTTTATGTTGTACTCTCTGTTTTTTCTTTGAATAAATGAAAGGAGTTGATTGGAATGAGATTTTATAAACCAAACAAAGATTATATAAAATATTTATTAACCGTTGATGAGAAGATTAGATATACGGATAATTTAATTGGTATTCCTTTAAGGTTAAATGAATTAATATATTTTTTACCTGTCGTTTCGCCACAAGAAAACGATTATCATGATGGTGTTTTAAAAAAATCAACTCCCACAATTTTAAGAATGGTAGACTTACGAACAGGAATATATTATGGTAAATGTTTATTTTCTAATATGTTTGCTATTCCATATAAAGAATTAAAAGTGATAGATATGAGTATGTTTGATGAAGCACAATTAATTTTTATGGAAAATAAAATTGGTTTTATTAAAAAAAATTATGATTGAATTTTAAAAGGAGCTAACAGAATTTTTAAACAAAAATCAAAAGGCTATCATCAAGAATATTTAAATGCAACTGTTGATTTTGATAAGGTTGAAAAAGCATCACTTCAGTGGGAAATTACGCATTATGGTAAACACTATAATCGATTTCCTGATGAAAAGTTTTTCTTAACTAATCCTAATTCAAAGGGAGTTTCTGAATATTATTTAATGAATAAAAATAAGAAAATTGCTAAGATCAACTTCAACAATTCAAGTCAAAAAGTAGAAAATATATTAGAAGTTATTAATGAAGAATATGCCCCTTTAGAATGTTTACATAACAAAAAATTAGATAGTAATAGCATCACAATATGGTTTAAAGGCAGGGGCATACCTTCATGGAGAGATGGTTTAGATGATTTTCTTGATAATCTTGGCATAAAAAATAAAGATATATTATTAAATAAAGCTTATGGTTTATCTTTATCAGATCAATATTGGTTAAATCCGGTTGAGCGTCTGATGGATTGGAAAGATATTAACTTTTTCGATCATGATTTTAACAGTCAGGATTATATAGAGGCGTCTTTTGAAAATAAAATTATAGATAATAAAAATTTAAATTTATATTCGCCTAATAATACATCTGATGGAATGTTGAAGAAGACATGGATTGTGGGAGTAGATCAACAAAGATATCTGTTGAAATCTTCATTTAGAAAAAAAGGTTTAGAACCTTTTAATGAAGTGTTATCTGGAATGATCGCAAACGTTCTTGAATTAAATTATGTTCCTTATACAATAGAGATTTTTAATCAAAATTTACTTTCAAAATGTAAGTGTTTTATTGATAAAGATACAGAATTTATTTCGGCTTATGCTTTGTTAAAGAGTGAAAATGTCGATATGAATTCCGGCTATATCTTGGTAATGGAAAATTATATCAAAATATTAAAAGATAAAGGCATACAAGATGTTGAAGAAAAAATTGCTACGATGTTTATTCTTGATTATTTAATGGTTAATCAAGATAGACATTTAGGAAATTTTGGGATTGTTAGAAATGTAAATACTTTAGAATGGTTAGATATAACTCCTAATTTTGATAGTGGACAATCTATGTTTTCTCAAAAAAAAATTTATGAAATGAATTTTGAAAGAGTTAATGGGTGTTTTTTCAATAATAAAAGTGTAGATTTTGAAAAAATATTAGAACTTTCTTTAAATATGTATTCATCATTTGATATTAACTTTCAAGAATTAGAGAAAGTTCCATTGATGTGGAAAGATGAATTACTTAAATATCAATATATTTCACTCATGAGTGATGAGAAAATTAATTTATTGATAGATGGATTAAAACTTAGAATTACAAAATTGAAAAATAAATTAGCCTATTATTTACAAGGCTAGATAGTACTTGTTTATCCCCTAATTGAGGTGTAACATATATACTATAAACACAACAATTGGGAGGAATGAATATGAACGAAACAATCAATAATTTAATTACTAGAAAAAGTTGTAGAAGTTATCAAGATCGACACGTAGATAAAGAATTACTTCAACAAATAGTCGAGGCAGGATTAAATGCACCCTCAGGTTTAAATAAACAAACCCCTAGATTCGTAGTTGTCAGTGATGATGCAGTTGTCAAAAAATTATCACAATTAAACGCTGCAGTTGCCAATATGCCAAATGATCCTTTTTATGGAGCAAAGGATGTCATTGTCGTCTTAGCTGAAAAAGAAGCTGATTATATTTATGATGGTAGCCTTGCAATGGGAAATTTAATGAACGCCGCATGGGCATTGAAAATTGACTCAAGATGGATTCACCGTGCTAAAGAAGTATTTGAAAGTCAAGAAGGAGAAGAACTTTTAAAACAATGGGGAATAAACGAAGAGGTAGAAGGAATTGGATTTTGTATTTTAGGTTATGCAAAAGAAGAAAAAGAAAAAACAAAGATAAAGCAAGGGCGAGTTTACTATATTTAAAAATACCGTTTTAATATAAGCTTTTAGAGAACCTACAAAAATGTATTTTTACGAAAAAATAAGTGAACACCACTTCAACATTGTTTTAGATATTATGATTCGTTCTTTTGATAACGACACTAAAATGCATACCTTACAAAATACCGGTGGTCCAAGGGGATATGATGATGGCAGTTTATTAAAAAAATGTATGAATAATTATGTCACTGAAATTGTAAAGTTCAACGAGCAAGTCATTGGGTTTTATTGCCTTTCTTTTCAAAATGAAGTAGGCACTTTAGAATTGTTTTGTATTGATCCTGATTTTAAAAATCAAGGACACGGTTCAGATGTTTTTAAATCAATTGAAAAAAGGTATCCGGTAAAAAAGTGGCAATTAGAAACACCTGATTATTCAGTTAGAAATCATTATTTTTATACCAATAAATGTGGATTTAGTTTGGATAAACAAAAAGAAAATACTTACTGCTTTATTAAAAAATATGATCAATAAAAAAGATTTCTTTATCTTAATAGATTTTAAGATAAGAAATCTTTTATTTTAGATTATAAATCTTCTTTTTTTAATAGTACATAACCTAGTAGTGATAACCCCATGAATGTACTCATGGCTAATAACATTGTATTATCACTAGTTTTAGGTGGTTGTGTTTGATCCGTTGGTTTTTCTTTATCAGGAATAGGGTCAGGTGTGACAATAGGTTCAGTGGCTAAAGTTTTTGAAGCTAACCATTCAAATAAGTATAAGTCATTATCTTTACATTCGTTATTGAAAGTATAAATCCAAGACCAATGACCGTTATATTGATAAGGTTTACCCTCAGGTGTAAAGTATTGACCACTTGTGTCATGAACATCATCAAAAATTGATTTATGCACATCAGCACCAACAGCTAATAATCTTTCGTATGTTGGTAAAGTTGTTTTTTGAGGATCAACAGTAGTGTCGTTTAAAGCATGTGTAAACCAAATAGGAATGTCTTTAATGGCTTGAATTTGTTCATCACTAATCCATGAATTATCATAGGCTTCACAAATTGGATAGGCTGCAGCAAAATAATCAGGGTAGTTAATAATCATATTCATAGTCATGAAACCACCATTTGAACAACCACCGATATAGATACGATTTGGATCGATTTCTTGATGTTCTTTAACGAATTGATCGATTAAACTCATTAAGTTTTCAGTATAGATAGATGATCCGTCTGTTGTATAACCATTTCCATTATCCATCCACATTGTAGGAGCTTGTGGGGTTAATACCCATGCCCCTTGTTTAAAGTAATTTTGAATAGGTGTATCAATTAAAGCAGTAACTTCATTACCTAAAGTGACAATATCGTTATCAGATCCACCTTCACCAGCACCATGTAACCAAATAATAAGTGGAAGTTTATTAGAAGTTGTCACTTGTGGTTGGTAGTATCCATATGATAATTCCATACCATCATCAGCGATAAATTTATCTTGATTAAATTGATCAGCTAATGGTTTAACTTTATTAATTGGTGTTTTTACGATATTTAATTGAACCTCTTCACCTTTTTCATTATAAATAGGAGAAGATGTTGTAATAATTAAATCATAAACTTCACACCAAGTGTTTAAAAAAGTTTCTAAACTAAAGTTAAATGGGTTTCCAATTTCCGGATTGACACTCATATTAATAGTGATATAGTTAGAAGTTTTTTCAACTTTATTACCGTTTTCATCACTTAAATAAGCATCTGTAATTGTTCTAGGAGTTTGTTGAAGTCCACCCATCATGGCTGTTTTTTCTTCAACCACTTTCAACATATCTTTAGTAATATTTTGAATGTTTTGGTCTAGTTTAATAGTTGTTTTAGTGACCCCAGGACCCCATTCAAATCCATCAATTGTAATAGTTTGTGTACCGTTAATAATTGTTGTGTCAGCTAATTTTTGATGACTTAGCCAAGTCCATAAATGTTCACCTTTAGCGTTCATTGGTTCATTATTTAAAGCAAAAATCCATGACCAATGATTACTGTAAGTGACATTTTCTTTAATCCCATCTTTGTCAGTATCTTCTTGATAAGGTAAAACAGATTTTCCTTCACTATCTTTGATAGTTGTATATTCAGTGTAGGTAATGTTATCTTTTTCAAAAGTTTTTCCGCCTGAAATAGTTGTAATCGTTTCGTCTCCTTCACCGATAAGATTATAAATTCTTCTTGCACACTCTTTAGTTTTAACTGTTGTATCATCATCGGCTTGAACTAACCAAATTTTGGTATTGGCATCTTTTAATGTCATTAATTCTTCATCAGTAGGGGTTTGTCCACCACGTTCAGTAGCAACATCTAATGCAGGGCAAATAATATTAGCAGCTGCAAATAAATCAGGATATTCAATAATCATTCGAGTGGTCATGTATCCACCTGCTGAACAACCGGCAACATAAACTCTATTTGTATCAATATGATATTGTTTTATGACTTTTTGAATTTCTTGATAAGTAGTTTCTAAATAATTTTCTGCTTGTGCATAATACCATGTATCTGGTGATTGAAAAGCCATCACATAGGCATTATCAAATGTTTGTTGGGCTTGATCGGTAGCCCAAGCGACAGTACCACGATTAGCTAACATTTGAGCAACGTTATTTTGACTATGATTATAATCCCCTTCACCATTTCCATGGAACCATACAATTAGTGGCCGATTTTCTGGTTGGTTAGAAGGTTTATAAAATTGATAATTAATTTTATCTTTTATAGAAATAAATTTATCCACTTCTGTGTCATGAATGACTCCGTTAACATTATTTGTAGAGCCGTTCCAAACATAGATAGAATTTTTACTTACTTCCATTTCTCTTCCATCTAAGGAAGTACCTTGAATGGCTTTATTTTGTTTAACTTGATAAGTTAAATCTAGTGGAACATTTCTTCCCTTATCAAGATAGGCTAATGTACTAGAACCTGTTTCGTTTTCTTTAAGCGTTAAAATGACTTTTGTTCCATCAATTTTAGTGTTGACGATTGTTCTTTCGACATCTTTAAAATCACCATAACTCATAGCACCATCATTGATGTTTTCACTTGAACCAGAAGCAATGACTGTAAAAGTTGAATTATCAATGGCTTCAGGTGTAAAAGTTTTATAGTCAATGACAACTTGATAGATGTTTTGACCAGAATTAGTGACTTCGGCGTTTAAATCAAATTCAAATCCAGAGACTGCTTTTATCGGAACAAATGTTAATGATGAAATGATTAAAGCAATCACACTAAATAATGATAAAAATTTTTTCATTACGTTTTCCTCCTTTTAATGTATATATTTTAAGTATATAAATAAAAAATGTGAATTTCATTCCAAAATCACATTTTTTAAGGTAAAATTCTCATCTTTTGACGGTAATGTAAAGGTGTTATTTCATAAACTTTTTTAAACTCATGGTTAAATGCTTTGACATTTGGAAAACCATTTTTTAAAGCAATTTCCATAATCGTTTCATCACTTAAAATAACATCTCCATGAGCGTTTTGTAACCGTATTTTCGTAATATATTCTTTAGGGGTAATATGCATATGCATTTTAAATAATTTAGTCAAATGGCCAGAAGAAATATTAAAGTGATGGGCAATTTTATTGATTGTTAAATCATCTTGATAGTTTAAATCAATATATTGAGTAATTTCAACGATACGTTGGTTATGAGTTTCTTTTAAATTGCTAAAGTTTTTCCTTTCTGTTTTTAATTTGACGATAAATATATAAATCAACATCAATAAGTCACTAGTAATTTTTAAATGGCTGTATTCGTTGTTTTGTTGATAAGTTGATATAATAGAATAAATGATTTTTAAAACTTGTTGTTTTGTTTGTTCGTCTTTTATTTGTGTAAAGTAATAGCGGTCTATATCATGACAATAGTTTTTAATATAGTCATAACTGATTTGAAGACAAAATCCTTTATAAATATCGCTATTTTCATATCCTGAAAGAAAATGTGGTTCTTTTGAATTGATAATATATAAATCTCCTGCTTTAACTTTTATTTCTTGATTTAATACCCATAAATGGACATCTCCTAAAATAGGAATCAGTATTTCAATACTGCGGTGATAGTGTGTTTCAATTTGTGCATTTTGATTTTCAAGATATATATCAATTAATTTAAAAGGTAAGTTAAGTTCAAGTTCAATTTTTTCATAAGTCCCCATTTAAAATTCCTCCTATTTCTTATATTATAAATGAAAAAAGGTTAAAAAATAGGTCGTTTACAATATTTTAAAATAAAATTTTTAATCGTTATGTTGTCAAGTGTGGTTTATGTGTTTATTATATAAATAATAAAATTAAAGGAGGAAATCGAATGAAAAAAATACTATATTTAATAAGACATGGACAAACTTTGTTTAATCTTCAACATAAAATTCAAGGGTGGTGTGATTCCCCTTTGACTGATTTAGGAATTAAACAAGCAAAAATGGCGGCAGAGTATTTTAAAGATAATCATATTACTTTTGATCATGCTTATAGCAGTACATCTGAAAGAGCTTGTGATACATTAGAGATTGTTACTGATTATAAAATGCTTTATACACGTTTAAAAGGGTTAAAAGAATGGAATTTTGGAGTATATGAAGGTAAAGATGAGTGTTTGAATCCAAAATTACCTTATGAAGATTTTTTTAAAGCCTATGGTGGTGAGGGTGAAGTAGAATTTAGAAAAAGAGTAAATCAAACTTTAACTGAGGTTATGGAAAAAGAAGATCATGAGGTTGTTTTAGCCGTTTCTCATGGAGCAGTTTGTGGACAATTTTATCGTCAATGGGAAAAGTATTCTCAAGTAGTTAAAAAAGAGAGATTTTATAACTGTTGTATTTTGAAATTTGAATATGAAAATGGTATTTTTACTTTAGTTGAATTGTTTAATCGTAATATCACTGAATAATTATATAAAAAAGAGAATAAAAGATTGTTTTAATCGGCTATTCTCTTTTATAATAGTATTTATAAAAAATTAAAGAGGTGTACTATGGAAAGATATAGTGAAATTACAAACAATATTAAAAGAGAGATTGTATTATTAAAAGCCAGACCTTGTGCATGGTCTAAATGTAGTTTTTGTGATTATATAGAAGATAATACGACATGTACTAAAGAAATGCTTAAAATTAATAATGAAACATTAGATAAAGTTACCGGAAAATATGGTGTATTAGAAGTTATTGATTCAGCGAGTATCTTTGAACTTCCTAAAGAAACGTTAGAAAGGATTAAAGAGATTATTGAGGCTAAAAATATTCATACATTGTTTGTGGAAAGTCATTGGATTTATCATCAAAAAATTCAATCGATTAGAGATTATTTTAAAATAAAAGTGATTGTTAAAAGTGGGGTAGAGACATTTGATGAAGATTTTAGAAATCGAGTGTTAAATAAAAATGTGACTTTCAAAACAATTGAGGAATTTAAACAATATTATGATTCACCTTGTATCATGGTAGGGATTAAAGGACAGACTAAAGAGATGATCGAACATGATATTGAAATTTTAGAACAATATTTTAATCATGCAACAATTAGTGTTTATCGTAATAATTCAACACCAATTAAAAGAGATGATCAGTTAGTTGAATGGTTTATGAATAAGTATCAGTATTTAATTGATGATCCGCGTTTTGATTTTCTTTATGAACCGACTGATTTTGGGGTAGGAGATTAATGATTTTAAGAATTAGAAAAAAAGTAAGATAAATAAAAATTAATGTTAAAATGGGGATAGGAGATGTTGTCTTTTTTGGCATCAAAATGGAGGTAAGAAAATGGATATAGTTAAGAATTATATTGTATTTGATATTGGTGGAACTGCCGTAAAATGGTCGGTTATTGATGAAATCGGTTCAATTTTAACAAGTGGCAAAATTGAAATTGCACCTACAATTGAAATGTTTTTTGAAAGATTAATTGAAAGAGTGAATATCTCTAAAAGTGAATATAATGTAGCAGGAATTGCGATTAGTGCACCAGGTGCGGTAGATTCTAAAACAGGGGTGATTGGTGGAGCAAGTGCTTTACCTTATATTCATGGACCTAATTTTAAAGAAATTTTAAAAAAAGCCACTGGTTTAGAAGTGGAAATTGAAAATGATGCTAATTGTGCGGCTTTAGGAGAATGTTGGTTAGGTTCGGCTTCTGACAACCAAGATTGTGCATTTGTTGTATGTGGAACCGGGATTGGTGGAGCTTTAATTAAGAATCGCCAATTGCATGTTGGGATTAATAAACATGGTGGAGAATTTGGTTGTTGTATTGTCGACTTTGATCCTAATGATGAAATTAAGTTTAAAACTTGGTCAACAGTGGGTTCAACTGTTGCTTTAGCAAGAAATGTTTCAAAACGTTTGAATAGAGAAGTCAGTGGAATTGAAGTATTTGATTTAGCAAATGCGGGTAATGAAGTGGCTTTAGAAGAAATTGATCGTTACTATTATTATATGGCTATTGGTATTTATAATATTCAATATAACTATGATCCAGAGGTCATTGTTTTAGGTGGTGCAATTAGCGAAAGAGAAGAGTATATTGATCAAATTAATCAACATATTGATGTGATTATGAAAGAAAATACAAATGGTAAGATAAGACCAATTATTAAACGTTGTCAAAAAGGAAATGACGCTAATAAATTAGGAGCGTTGTATAATTTTTTACAATATCATTAAATATAAAAAGAAGCTTCGTTAAAAGCTTCTTTTTATATTTAATATTCAAAGATAGGTGTAACTTTTGCTGTTGCATCTACTCCTTCATTTTTAGAAGAAATAGGAAATTGAGCGCTATTGCAAACAACAATAGGAGTAATTAATGAAATTCCTTTATTAACAAATACATCGCGATTGATGTGTAGTAAAGGTGTTCCGATCTTTATTTGATCGCCTACACTAACAAGACATTCAAATCCTGCACCTTTAAGTGTAACGGTGTCTAAACCTACATGAATAAGTATTTCCATACCATTTTCAAGAGTGATTCCAACGGCGTGTAAAGTTGGTGCAATGACTGAAATTTTTCCATCACATGGAGCAAATAATTGATCTCCGGTTGTATCAATTGCAACTCCATCACCCATCATTTTTGTGGAAAATACTTGGTCAGGTACTGATTCTAATGCTATTACCTTTCCATCAATTGGTGCTATAATTGAATTTGTTTTTTTCTTTTTAAAGATATTAAACATGAGCAGTCCTCCTTAAATTTTTAATAAAAAAGGCACTAGCAAAGTATGGTCACTTGCTAATGCCTAATTAAATAGTAACACGCTAAAGCCATTATAATTTATTTTGTGCTAAGATGTCAAGAGTAAAATTAAATTGTTTAAAAATTTGGTGATTTTATCTTTGTATTTTAATTCGCAAATAAAAATAAAAAAATTATTGTAACCGATTGACAAATAGTTCGCATAGTGTTAATATTTGTTTGTAATCAATGGATTGTTACTGTTAGGCAGGCAAGACCGCGTGAGGACATTTCTTTGTCATACACTAAGGTCTTGCTTTTTTGTTTGTAACTGGCCAATATAAACACCTCAGAAAGCAATTTATTTATTAATTACAAATAATAAAATATAAGGAGAAAATTTTTATGATGAAATATTTACAACGTCTTGGAAAATCCTTAATGTTACCTGTTGCAGTATTACCTGCAGCTGCGATTCTTATGGGAATTGGATATTTCATTGACTCTAACGTCATGACAGGTTTAGGAGATCCAAACGCATTATCATTATTTTTAGTAAAAGCCGGTGGGGCTATTATTGACAATATGTCATATTTATTTGCTGTTGGGGTAGCATTAGGAATGTCAAAAGACAAAGATGGTTCAGCAGCGTTATCAGGGTTAGTTGCTTTCTTAATTGTAACAACAGTATTATCTAGTGCTACAGTAGCCGGATTAACTGGTAAAGATGTTGCTGATGTTCCAGCAGCATTTGGTAAAATTAATAACCAATTTATTGGAATTTTATCAGGGTTAGTGGCTTCTTGGTGTTATAATAAATTTAGTAAGGTACAACTTCCTGCAGCCTTAGCGTTCTTTAGTGGAAAACGTTTAGCGCCAATTATGACATCAGTATTTATGTTAATCACTTGTGGTGTATTATATGTAATTTGGCCTGCAGTTTATGGTGCTTTAGTAGCATTTGGTGAAAGTATTATTAGTTTAGGTTCAGTAGGTGCAGGTATCTATGCATTCTTCAACCGTTTATTAATTCCAACTGGTTTACACCATGCATTAAACTCAGTATTCTGGTTTGACGTGGCTAATATTAACGATATTCCAAAATTCTTAAATGGTACAGGTGTTCCTGGTGTAACTGGTATTTATCAAGCAGGGTTCTTCCCAATTATGATGTTTGGTTTACCAGCAGCAGGTTTAGCAATGTATCATACAGCAAAACCTGAAAAGAAAAAAGCAACTGGATCATTAATGATGGCAGCAGGTTTTGCAGCATTCTTAACAGGGGTTACTGAACCTTTAGAATTCGCATTCATGTTCTTAGCTCCAGGTTTATATTTAGTTCATGCAGTATTGACTGGTATTTCAGTATTTATCGCAGCACAATTCCAATGGATTGCAGGATTTGCATTCTCAGCAGGGTTATGTGACTACATCTTATCACTTAAAAATCCATTAGCAGTAAATGTATTAATGTTAATTCCTTTAGGATTAGTGTTTGCAGTAGTTTATTACTTCTTATTTAGATTTATCATCACTAAATTTAACTTAAAAACTCCAGGTCGTGAAGACGATGATGTTTCTGAAGAAGAAATGAATACTTCATTATCAAACAACAACTTTGATGAAGTAGCAAAACAAATTTTTGATGCATTAGGTGGACATGATAACATCGTTTCAATTGATAACTGTATTACTCGTTTAAGATTAGATGTCAAAGATTCTTCAATGATTAATGAACAAGCAATTAAACGTGCCGGTGCAGCAGGTGTACTTCGTCCTAGCAAGGATTCAGTTCAAGTAATTATCGGAACTCAAGTACAGTTTGTTGCAGATGCAATGAAGAAATTATAAAATTGATATAGATAGGTAGAATAGGAGGGCATGATTATGATGAAAATTATTAAAATTTTCAATAATAATATAGTTGCGGCTCTTTCTAAAGAGTATGGAGAAATAATTGTAACGGGATCAGGCATTGGATTTCAAAAAAGAGCCGGTGATGTTTTAGATGAAAATAAAATTGAAAAAACATATCTCTTCCATGATAAATTTAAAAGTCGTCTTGAACAAACACTCGCCGAAGTTCCTATTGAATATTTTGAAATGGCTGATACAATTATTAAAAAAGCGAGCCAAGAATTGGACGTTGAATTTAGTGACGAATTGTTTATCGCAATTACAGATCACATTTCCTTTGCAATTAAGCGTTTTAAAGAAAACATTATTCTACCTAATCTTTTAATGAGTGAAATTAAAACATTATATAGAAATGAATATGTCGTTGGGTTATGGGCAATTGATTATGTTGAAAAATGTACCGGGATTCGATTAAGTGATGATGAAGCGGGTTATATCGCCAGTCACTTAGTTAATTTTTCACTAAATTATGAATCTAATAACGCCGTTAAGATACTTTCATTTACAAAAGATATATTAAGTATCATTGAAAAAACGATGAAAGTTTCTTTAGTAGAAACCAGTAATAAATACTCACGTCTTTCAATTCACCTCAAGTTTTTGGCCGAACGTATTTTTAGAAATGAAGAGGTAAATATGGAAGATACAACGGATACAATAAGATCGATGTTTGGGATAAATAAGAAATTAGAATTATGTATTGATCGAATTGAAAAAAGGTTATTAAACTTATATGATTATCAATTATCGCCAGATGAAAAAACGTATTTATGCATACATATTTTAAATAATACTCGTTAACGTTAATAAGGACTACACAATCACCCCTCAAATCTTGTGTAGTCCTATTTTAATCAACGAATTGTGACAACATCACTTGAAGATAAAATAGAAGAAAGTATCGCATATAATTGTATAGGTAATTTTTCGCCGAATTATGAACCGGAAAAATATGTGGTTGAAAGATCAAATTTAGATAAACAGTTAGCCTTAGAAAAAATAATTGAAGAAAGTGATTTAATCGTTAGAGGAAAACTGCATCAAAGACAACAAAAATCAGAGTTAGTCGAAAGTAAAATTAATGTCACAAAATTTTATAAAGGTGAAGCCAAAGAAGTTAATATCGGAGAACTTTATTATATTGATGATTATGGAAATGGTATTACACCAAACGAGAATAATTTACACGTTTTAGATCCATTTTATTGTGCGATTAATAGCGAGACAGAATATATTTTTTTCTTAAAAGAAATAGCGTCTAATACGTACACTTATTTAGATCGATTATATACTAAAGTTTCTATCAATCATGAAGTTAAAATTGGAAAGACTGGAAGTAATGAGGAAGAAACTGTTGATGATGAAATACCTACGCATATTTTCCCAGTTTCAACGTTTTTTAGTGATGATATTCAAGAACCAAATGATTATAGAGGATTTTTCAAGGATATTGAAGATTATAATGAATTTTTTAATGATCAACATCCACTTGTAAATTACACTGATTTATATGTTGATTTTTGTAGTAAAGTAAGAGAATTGTACTCATAAAAAAAGATAATCAATAAGTTTGGATTAAACTTATGATTATCTTTTATTTTACTTTGGCTAAATATTTTTTTAATTTAGTAACGTCAATAAAACGTGTTGAGAATGTATATTGTTTTTGTCCGTAAATAAAAGATGCTTTATGTTTAGGACCGTAAGTCACTTTTTTCATACGACGATATTCAAACAAACGATTTCCCATAATAAGTTTTTTTCTACCTACGTGCATATAGTCTTGAATAAAAATTGCAAAAATAACTGTGTAAAGAGTAAGTCCATTAAATGCGTTCATTGCTTGATATAATTCTATCTTTCCTAAAACTGAAACAAATGCGTAAATAGAAATACACCAAAGAATTAAATAAATTATCGCACCAATACCATAAATCATATTTCCAGTTTTTGACATACAACTTTCTAATGAAGTGTCTTGTCTTTTTTGTTTAATAGTACCAATCACACAAGACCAAATGACTAATGTGAAATAGATACCAATGAATATGATAACAAATGGTATGATTTGATTTAAAAGACCGAAAAAATCTTCCATAAAATACCTTCCTTTCAATACCTACTAAATATTATACAAAAAAATAAGGTAAAAGCATACTTTTTTATTAAAAAAATGTTATAATTTTCTATAAAATTGGGAGGTTTTATGGAAAAAATAGTGATTAGAAAAGCAAAACGAGAAGATTCTTCAATTCTTTTAAATTTGATAAAGAAATTAGCCCATTATCAACGTATGGATCATGAGGTAATTACTACAACAAAACAACTTGAAGATATGATTTTTAACCAACATGCTTCAGATGTTTTACTTATAGATTATCAACAAAAAGTCGTTGGATATGCTTTATATTTTAAAGGGTTTTCAAGCTTTTTAGGGGCTTATACTATGCATTTAGAGGATATTTATATTGAAGAAAACTATCGTCATTTAGGCTTAGGAAAGCAATTGTTTTTAGCAGTAGTTCAAGAGGGGATTAAACAAGACTGTCGTCGTTTAGATTGGTCATGTTTAAATTGGAATGACAATGCCCACCGTTTTTACCAATCTTTAGGTGGCAAAAAGTCTATAACATGGCAAAATTATAGTATGAGTGATGAAATGATGCAAAATATAGGGGGTATAGAAAATGATCCAAATGAGTAAACCATTAGAAATTGGTTATCAAGATGTAGATTATATGGGTAATTTAAGATTATCACGTTTGTTTGATATTTTCTCTAACATTGCAACTATTCATGCGACTAAAATAGGAGTATGGAATGATGAAATGATGCAAAAATATGGTTGGATTGTTTCTAAGATGCATTTAGAAATATTAAAACCTATTACACCAGATATTTATGAATTAGGGACTTTTACGGGATTACCTTCAAAAGTGATTTTTCCACGTTATTATTATCTTAAACAAAATGATGATATGCTTGTGAAAGCATCTTCAATATGGACTTTATTAGATTTAAAAAATAGAAGAATTACTTTACCTAAAAGAGCTGGAATTGAATTTCCACAAGATGAAGATGATGTTTCCTCATTTTGTAAACTTCCTGATGACATTCCTCCAGAGCTAAATTATCAACTTGTTGAAGTTAGACAAGTCAAATTTAGTGATGTAGATACAAATCAACATATGAATAATGCACGATATATAGAATGGGCTTGTGATATATTACCTTATGAATTGTTTAGGTCATATTATATAAGTGAAGTTGATATTTACTTTAAACATGAAATAGCGCCATTAAGTAAAGTGGAGTTATATTTAGCTAAAGAGAATGAATTGTATTTTGTTCAAGGGGTTGTTCAAGGGGAAATTTGTTTTGAAATCAAAAATAAAATTAAAAAAATAAATGAAAGTGCTAACAAATAAAAATTTACAAAATATGAAAATTTTTAAAGAAATTTAGTGCTATACTAATAATTGTCCCAAATATCTATAATAGTATTTGTTTTCCCGTAACAAATACAAAAAAAGAGGTTTTCATGGAAACCTTTTTTTTATGCTCAAATTCTGCTTATAAATTTAATCATTTAATATGTTAAAAAATCTATTTTTGTAAATAAATAGAGAAGTGAGGTATTTGATAAAGAAAAACCGGTTGAATTTCAACCGGTTTTGTTAATCTAAATCTTCTCCGTTAGATTCAAAGGCTTTTTTAATCCAGTAGAAAGATTTTTTAGGATAACGTGCTAAGTCTTTTAAATCTTTTTCATCTCTGTTGACAAAGACAAAACCATATCTTTTAGCGATTTCACATTGACTACTTGGAATATCAATTCCACCCCAAGTGACATATCCTAATAATTCAATACCATCTGTATCTACAGCTTCTTTTAATTGTTTAATATGTTCTCTATGATAATCAATACGATAATCATCTTCTACAGTGTTGTTTTCATTTAATTCTTCACGATGTGCAATACCGTTTTCTAAGACAAAAACAGGTAATTTTGTACGATAGTAAATATCTCTGGCAATACGGCGAATACCGATTGGATCAATTTGCCAACCCCATTCAGTAGAACCAATAAATTCATTTTTTCTTCTAGCGTTAGCCATTGCTTCGTGTAATGGTTTACCTTCATAATCAGCAGTTGTCACAACAGCACTTGTGTAATAACTAAATGCAATATAGTCTACTGTGTATTTTAATAATTCTGCGTCACCTTCTTCAAAATCAGGGAACCAACCATGTTGAGTTAAGTATTTAACCATGTAATTTGGGTATTCACCATTTGCAAATACATCAACATAGAAATTATTGTAGTAGTCGTTGGCTAATTGTGCTAACATATTTGCTTTAGGTTCACAACTATCCGGATAAGTAATTCCATAGGCTAACATTCCACAGAATTTCGCATCTGGTACTAATTCTCTTAATGCTTTAACTGCTTTACAGTGAGCGATGAAACAGTTGTGGTTAACTTGGTAAATATGTTTCATTTTATCGACACCTTCAGGCACGATTTCAGCATTTGTATAACGTAAATCTTGGCTGAATAAGTTTTGTTCATTAAAACTCATCCAATGTTTAACACGATCACCAAAGCGTTCCATACAAACACGTGCATATCTTTCAAATAAATCAACAACTTCTCTTGAAGCAAATCCATTGTATTTTTCAACTAAATGATAAGGCATATCAAAGTGAACGAATGTAATCATTGGTTCGATTCCTGCTTCTAATAATTGATCGATTAATGAGTTGTAGAAAGCTACACCTTCTTCGTTGATTTCATCATCTCCATTTGGAATAATTCTTGACCATGCAATTGAAAAACGGTAGAAGTTAAATCCCATTTCTTTCATTAATGCAATATCTTCAGGATAACGATGATAAGCATCGATTGCTACTTTCCAGTCAGAAAAATTAGGGTTAGTTGGTCTTACATCATAAATAGATAAACCTTTTCCACCTTCGTCCCAAGCCCCTTCAGTTTGGAAAGAAGAAACAGAAGTTCCCCAGTAAAAATCTTTTTTAAATCCCATAACATATCCTCCTCGTATTATGTAATTCTATTATAACATTGTATTTCAATTAATGTAGTAAATTTTATAGGATTGAAATTTGTTTTCGTAAATTATAAATAATATTTCAAACATATGAAATTTCTTTCCTAAAAATATTTTGTTATGTTATAATTTGTTAAGTTAGGGGTGGTATATTGAAAATTTTAACTCAGTTTAATGATTTAGAAAGATTTTCAGATGCAGAGCAGTCACTCATTGAATGGATTTTAAATAATGACGAAAAATTATTGACAATGTCTACAAAAGAATTAGCCAATGCGACTTATACTTCACCGGCAACCATTGTGAGATTATGTCAAAAACTAGGTTTAAAAGGGTATAGCGATTTTAAAATTAGATATGCAAAAGAGATTGATATAAATAAGAAAAACAACATGCAAGTCAGTGCTAATTATCCTTTTAAAAAGGAAGATTCTTTTGAAAAGATAAGTGTTTCATTAGCACAGTTATTTAAAGAAGTGATCGATGAAACACAAGAGTTATTAAATTATGAAGACTTAGATAAGATTGCTGATGCTTTAATAGAAGCAGATGTCATTGATGTTTATTCAACCTCATTGCCTTTAATTTGTGCAATGGATTTTGAAAAGAAATTAATGCATATTGGTAAACGAATCAATGTGGCTTCAATGGATGGTGAACAGGAGTTTTTAGTTTCTAATTCAACACCTAGACATTGTGCGATTATTATTTCTTATTCTGGGCAAACAGAAAAACAAATTAACTTAGCAATGGTGGCTAAAAAAAGAAAAGCAAAGGTAATTTCAATTACTTCTAATATTAGTAGTCCTTTAGCAAAAATCAGTGATTTTAATATATGTGTGAGTGCAAGAGAAAAAAATGGTACAAAGATTGCAAATTTTTGTTCAAGAACGGGGATTAATTATGTTTTAGATGTGTTGTATTCAATCATTTTTGTAAAAGAGTATGATAAGAATATGATTTATAAAACCACTATCGAAAGAGAAATTGGGGCATAAAGTATTTATATAAGGGAGTAAATATCATGGGGGATTTTGGAATTGATGAAATGCAAAAGATGCAAAAGGAGTTACAAGAAAAATATAAGAATATATGGTCACCTATCGAACCTAAATTAGGTGATAAAAAGTTACTTTGGATGATTGGTGAAATAGGGGAAGTTATTGATATTATTAAAAAAAATGGGGTTGAAAAAGTCATGAACGATGACAAGTTAAAAAGTGACCTTGTTGAAGAAATGACAGATGTGTTGATGTATTATAATGAAGTTTTAATGTGTTATGGCATTACAACGCAAGAGTTAAAAGAAGCTTATGTGAATAAGTTTAAAAAGAATATGACTCGTTGGTAATTTAACTTTAGAATAAATATTAAAAGGGATTTAAATCTTGCTCATTGTAGAGTAAATTTAAATCCCTTGTTTTTTATTTACTTTTAGTATTAATAACGATTAGTCTTCAGCTGTATTTTTTTGTTCCATCTTATATGACATCATTACAAATGGTGTCCATAAAATAGTAAGTAATACAATTTCAACTGCACCCCAAATAGCGGCAGGAATATTACCACCAGTAGCTAAGAATTGAAGTAAAATTGGTGGTGTTACCCAAGGAGCAGAAATACAAATACGTCCGACAATTCCTAATTGCATTAAGAAATAAGTAGTGACAGCTAATACTGTTGGTCCCACAACAAATGGAATAGCATAAACTGGGTTCATGACGATAGGTAACCCAAAAGTCACCGGTTCATTGATATTGAAAAGTCCCGGAGCAATAGCGATTTGTGCTACTGTTCTATTGGCTTTACTTTTACTGAATAAGAAAATTGCAATTAATGCACCTAAAGTACACCCTGATCCACCCATCATTGCAAATACTGAATGAGAGGCACCTGTATAAGTGTGAATAGGTTCTTTACCAGCAGCATATAAATCCATGTTTTCTAAGTTAAGAGGTCCTAAGATAGTTCCTGTAATAGAACCAACAATATTAGTTCCGTGTAATCCAAAAATCCATAAAAGGTTCATTAATGTAGTTTCAAAAAATGCAGTTCCAGCAGAGTCCGCAATATTTGTTAAAGGGGCTGAAACGAATTTAGTAATCAATTCCCAAACATTTAATCCGGTTACTTGTGCAATAATAGTTCCCATCGCAGAAACTAATGCAATTGAAATTAAACCGGGTAATAATGATGAAAATGATTTAGCGACAGCTGGTGGTACTCCATCAGGCATTGTAATTTTCAATTTTTTATTTCTTGATAATCTAACGAAAATTTCTGTTGAGATAATTGCAACAATCATGGCAACAAATACACCAGTTGAACCTAAAAATCCACTTTCAACGGCACCTGTTTCACCTGCTGGTGTTAATCCTAAATAACATCCCATTGCAATCGCTCCAGCAGCCATACCATCACCATCATAGCGTTTAGCTAAGTGATATGCAATTGAAGTAACTGATAAAACAGCTAACATTGATAAAGTTGAACGGTTAATCGTACTTAAAATATTTGTTAAACCGGTAGTTTTTAAAAAGTTGACATAGGCTTCTTGAACACTAGGCATATTTAAACCAGTTTTCGCAAAAATTCCCCCAAAGTTTAATAATAATACTGCCAATGCTCCTGCAATAGTGATAGGCATTGTTACAACAAAACCATCACGAATTGCAACTAGGTGACGTTGTTCACCAAGAGCAGCGGCAACAGGTATAAATTTTTCTTCTAAAAATTTCATGTTGTCCTCCTTATTTTTTATTAATTTAAATTTATCATAGGCCAATGATTTTCAATACATTGGCAATTAAAACAAAACACTAATAAAATGTAAACGATTTCGAATCACCTTGAAACGAATTTTCAATATGAAAAAGATTTTAAAAATAAATAGTGAAACAACGTTTCGTTTATAATAAGACAAACACATCTTTATATTTACAAATGATGATTAAATTATACGATCATACAAATTAAATAGATTTAATACACTAAAATTAACAAATTTTAATAGATTTAAAATTATTAATGTTAAGTATGAGAAAGAATAAGAGTATAGAAATTTGAAAAGATAAATGATAGAATGAACTAAAATTATCAAAGGAGATTTGTTCATGAAAAAGCGTTCAAATTTAATACAATTATTACCTAGTGATACGAAAGAAGACATTATCCACAAAGCAAGTTTAGTGAAACCAAGTGACATTCAGTTAAATTGGATTAGTCATGCCTATACTGCTTTTGTTCATTTTGGAATGAATACCTTTACCAATCAAGAATGGGGGAATGGGCAAGAAGATCCAAAGTTATTTAATCCCTATGATTTTGATGCTTATGAAATGGTATCCACTTTTAAAGAAGCTGGTATGCAAATGGTGATTTTAACGTGTAAACATCATGATGGATTTTGTTTATGGCCATCACGTTATACTACTCATAGTGTTAAATCAAGTCCTTATCGTAATGGTCAAGGGGATATTGTGAAAGAGGTGGCAGAGGCTTGTCATCAATTAAATGTCGGTTTTGGAATTTATCTGTCTCCATGGGATCGTCATGAAAAAACATATGGACAAGGGGAAGCCTATAATGATTTTTATATCCATCAATTAGAAGAGTTACTCACACAATATGCACCTATTGTTGATGTATGGTTAGATGGTGCTTGTGGGGAAGGAAAAAACGGTAAAAAACAAATTTACGATTGGCCTCGTATTTATAAAACTGTTAGAACGCTGGCTCCTCATGCGACCATATCAGGCGTTGCGCCTGATGTGAGATGGTGTGGAAACGAAGCTGGAAAATGTCGTGCAAGTGAATGGAATGTCATTCCAATTCCAGATTGTGACGAATTTATACCCGAAGAAAGTGACCAAACAGCTAATGCCATTGTCAACCATAATATCAAACCTCCATACATGTGTACAAATGATGACTTGGGTTCAATTGAAAAATTAATGGAACACGCTAAAAACAGTGATTATTTATTTTGGTATCCGGCACAAGTTAATGTATCCATTAGACCAGGATGGTTTTATCATGAATATGAAGATTTAAGTGTCAAATCAGTCGAAACACTTTTAGAAATGTATTTAAATAGCGTTGGTGGAAATACACAATTTTTACTCAACGTTCCTCCAATGCCAAATGATAAACTTCATGAAACAGATATTTCACGTTTAAAGACATTAGGGCATATTTTAAAACAAACCTTTAAAACCAACTATGCACTTAATTATGTGACTAAAATAAGTGAAGGTTGTTATGAAATTCATCTTCCACAACCACAAACCATTGATTTAATCGAAATTCGAGAAAATATCAATGAAGGTCAAAGAATTGAAGAAGCAAAGGTATATAATTTAGATAATAACGAACTTATTTCAACAGTCACAACAATTGGAAGTGCCAGATATATTAAAATTTCATCACAAACTTTACAACATTTAAAAATCATTGTCACTGCTTCAAGAGATATTCCTCAAATTAGTCAAATTGGATTATATCAAATGCCTTTATTATTAGGTGAACCACAAATGACACGTCAAAATGATCAAATTGTCATGTCAACCAAAACACCTGCCAAAATCTATTATTCTATTAATGGGGGTAAAGAACAACTCTACGTTAATCCATTTAATTTAGATCACGGGGGTAAAGTTGAAGCATGGGCAAAATATAGTCAAGAAAGTTTAGAAAAAGGAATTGTAACCTCTACTCAAAAAACAGGTCATA
This sequence comes from Erysipelotrichaceae bacterium, assembly GCA_018365815.1. Classification (GTDB taxonomy): domain Bacteria; phylum Bacillota_I; class Bacilli_A; order Erysipelotrichales; family Coprobacillaceae; genus Beduini. The sequence continues at coordinate 35,265 of JAGZJH010000020.1, forward strand.
TTTTTGGAGTTAATCAAAAAAATTGGCGTATTATTCATACAAGTGGTAAAGAAGTACAAACAGCCAATGCCATTTTAAATGATGATAAAAATGATTATGTAAAAGTAGAAGGATATCAATATGAAGTTGTGATTGATATGAATGAAATATATCAATTCAAAGGAATTTTATACCAACCAGTTGAAGAAGGTTATGACTTTAATTATAACTGCAGTGCTTGTCAATTGTCTTTTAGTCAAGATTTAAACTCATGGGTAGATTTAGATATCATAGAATTTGATAATATCTTCCACTTACCAAAATTAATGGTGAATTATTTTGATCAAGTCTATGAAGCAAGATATTTAAAATTCAAAGTTGAAAAGAGTCTAAGAGATGATTTTGTCACTTTTGCTAATGTAAATATTATTGTTTAATTGTATATAATAAAAAGATTTCAAAATGAATGTCTTTAAGTAAAGCACTTCACTTTGAAATCTTTTTTTATTTGTTTTTAATAGTCGTTGACGATAATGATGCTATGAGTAAAAAATAAAAATCACTTTTTAAATGCATTATTTTAAGATTTCAATAGAGATTTTAGTAACGAAATTTGTTTCGTCTTTTTCTGCTAACTCAGCGATTAGATAATCTTCAAAAGAATACTTACCTAATTGTAATTGATGTTGATGAGCATAATCCATGAGTGTTTGATAAGTGTGTTCTAAAGTTTCATAAGGACCGTTATGATAAGCACATAAATAATCGCTGTCTTCTTGGATTAAAGTATTTTTCATTGGGTGTTTAACAACGGTATAAAGATGTGTGTAGTGGCTATATAAACCAAGTTTTAAATTATCAACAGTATTAAGCAAACCAACAAACTCTTCATAGCGAATATGATTGGTACTGATAAAAGAAGTATATTCTTGCATAAATCGTATGTAATCATAGTCACTAGATTTATGCATGTCAACTGATAATAAAAGATAGCGTTTAGGTTTATGTTCAATGTGAATATTTAAGTCAGTTTGGTTTAATCCTTCTTTAGTAATTGCTTGCATACTCATAATTGTTTTATTAATGTTATGTAGTTTTTTAATTTCTAAAGTCACTTCTTGTTGTTTAATTTCAAGTAGTTGTAGTAAATTTGTAGAATTTCTTCCATCAAGATAGTTTTTAATATCTTCTAAAGACATTCCTAGATTTTTAAGTAAGGTAATGGCACGAAAGGTGTCGTATTGATGATAAGAATAGAAGCGATAACCTTTTTCATTTATTAAACAGGGTTTAAATAATCCAATTTGATCATAATGAAATAATACATGTTTTTTAGTTCCAACGATTTTAGCAAATTTCCCAGTTGTTAATAATTTAATCATTTAAAATTTCCTCCTTGACTATAAGGTTACCTTATAGTTTATGATAGTTTTGCGACATTTTCAAGTTAATGTTTAAATATATAAATAAAGTGAGGAGGAGTAAAAAATGAAATTAATGTTAAAGTATTTAATGAAGTATAAAAAACTGATTATTGTTAATTTTATTTCAGTATTAGGGTTTGCATTAGTTGAACTTGGTATTCCGACAATTATTGCAAAGATGATAGATACCGGAGTGATGAATCAAGATATTTCTTATATTATTAAAATGGGATTAGTTATTGTAGTTATTTCTATAGTAGGAGTAAGTGGGACAATTTTACTTGGTTATTGCAGTGCTAAAATTTCAACTTCAATTACTAGAGATATTCGTAATGATATTTTTGAAAAAGCACAAACCTTTTCGCATAGTGAATTTAATCGTTTAGGAATTTCTTCAATGATTACCCGTACAAATAACGATGCGTTTCAATTACAAATGTTTATCAATGTTATTTTGCGTACTGCTTTATTAACACCGGTAATGATTGTGATTAGTTTTATTATGATCGTTCGCTCTTCAGTGGCACTTTCATTAATTGTTGCTACGACTGTACCATTAATTATTTTAGGAGTGGTTTATGTCGCTAAAGTTTCTGAACCGATTTCACAAAAACAACAATCTTCTTTAGATTTAGTTAACCGTATTTCAAAAGAAAATTTAACTGGAATACGTGTGATTCGTGCGTTTAATAATGATTTACATGAAACCAAACGTTTCGATCAAGCTAATACAATGTTTACAAATCAATCTAAAAAATTATTTAAATTAATGTCAATGACACAACCGATTTTCTTTATGTTAATGAATATAGCGGCGCTATCTATTTTCTATGTTGCCAGTGGTATGATTAATCAAGGAAATTTACAAGTCGGACAATTAGTGGCTTTTATGGAATATTTATTCCATGCCATGTTTTCGATTATGTTGTTTTGCTTAGTTTTTGTGATGTATCCACGTGCAGAGGTTTCAGCTAAACGTATTCAAGAAGTGTTAGATACAAAACCTTTAATTCAAGATGGAAGACAAAAGTTAAACGAACAACCAAAAACTACATTAGAATTTGAAAATGTCACTTTTGTTTATCCAGATGGAGAAGAAGCGGTATTAAAAGATATTTCTTTTAAAGCTAATGCCGGAGAAACAGTAGCGTTTATTGGAAGTACCGGTTCTGGTAAAAGTACATTAATTAACTTAATTCCTAGAGGATATGATGTGAGTCAAGGTCGTATTTTAATGAATGGTCAAGATATAAGAGAGTGTTCATTAGAAGAATTAAGATATAAAATTGGGTTTATTCCACAAAAAGCAGTGCTATTTTCTGGAACTATTGCAGATAATATTCGTTATGGAAAAAATGATGCTTCAATGGAAGAAGTTATAGAAGCCGCTAAAATTGCACAGGCTTATTCATTTATTCAAGAAAAAACTAATGGGTTTGATGAATTAATTACAGAAGGTGCAACAAATGTTTCGGGAGGTCAAAGACAACGTTTAAGTATCGCTAGAGCCATTGTGAAAAAACCTGATATTTATGTGTTTGATGATTCATTTTCAGCATTAGATTTTAAAACTGATGCAACTTTAAGAAAAGAGTTGAAAAAAGTAACAAAAGGCGCAATTGTATTTATTGTTGCTCAAAGGGTTTCAAGTATTATGGACGCTGATCGTATTATCGTTTTAGATGAAGGAAAGATTGTTGGAAATGGTACTCATCGTGAGTTATTAAAAGAATGTCCGATTTACTTAGAAATTGCTGCTTCACAACTTAGTGAGGAGGAATTAAATTATGCGTAAATTTAAAGAGATATTAAAAGTATTTAAGCCTTATATTGCGCCATATAAATGGGGGTTAATTGGTGCTATTTTAATGGTTGTTTTAACCAATGTTTCTTTGGCGATCGCACCTTCAATTGAAGGTTTAATTACAACCCAATTAGTTAAAGATGTTACAGGTATGGCCAATGGAACTGTGGCAGGTGTTAATTTTAAATATATTATTCAAATTATATTAATATTATTAGTGATCTATTCAATTAAAACAATTGCACAAATATTATCGGCAATTTGGTTAACGAACTCTATTCAAAGTTCAATGAAGGATTTAAGAAATGCACTTCAAAATAAAATTAGAAAACTTCCTGTTCGTTATTTTGACAGTCATCAATATGGAGATATTTTAAGTAAAATTACTAATGATGTAGATACCGTTTCTAATGCATTACAACAAACTTTAACACAAATTATCAGTGGAATTTTAGGGGTCACTTTAGCCTTAACAATGATGCTTCGTATTAATCCATATATGACAATCATTGCCTTTATGATTATTCCTTTAGGAATTATCATTTCAAGTGTTGTAGTTAAACATAGTCAAAAACGTTTCAAGGCTCAACAAGATGCTTTAGGAAAATTAAATGGGGCAATTACTGAAATGTATACTGGTTATAACGAAATTATGTTATATAACCAACAAGACCAAAGTATTGAGAAGTTTAAAAAGATTAACGAAGAACTTAAAACCAATGCTTTTAAAGCACAGTTTATGTCTTCAATCATCTCTCCTTTAACTTCATTATTCACTTATCTTGCAGTAGGAAGTGTTGGGGTAGTAGGCACAATTTTAGCTATTCAATCTAAAATGCAAGTGGGAAATTTACAAGCGTTTATTCGTTATATTTGGCAAATTAACGAACCAATTTCGCAAGTTTCTCAATTATCAGCGCAAATCCAATCAGCTATGGCAGCAAGTTATCGTATTTATGAAATTTTGATAGAAACAGAAGAAGTCAAAGAGGCTGATCCTAGTGAAGTCATTGCTTCACCAAAAGGAAATGTAACATTTGAACATGTGAAATTTGGTTACTATCCAGATAAAATTTTAATTCAAGATTTTAATGTAGAAGTTAAAAGCGGACAAATGGTAGCCATTGTTGGTCCAACTGGTGCAGGTAAAACAACATTAATTAATTTATTATTACGTTTTTATGATGTACTTGATGGAAGTATCAAAATTGATGGAGTGGATATACGTTCAATGAAACGTGAAGACTTGCGTCAATTATTTGGAATGGTATTACAAGATACATGGTTATTTTCAGGCACTATTTTTGAAAACCTTCGTTATGGAAGATTAGACGCTAGAAAAGATGAAGTAATTGAAGCGGCTAAACTTGCCAATGTACATCATTTTATCCGTACTTTACCAGATGGATACGATATGATGATTAATGAAGATGGAAGCAACATTTCTCAAGGGGAAAAACAATTGTTAACGATTGCAAGAGCGATTTTAAAAAATCCAAAAATCTTAATTTTAGACGAAGCAACTTCAAGTGTGGATACTCGATTAGAAAAAATGCTATCAGAAGCCATGCATAAAGTCATGGAAGGACGTACAAGCTTTGTTATTGCTCATCGTTTGTCAACAATTAAAAAAGCAGATTTAATTTTAGTAATTAATGATGGGAATATTGTTGAACAAGGGACTCATGAAGAATTGCTTGCTAAAAAAGGATATTATGAATCTTTATATAATTCACAATTTGCAAGTATGAATGAAGATGCTTAATGTTTAATATATTATAAAAGATTATGAGACAGAGTTAATTCTATCTTATAATCTTTTTATTTTGCTTATAAATAAGTTGTAATTTGTAGAATTTTGTAAGAAAATGAAAAGGAGGTGATGACATTGAAAAAAATAAGTAGACGCCGTCAGCGTAAAATTATTTTAAGATTAAGTGTGTGTTTAGTGCTGATTTTAGTGATAGGTTCAGGGATTTGGGTGGTTTTAAAACAAATTCCCGCTTATCAAATTCACCAAAAAGTGATTAAATCGGAAGGTGAAGTGATTGAAATCAAGTCTGATAAAAATAAACTTAGTCTATGGGACAAAACAGTGAATTATATAAATGAACATCAGTATCAGTTAAAAGTGGTAACAGACGATTATGAATTGGTATTTAATCAAGTAACGAACCATTTAAATTTAAAATTGAATGTAAGTTATCAGGAAAAGGGAGATTATCAAGGGTATGTTGTGGATTTAAGTAAATATTCACAAAAAGATCAGTTATCTTCAATTGTATGGTTAAATAATTCTAAACTTAAAGATGAAACTTTAAATAAGTATAATCAAGTTGATAATACATGGGTAAAAGATACGGATAATACAGTGAGTGATGAAAGTGTCATTTTGTTTGGAAAAGTGTTTAATTCTACTGCTGATTTACCTTCGTTTATGAATGTGGTGATTAATCAAACGGGAGAGATTACTGAATTTGAAGGATTACAAGCTAAAAGTAGAGATGAGTCGATTATTAGTATTAAAGATGGTGTGATTACTGCTAGTAAAGAAGGAAAAACGTTTATTGATATTTACGATCAACAAGGAGTTGATGTGATTGATTCAGTAGAGGTGTATGTCACTGAAAAAGAATATGCCCCTGCAATCACTATTGAACAACAAGATGGTTTAACAATTGTAGATGGTGTGTTAATTGTGAATAAAAAATATTCACTACCTTCTACCTATAATCCCGGGTTAAATCCAATTGTAAGCAGTGCTTTTAATAAAATGAAAGCAGATGCAAGTAAAGAGGGGTTAAATATATGGAATCAGTCTAATTTTAGATCTTATCAATATCAAGAGAAGTTATACAATGAATATGTTGCAAGAGATGGTCAAGAAAAGGCGGATACTTATTCAGCCAAACCCGGATATTCTGAACATCAAACGGGTTTAACGATTGATATGAATACAATTACTGATGCGTTTGGTGATACTAAAGAAGGGGCATGGATTAAAGATAATTGTCATAAATATGGATTTATTGTGCGTTATCCAAAAGGTAAAGAGGATATTACAGGGTATAAATACGAACCATGGCATATTCGTTATTTAGGAGTAGAATTAGCAACTGCTGTTTATGATAGTGGTTTAACTTTGGAAGAATATTTAAATATTGATTAAAAAAGTAGTAGAGAAGCGTTAAAAAGGTAATATATAAATGTAACTGGAAAAAGTGTCAAAAGATAGTATTGAAAAAGTCACGGTAATCGAAAAAGCATTGAAAAATCGAATAAATTCTATTTACAAATAGAAACAACTATGTTAAGATAGGTAGGCATGTAAAAAATATTTACTGCCTGCTTATACAGTGGTATAAGCCATAAGACCACAGGGAGGTGCACAAGAATGAATAAATACGAAATTATGTTTATTATCCGTCCAAACGTTGAAGACGATGCAAGAGGTGCATTATTAGAAACTTTAAAAGAAATTGTAACTTCTAGTAATGGAACTATTGATAATGTTAACGAATGGGGATTACGCGATTTAGCTTATGAAATTAAAGATTTCACTAAAGGTTATTATGTAGTTATGGATGTAACTGCATCTGCAGAAGGAATTGCTGAATTAGATCGTTTAACTAGAATCAATGCTAACGTATTACGTCATATGACTATCCGTAAATAATTGAGGAAATTAATATGATTAATAGAGTTGTGTTGGTTGGTCGTATGACACGCGATCCAGAACTTAGAAGAACACAAAACGGAACTCCAGTTACAAGTTTTACACTTGCAATGAATCGTAATTTTTCATCTGCTAATGGTGAAAGACAAACAGATTTTATTAACTGCGTTGTTTGGAATAAAGCAGCTGAGAATGTTGAACGTTATTGTTTCAAAGGTTCTTTAGTTGGAGTTGAGGGAAGACTTCAATCTCGTCAGTATGATGCACAAGATGGAAGAAAAGTTACAGTAGTTGAAGTTGTTTGTGATTCTGTTCAATTCTTGGAATCAAAAGGTTCAAGAGAAAGAACACAACCACAAATTGATACATCTAGTCAATCGTTTTATATGAATCAAACACCACCACCATCAAATGATTTTAATAATGATTTTGATAATTTGAATAATGCGTTTGATATTATGGACGATGACATTCAATTTTAAATAAGAAAGGGTGTGTAACCATGGCTTACAGAAAACAAAGAATGGGAAGAAGAAAAGTTTGTTACTTTACAAAAAATAAAATTACTGAAATCGATTATAAAGACGTTGAATTATTAAAAAGATTTATTTCAGCTAATGGAAAAATCATTCCTAGACGTGTAACTGGTACAAGTGCTAAATATCAAAGAATGTTAGCAACTGCTATCAAAAGAGCTAGACAAATGGCTTTATTACCTTACGTTGGTGAATAATTTAGACTAAAAAACCTTGATTAATTCAAGGTTTTTTTATGTCAAAAAATGAATAAAAAAGTAATGACTTATGAACCGCCCTTGTCAAGTAGACAGATGAAATAATTAAAAATGTTTTTGATGAAGTTGTCGAAGAGAACAACTTCATTTTTCTTTATGAAGCTAATGTT
>JAGZJH010000069.1 GCA_018365815.1 Erysipelotrichaceae bacterium
GCATACCCTTCTTCACTTATGACATTACCATCTTCATCATAATCTTGAATTAAAATTGCACACATTCTTTTAAGTACCCCAACTTGTACAGCCGCAATTCCTACTGCTGGTCTTAAGTCATATTTTTCTGCTATTTCTTCATTTTGTGAATTTTGTAAATACTCATACATTGAACGTAATAAACTTTCGTCTTCTTTACTTAAAGGTAAAGGAACTTCTTGTGATTTTTCTCTTAATATTTCATGAGAATCATCTAATATATCTTTCATTGTTATCATTTTTAACACCTCGTTAATATAATAACAAATAAAAACTGCTAAGGGAAGTCCCTTAGCAGATTTTAGTACAACCGCAAATGATTAATAATAAGAAAACTACAAGAACAATTGCAAACCAACTAGATCCACCACCAAAACCACAGCCAGATCCACCAAATCCACAACCACCTCCAAATCCACCAAATCCACAGTTAGTTGTCATTGGGTAAAATGAGCAAGGATTGCAAAAGCTATTACATCCACACCCTGAGTAGTTATATCCACAGTTCATATCGTTTTCCCTCCTTTCACTACATCATATTCTTATTTTGATAAAATGTTTGGATAAATGCCCAAATTACTTTATAAGATTTTAATTTTGTAGTAGAATACACATGGGTGATGAAAAATGAATTATGAGTATCCTTTTGATAGTGATTGGTCAACTGAAGAAATTATTGATGTAATTTCTTTTTACAACTGTATAGAAAAAGCATATGAAAATGGAATTAATAAAGATGAACTGATGCAAGGGTATCGTCTTTTTAAAAATGTTGTAGATTCTAAATCTATGGAAAAGCAAATAGATAAGCAATTTAAAGAAGTTTCTGGTTATTCGATTTATGAAACAATGAAAAAAGCTAAAGAATGTGTTTTTGTAAAAATGTCATGATTAAAAAGTATAAAACAAGAGATCGATGGATCTTATTATCAGTCATTACATTATCTATTTTAGGGGTCATTATGGTAGGTTCTGCCTCAATAGGTTTAGCCTCAGTTCGTGGTTGGCGTTGGGCTATCATGAATATGGCTAAACAAATTATTTTTTGTACTATAGGTTTGTTCTTTATGACTGGTTTTTCAAAATTTTATAAAGGAACTTTTTTAAATCGAAATACATGGTTTATTTTTTATATTATAATGATTTTAGCACTGTTAAGTTGTTTAATTTGGGAAGGTGAAAAGGGAACACAAGCGTGGATTCGTTTAATTCCCGGTTTTACCATTCAGCCTTCTGAGTTTACGAAAATCGGAATGATGATTTTACTTGCCTATTTATTTGTGGATATGCCTAAGCGTTTTAGATTGAAGCCAACAAATTACTATCGTTCTGCTTTACATTATCGTGAAGCAATTAAAAGACGAGCGATTAATTGTAAATATATTCCTGTTATAATTGTTTTAGGGTTGTTTATAACCGTTGCGTCTATTCAAAAAGATATGGGAACGGCTATCATTACTTTGATGATTTGCGTGGCCTGTTTTTTTGGAGCCAGAGAAAAAATTTACCTTCGTTATCAAAATTTTATTATTGCAGTAGGATTAATTGTATTAATTACCTCACCGATTTGGTACAAGGTCATTATTCAAGGGTATAAGAAAAGTCGTTTTATTACTTGGTTAAATCCATTAGTCGATCCCACAAATACTTCTCAACAAGTGGCTAATGCATTAATTGCAATTACTAATGGGGGAATATTTGGAACTGGATTAGGAAATTCCATTCAAAAATATGGCTATGTACCTGAAGTTCACAACGATTTTATTACCAGTGTTATTTTTGAAGAATTAGGATTATTTGGATTAGCATTAATTATGGTACCTTATGCCATTATTGTATTTAAACTAATTAGTTATGCTTCAAAATCTAAAGATCCTAAGACAACAATTATATTGCTTGGGATAGCTGCTTATTTCTTTTTACATTTGTTTATTAATTTAGGCGGAGTTTCGGGTTTAATTCCAATGACAGGAGTACCTTTATTGTTGGTTTCTTCTGGAGGATCAAGTACATTAGCAGCATTTATAGCAATTGGAATTGCACAAGCATTGATTTCAAAAGACAATAAAAATAGCACACAATAGACTAAGGTTGCATAGACTATATTAGGTGATAATATGGCAACTTTAGATGAGTTTAAGCAATTTGTTAAAACAATTCCCGGAGTAAGACAGGAAGTGTTAGACGGTCATTATACATGGCAGCAATTATTTGAAATATATAGTTTATATGGGAAAAATGATGAGGTGTTTAAACCTTATTTGAAAAATACTAAACAAACAGAAAGTTTTGATTTACAAAAAATTATGTTTATTCTAAAAAATCTGGATTTAGAAGCCGTAGGTAAAAGTTTAGATGGCATTCAAAAAGTATTAAATATCATCATTAATTTAAGCAGTAAGGAACAAAATGAAAATTCTTTTTATAAGGATAATCGCTTTTGAGACATGCACTGTTTTATGAACTGATGAAAAATCCAGAGTATTTGAATTACATTCGATTTCATCCAAAGTGGTATAAACTACTTTATCGACATCCTGAAATGATTAAAGCATTTATGAATGAGTATAAAGTAGAAAATAAATTAACACTAGGGGATAAAATAGATCGTATGAGTTTGTTGTTACAAATGATTGAAATGATGATTTAAGGAGGTCCTATGGAAGAGAAAATGGATCAATTAATTGCTTTGATTCAAAAAGATGAAAAATATCAAGATTTTAAGCAAAAGGAAAAAGATTTACTGAAAGTTGAATCTATTCTTATGGAGTATTCAAAAATTATGGAAGAGTATCAATCATTAAAGCAATATGAAGCCTATATTGATAGCTCTTCTATTAAAGAAAAATTAAAAGCAGTAAAACAAAAAATGGCAACTACGCCAGAAATCGTGGCATATTATCAAAGTTATCATCAGTTAAATGATTTTTTAGATGAAATTACACAAATTATTTTTGGTGATCTTAATTTAAAGTTAAATACTTCATTATATCAATTAGGACGGTGATTAAATGAGAGTGATTGCAGGAAAGTATAAGAGTCGTACTTTAAAAACAATTAAATCCAACTCCACTCGCCCTACAACAGATAAAAATAAAGAAAACCTATTTAATATTATTGGACCATATTTTGATGGTGGTGTTTGTTTAGATTTATTTGGTGGTTCAGGCGGTTTAGGAATTGAAGCGATTTCTAGAGGGATGGATAAATTATATAGTGTTGATAATAATTATCAGGCTTATAAGATGATTAAAGAAAACGTAGCATTATTAAAAATGAACGAAGAAATTCATGTGATTAAAAGTCATTATAAAAAAGCTTTACAAAGTATTCAGGATAAGTTTGATTTAATTTTTCTTGATCCACCTTATGGACAAAATATCATTCAACCTTTATTAGTTGAATTTCAAGAAAGAGAAATATTGAATGAAGGCTGTATTGTAGTGTGTGAAGATTTAAAAGAAATTGAGTTTGATGAAGTTTATGGAAGTTTAAAAAGAATTAAACAAGTAACTTATGGAATTACAACTTTACATATTTATAGATTTGAGGATTAATTATGGGAAAAAAAATTGCAGTGTATGCAGGAACATTTGATCCTGTGACCAATGGACATATTGATATTATTTCTAGAGCAAGTAAGATGTTTGATGTGTTATATGTGACTATTTTTGAAAATATTTCTAAAAATAAAATGTTTACTTTACAAGAGCGAATTGATTTATTAAAAAAATCTACGCAACAATTTGATAATGTTATTGTTGATAGTAGTAATGAATTAGCAGTAGGATACGCTAAACGTGTAGGGGCAAAGGTTTTAGTCAGAGGATTAAGAGCGACAACTGATTTTGAATATGAGTTGCAATTAGCGTTTTCTAATCAATTTTTAGATGATGAAATTGATATGGTGTTTTTAATGACAAAGCCACAGCAATCTTTTGTTTCCTCTTCGACTGTTAAAGAAATTGCCATTCACCATCATAACGTTAAAGCATTAGTCCCAGAATGTGTGAATGAAGCACTAAATAAAAAATTAAATTTTAATGAATAGAGTCGGTATTTATATGAAATGCACCCCATAATTTGGACACAAATTATGGAGGTGCATTTTTATATGGCAAAACTAACAAGAAAACAAAAAATTGAAATTTATGAAAAAAGAA
>JAGZJH010000021.1 GCA_018365815.1 Erysipelotrichaceae bacterium
TAAATTCATCTGTAAATGTTGGTTTAGTCATCATCATATACCCCTTTTATATTTTTGATTTAAGCTTATGACATTGTATCATATACTAGCTAGTTCTTCTATTTAACTGGTACAGTTTTTATTCTAGCATCAGCGTTCCACCTCTTGCGATAAGTGAACGCCTTGGACACGAAGATATACAAACAACATTAAACACCTATTCGCATTTATATCCGAATAAGCAAAATGAAATTGCTGATATGTTATCTTCTCTTATGGTTTAATAAGTATTTCTAATGAACTTCTGATTATCCTTCTAATACTAGAACCAATCAGAAGTTCTTAATTAATTAAGATAAATCTAGTTCTCTTCTAAATTCACAATTTTACAAATTATTGGATAATTTTTATTGGCAACATATTTTTGGCTATATATTTTGCATCTGAATTTTTCAAGTTTTTCTTCTAAATCATCTATTTCTTTTTTATAAATCTTTATATATGTCGCATTATTATCAATTTCTTTTTTTACATCAAAAAAAGATTGTTTAACTCTTTAAGTTTCAACACACAAACAGCGTAGTTTCCATCCCCACTTTTCAATAAATTAAAATGACAAACTTGTGAATTAATTTCAAATATTATATCTCGAATGTTTTGATATATATCAAAACATAATTTGTTTCGCAAACATTTATTAACAAACATGAAATCTAAATTTCCATATGCATTATCTAACAATCCTGTATCTAATAAAGTTAGTTTTCGATATTTATCCATTTGAGTATCAAAAATCACTCTATATTCATTCATTTTAGAACTATAGTATTTATCCCACCAATCGTTACTATTTACCTCGTTATCAATGATAGTGAAATTATTTTCTTTGAACCATTTTATCAGTTTATCCTTTTGAGTTTGTGAATCTTTTGTATCAAAAGATTTAATATTGAATTTATTATATTCATTATTTCCTTCTTCGTTTAAACAATTAATAATCAAATCAATAGGAGCATCTATGTCAAGATATTTGATTGTGCTTAATTCCTTTAATAATTTAGTAGCTTGAATCCAAAATTCTTCCATAGATTTTCTTTTTTCAACATAATATTCTGTTATCGACATAATAAAACCTAACGCAGCACTACCTAAGAAAGCTAGAGCAATATCATAGTAAATAGAATTAGCCTTTTTACCAACACAAAATGCTACGATTAATGATAAAACTGAAACAATTAATGTTATATATGTTAGCCTTTTTTTTGATTTCATAATGTATCCTCCTAATAAATTATTGTTTGAGCTTTATTATAACACTCAAAAATAGTTTATCTACTAAAGTATGTATAAATTATAATACTTAAATAAAAAAATTATCATCTATGTATAATCATAATAGTTTTGAACACGAAGATATACAAACAACATTAAATACTTATTCGCATTTATATCCAAATAAGCAAAATGAAATTGCTGATATGTTATCTTCGCTTATGGTTTAAGCTATGGGAATAATGCATATTCTCTCTATGTGGTACACTTTTGGTACGATGAGAGGTTTTAAGAAAAACAAAAACCTCCGAAAAGCCCATAAATAAGGCATTTTCAGAGGTTTTAATTACATTATTTTATTATTCCCACTCGTCACGGGACATTTATTATTAACCTATATTTAGTTCAACATATTATATAATTGAATTAATTTGAGTTCAATAATTGTTGATATCTACTCTTTTGATATAATTTGTATATCAAAAATGTATCGTTTTTTCAAGAAGGTTTGTATCATCCATCAATAATTAAACAATTTATAACTTATAATTGAATTGTGAAACCAACAAATCTTATATTGACTATTATAATGTATCTACTCTTGAACAGATTCTATTTTATAATACTCACCTTCTATAGAATTATTATTGTATTCCAACAATCCTGTCCAATCTGTATATCTACTAATCGCCAATGATTTATCATGTACTTCTTTTGAGGCGTTCACAAACCATACAAGATAAAGATTCTTAATATCTAAGAATTTATCTAAAGATTCTTTTCGTATGACTAACCCTAATCTTTGTTTTGACAAATCAGTATCAAAAGCTATAAGTTTTCCAGATTCATCATAGTAATACCCATCATATTTCTTTTGTTTTAATTTTAAAACATTAATAATTTCTGCACACGGATGAAAATTTGAAATAGTATCCTTTTTTGAAGCGTCAAATTCTTCTTCCCATAATAATTCTTGTGTTGCACATAATATTTTACCTAAATTTATAGTCACTGATTCTTTTGTTATGTATGTTTTTGTAACAATTGGAATATCGACACTATCTTCTTGATTTTCTAGCGCCACATCATTTTGTTCTTCAATATCCACTTTACCTAGATATTTTTCGATCATTGCATCCAGAACAGAGATATCTGGTTGCTCAACTGTCTTAGATACTTGTTTTGTTTCACCTGTCTTTAATTCATAATTTATCCATTGCCACTTTAACATTGCTTTACTACCAGATGACCACGGATATTCTCTATTATACAAAGTGTATGTATGTGGAATACCAGTAACATCACTATTAAGAAGATTAATTTTTTTATCTACATATTTTTTTAATACATCTAATTGTTCAGTAGTTACAAAATATCCATATAACCAATTCCAAACTAGCAATTTATCATTTTTCAAATTTTTTCTGTCAGTATCAGCGTATTTTGATAAAACAACCCATTGAGTCCCATCATTATCAGTTAATAGTAAATCCTCTTTCTGATATTGGAAAAATAGAGAATTAGAATTAATCCATACTTCCTCATCAAAAGAAGAGTCACTTTTATCATTCTTTATTTCTTGTATTGCTTTCTTCATATGTTCGTTAACTTCTGAAAAATATGGAGCATCTATAGAAAACAAATTATATTCATTCAGTGTCGGATCAAAATCTCTTACATACGGTTCCCATGGTCCTTCATATTCTACGGTTTCATCTTCCATGGAATATGTATTTTTCATTGGATAATAATCTGAAATTCGCGCTAAGATATTATACATTGCAATCCATTGATATTTTTTTCCAATCCGTTCCGTCTTCGCAGTTTGTTCCATACCGTAAGTAAAACGATTTATATATCCATCATAATCATCAAAAAACTCACTCTGATATTTTAACTCGTTAATAATAAAATACATAGCGTAATTAAATATCTTGCAATGGTCAACTTCAAAGTTTCCTATCGCACTTTGAAAAACATATCTACCAAAATCGCCATACATTCCCATTCCTTCAAATCGCATGGAACTTAGAATAGAATATAATCCTTTTTCAAATTTTTGTTTCGTATAATCTTGATCACCAATATCTGGAATAGGTATTGAATTATAAGGTGGTTTGATTTTTTTTAGATCATAATCTTTAAGTTCATCTGGATACTCCATCAAAAAACGTTCAATAATAAGTCTTGCATAGTCTCGTAATAAAATATCTGGATATACACTTTCTTTATTAAAGACACTATTAAACACAAAACTAACTAAAGATTTATACTCTTCTTTGTTTTCAAGTTTTCTTTTTACACATGCTCCAAATACAATTCCGTATAATCTTTGTATCACATAAGGATCATTTATTTCAGAAAACAATTCAAGTATATACTCATTATATTCAAAATGAACTTTTAAAATTTCAATCATTGCCTTAGACGTTGTATCACGAAGCCAACGATTTGAAGAAGTGAGTACCCATGAAAAAAGTATTAATAGCAATCTAATTTGCTCTTTATCAGAAATCTCCAATATTTCACCTTTATTATAGCTTTTAATTAATTGAACAAGGCGATTATCATCAGAAGTATCTTCATTAATAAAAGTTGTCCACAGATAATCTCTCCTTGCAAGATCATACGTTTTCAAAACATTGTGTAAAGAATCCGCACTTAATAAATGTCCTTGTTTTACAGAATTATTAATAAAAACTCTCCATAAAACAGAAGGATAAACATAATATTCATTACAAAGTTTTAATAATTTAGGAATTGTTAAATATATTTTTCCCCTCCATTCAAACGATTCAAGATATGCTCTAAATAATTCCTTTTTATCTGTTTCATCTTTTATATCACTGATAATTTCAATGCATTCTTTCTTATATTTTTCCGCATATAAAGCACAAACATGCACAAATAAGCCTTCATTGTCCCAATTTTTAAATTTTCCATCAACAATACCTAATATATTTTTAGACAAATAATCTCTAATATCATTTTCTTTAGAAAACATAGATAAAATAGTTTTAGCTGAAAAATAATCATTCATTTGGTCATACGTAAAATACAAATAATACTTTCCATTAGATTCATAATCATGAAGTATATTTTCCCTTATGAGTTGCGTAACAAACGGTATCGCTGATAAACCCATTTCATTCCAAATTGTCATAGAAACTATCTCATCTCTTTCAAAATGTCGTTTACCAGTAAGCAATATCTGTTTAGAAATGGATTCGATTATGGGTAGCACAATATTATATGATTGGTCATATCCAGCATGTTCGATAGCTGTTGCTAATTTAATATGCATTTTGTCATTTGCCTTTTCTAAAAGACGCTCATATAAAACTGGTAATTCTACCTCATCACCTTGATAAGTTTTGCAATACAGAGTTAAAAATAAAGGATTATCAATATTAGAGGTAAACATATGCAATGGAGTGAATGGTATTCCATAGTGGTCAAGAAATCTTTTTGCAGCTTCGAGTGAATTTCCTTTAAAACCATAATGTTCGATTTTCATTACATCATCATATTCAAGAAAATTATCTGGTAAAATTGTTTTCTCATATTCACTTCTAAACGAAATCGCTAAACGAACAAAATTCTTCTCTACTACTTTTTGATATAAAACAGGTAACACTGACTTCCATAATTGTGGATGCCAACTCTCATTTAGTGCATCAATAAAAATTGGTATTATTTTTTCACTTGTTTCACCAATTACTTCTAAAATATCAATAAGTTCTTCAAATTTAAAATTTAATCTTAAATTATCCTCTAGTTGTTTAAGAATGTTATCTTTAGAAAGACAATTGCTCCCAATAATTAATAGAGCATCTTCTCCCTCATTAAGTAATGTGACAGCTTCATTTGCAAAAAGTTGAGTCTTACCAATACCAGCCTCTCCTTCTACAACAAGAATTTTACTATCTAGCAATTTTCTTTCAATTTCGGATAATTCCAATCTATAATATAAACTTTTTAGTTTATCTAGTTTTCTCAAATATATTCTCAAAGCTTTTGCCTTATCATCATTATCTTGTATCTCTGCATAATCTTTTTGTGTTTTTAAAATCTTATCCTTTATTTCATTTATATCTGTTTCAAATGTACTCGAAATAATATTTTGCCAATTTTCAACATCATAAATAGTTTTGGAATTTACATCTGATAATGTAGAAATTAACTTAGAAAGTCTATAGGCATATGGATATAAATCACCAAGTTCCCATTTTAATGTTTCAATTTCTTTGATAAGATTTCTTTTTTTATCATTAAAATAATCCAATGCTTTTTTGTTTTGTAAAAAGACTGTCAAATTCTTTGACGCTTCGGTATCAATATTAAAGTCTTCATTAAAACGTTCACCAAGAATATCTACTGTTGCAGATGCTTGATCAACTAACCAATGATGAGAAATCTCATGATCATCAAAATAATATTTTGCTAATAGCTGATGTTTTCGAACAAGATCAAGTATAGTCGTATCTGTTATGGGTTCTAATGAAATTCCTGCACCATTTAATATATGTTCAATGTCTATATAACTCTTGCAAGTAGTCGTAAGAGGCTTATTGCAGAATAAATAAATAATATCTAATCTTCCTCTATAATGCTTAACTGCCTTTTCTGCTGAATCTTTAATTTGGTCATATCCAACAGCATTATCGAAAAACTTAGCCTGATAGCTAATATATTTGTTACTCTCCTCACTAAAAATTGGTTCAGATTCAACACCTGCGTTATTTGGATTGCTGTGAAC
This sequence comes from Erysipelotrichaceae bacterium, assembly GCA_018365815.1. GTDB lineage: Bacteria > Bacillota_I > Bacilli_A > Erysipelotrichales > Coprobacillaceae > Beduini. The sequence continues at coordinate 6,011 of JAGZJH010000021.1, forward strand.
ATATTTATGTTCTTTATTTTTACTTAGATACTCATATGTAAACAATTGTCTACTTAGGTCTTCAAATTTGTACCTAATACCTCGAACATCGTAATTAGTCGATATGAATTTTTCCCATGTAATCTGTACCACTTTCTTAACACCTCCTCTTTTAAAAAACAATTCTGTAACCATAGATAATCATATAGTTTTTGTTATATTCTAAACTTTTGTGATACTAAAAATCTCCTCTACTTTAAATTCTCCAATTTCTTAATCGCATCTAAATAATCTCTTTCAACATCACTTAATGTTTTTGCTTTATACTTTTTATATTCTGTTTCAGCCTTTTTCATTGCTTGTGTATGAGAAATCGAACCATTACCTACTAATAATTCTTCTCCAGTAACTGTTAAAATGTTATCTAGGTGTTTTATCCAATCTTCCATTGTCATTAGTTGTTCTCGTTCTGCTTGTCTTTCCGCAAAATCAAGATATCCAGAAACAAGTTGCCCCATCGCTTTTAACTCTTTTTCATTTAAATAATTCTTTGCAATCTTTGCTTCTTTTAGTGTTGGATGATTTCCAATAAAAGTAGTTAATCCCATAAATTCTTTTTCAGCATCTGCTCTATGATAAATGACTTCAGCTGCAGTTTCACCATGAATAGCATAATGAATCTTATTTTGTACTTTTTTAAAGAATTGAATAGATATTTCAGCAGTTGGATCATAATCAATACTTGTAGCATATATCTCAAGTATTTGTCTATAAAACACTTTTTCAGATGCACGGATATCACGGATTCTTTCAAGTAACTCTTTAAAGTATCCGCCACCACCCAATTCTTTTAAACGTTCATCATCAAGTACAAACCCTTTTTTCATATATTCTTTAATAAGGTTTGTTGCCCATATTCTAAATTGAACTCCTCGTTTTGATTTAACACGGTAACCAACAGAGATAATAACATCAAGATTGTAGTAATCAACTTGATATATTTTTCCATCATTGGCAGTTGTTGCAAAATTTGCAACAACTGAATCTTTTATCAATTCACCTTCATCAAAAATATTTTTAATATGCCTAGATATAGTAGATTTATCTCTTTGAAACAATACTGACATTTGATTCAACGATAGCCAAACTGTTTCATCATTAAAAGTTGTTTCTATTTTCACTAATCCATCTTCTGTTGTATAAATGATCATTTTAGAATTATTATCCATTCAGTAAGCCTTCTCCTTTTTTTATACTATTAAAAAATTTGTTTATAATCATTTGTATCATTTTTCTTAACATTATTAAATTTACTTATTTTAGTTATGTAAGACTTTCCGTATAATAATAAAAAATCCCTTCACCTTTATTCTCAGTAAAGAGATTTTATTTACATTTATATGTTACCTGTTATCCACATATACCATTCCATTTATTCCCACTCAATTGTCGCCACAGGCTTAGGTGACATATCATAAAGCACACGATTAACATTCTTCACTTCTGCTAAAATACGATCAGTAATCTTCATCAAAATAGGCCAATCCACTTGTTCCACAGTAGCAGTCATCGCATCAACCGTATTAACCGCTCTAATAATCACAGGAAACTCAAAAGTTCTCTCATTATTTCTAACCCCAACAGATTTAAAATCAGGCACAACAGTAAAATATTGCCATACCTTTTTATCCAAACCATAATTAGCAAACTCTTCTCTTAAAATCGCATCGGCTTCTCTAACAGCCTCTAATCTTTCTCTAGTAATTGCACCTAAACAACGCACACCAAGACCAGGTCCAGGGAAAGGTTGACGATACACCATACTTGCAGGTAACCCTAACTCCACTCCACAAGCTCTAACTTCATCTTTAAACAATTGATATAAAGGCTCAACCAACTCAAATTGTAAATCCTCAGGTAACCCACCAACATTATGATGAGACTTTACAGTCTTTGCAGTTTTAGTCCCACTTTCAATAATATCCGGATAAATAGTCCCTTGACCTAAAAACTCAATTCCGTCTAACTTACGCGCTTCTTCTTCAAACACACGAATAAACTCAGAACCGATAATTTTACGTTTAGCCTCAGGATCAGCCACCCCTTCAAGCTTACCTAAAAACCTTTCAGTAGCATCAACATAAACCAAATTAGCATTTAATTGATTTTTAAACACCTCAATTACACTTTCAGACTCACCCTTACGCATTAACCCATGATTAACATGAACACAAGTTAATTGATCCCCAATCGCCTTCAACAATAACGCCGCAACAACTGAAGAATCTACCCCACCAGATAAAGCCAACAACACCTTTTTATCACCAACTTGACGTCTTACCTTTTCAACTTGATCTGCAATAAAATTCTTCATATTCCAATTTGCCTCAGCGTGGCAAGTCTCAAACACAAAAGCCTTTAACTCATCTTGTGTTGGTAAAGAATTAAATTTCAAATCACATTGACTTGTCGGATGATCAATTGACATTAAAGGATATCCACTTTGATATAATTCATCACATACCTCAACATTCACACCATCAACACAGCGATTTTCACCACCGTTAAGGATTACCCCTTTAACATTCTCCAAACTATTAAGCTTAGCTAATGTAATATCATGAGGATAAATTTCACTATAAACACCTAATGCTCTAATATCACGAGCTAAAGTTGTATTCTCTGTACTTCCTAAATCCAAAATCACAATCATATCTTGTTTCATTTTACATTCTCCATTCTTATTTTTTAAACGAAATAGAGATTTAAACAATATTCAAACCTCTATTTGATAAGATTAATGTGTATAATTATCAAAATATCCTTGAACTAAAATAATCGGAGTTCCTTTATCACCTGAACCACTTGTTAAGTCACATAAAGAACCAATTAAATCAGTTAATCTTCTAGGTGTAGTTCCTTGAGAAGCCATATCACCAACTAAATTATCGCTCTTTTCCTTAATACGTTTAGAAATAGCATCTTTTAAGTCTTGACCGCTTAAATCTTTAAAATCATTATCAGCTAAATATTTTAACTTCACTTCATTAGGTGTTCCTTCTAATCCAGAAGTATAAGCAGGAGATACACATGGATCTGCTAATTCCCAAATTTTTCCAACTGGATCTTTAAACGCACCATCACCATAAACCATCACTTCAATATGTTTACCAGTTAATTTTAAAATTTGTGATTGAATATCTTCTACTAACCCAAAACATTCACGAGGGAATAATTTAACAGAATCTTCTGTAGATTTATTAGAACCTAATAACCCATATTTTTCATTATAACCACTACCATCAATTGAAGATGTTAAAATGTCATCTAAACCACATACCACTTCAGCACCGGCTTTTTTAAGTAAACGCTTAGTTCTTTGTCTTGAATGAATATCACAATTCAACACTTTTTTAGTATAATCTAAAATCACTGTTGGGTGGTTTGCAAAAATAACTTCAACTTCTGCTCCAGCCTCTTTAATAATATTAGAATAATATTCAACATAATCAATTCCGGTAAATGGATGTTTATTTTCTCCAAATAACGCTCTATATTTTTCTAATGTTAAAACATCACTATATGGATTAATTCCCGCTTCATCTAATTGATCTAAAGAAACTAATTCATTTCCTACTTCATCACTTGGATAACTTAACATTAAAACAACTTTTTTTGCACCTGCTGCAATACCTCTTAAACAAATTGCAAATCTATTTCTTGATAAGATTGGAAAAATAACCCCAATAGTTTCGCCACCCAATTTTTCTCTTACATCTTTAGAAATAGCATCAACAGAAGCATAATTTCCTTGTGATCTTGCGACAATTGATTCAGTCACTGCAATAACATCACGATCTCTAATACTAAAACCTTCTGTATTAGCAGCTTCCATTACACTATCCACAACAATCTTAGATAAATTATCTCCTTCTCTAATAATTGGACAACGAATCCCTCTTGAAATTGTTCCTACTTTTCTTTCCATATCTCAAACACCTTTCTTTTTAATTTAATGCTTTTTACTTACATATTATAGTATAAAACATCTATAAAGTAAATTATTTGTCTAATCGTAAAATCAAAAAAATATAAAAAAGCCTATATTGTATTCAATCTTATACAATGTAAGTTTTTTATTACTCATTTTTATATCTCTATAACACTCTTCCGGTTTTTTGACATTTTTCCTTTTCTAAAATAATTTGCCAATTTTGTGGAAAAGAATAATCTAACTCCAAGTTAAATGTAAAATTTTCTCGTCCTGCTTTTCTAAATAAAACGCTTAAATTATCTATAAAATCTTCAACACTTATTTCATCAGGACATAGCCTTGCAACAATTAAAGTGTAATAAAACAAAGAAGAACTTTTAAACTTTCGATCGTTTTCATTACTATCAATATCCTTTGTCATAATTGGTCGCATTTCTTTAAGCGAAGATAATCTATATAAACTTTGATAATGCGCACATTTATTTCTTAAATTATTTAAACTGATCATCCAAGCATAAAAAGTTTGCGGACTTAAACCTTTAAAATAACGCATCAGATATTCTGATTTATCATAATAATTTAACACTTGAAAAATATTAAGTACCCAACCAAAAGACATAATCCCTGCGGCTGTTGAAAAATTGAGTGAATAACGATATTTATGATACTCTGCTTCAACTTGTTGATTATTGTTTTTAATTTCCATATCAATTCTTTCATTTAATTGACTGATTAATTGATAATGGTCATCACGATCTGCAAATATGCTTTTGTTTAAATAACCTCGGTAATAAAAATGCCCACTGTTATTAGCCATTTTATATTTTTTATCATATTTATTAGTAATAAAATAAGTTAAACTTGATCTAAAATACATTTCTATTTCCTCAAGCAATTTTTGATATTCAAATCTCAATTTACGATCGGTTTTGATGACTGATTCTAAATCGTAGATATTAATTTTAGGGTGTTTTAATAAATAACCTTGTACTTTATCATAACCAATACGAAAAACTAAGTTTTCTAATAAATCCGCTTTATCTTGACTATCGAACGATAATAAAACCAGTAATTTATGAATAGATAACGGATTCGTTTGTTCACTATCTTTTAATAAAATAAATTTCCCTACTTGAACAATCGGTGCAACTGTTTTAGAAGGTTGTGTAAGATCATCAGTTTTTTCTTCAATGTGATTTTTTAAATTTTCTGTGATTTCTTGATGAATTTCTATTGGGTGATCTTCGATATTTTTTTCTATACATTCAACTTCGATTTCTTTTTCTTTAGATAATAGATCTTCTTTGGATAATAACTCTTCTTTAGATATTAAATCTTCTTCTTTAGAGAGTAAATCTTCAATATTTTTTCGAATAATATTTAAAAGCGGACGAACGGCTTCCATTCTTTTAACATCGCTTTCACTAATATCCCCAACAAGTTCTTCAAGTTGATTGACTTTCTTTTCAACTTCACAAGTTTCAAGAATTTGTTTAAAACGATGGTAAAATTCTAATATAAAAGGAAATTCATTAATTTCTTCTGTGATTTTTTTCTTTTTATAATATAAATGATATTGAGTAAAGAAATTTTCTACTATCATTAATTGTTGTTTACCCAGTTTCTTTTCTTTTGGTGCTTTTTTCTCTCCTACTAAAACTTCTTTAGTTTTAAGTTGTTCTATTTCAAAATTGATCTGATTAAAAAGACTTTCAAATTCATGGTTATAATCGTATTCATCATCTTGAATAATATCTTCGATTTTTCTTTTGGTAGTTTCTAATAAAAACATTAGCATATTGATTTGATCTGTTTTAGAAATATTTCTTTTAAGAATTTGATTAAACTTGCGATTGGTTTTATGATATAACTTATTTAATATTTTTTCTTTGTATAAATAATTTTGCATTTTTTCATATTGAATGAGTTTATTGATATTTTCTTCTACAAACGCTTCATTCATATTTTCTTTGCAATCTATAAGTTGTTTAAACGTTTGAATAACCGGGTGGTTTGCGTTTTTTAAATCTTTTGGTGAAAAATCGTTATAACTAACCATCTTTGAAATTATGATATCAATATAAGAACTGATCTTGTTAGGATTATCTATATTTTCTTTAAACGCTTGTTTTAAAAGTTCACTATTGATTTTTTTACCTAATGATGGTAAAGCGTAGATGTTTAATAATTTACCATAGTATTTTAATAAATCTATTGCTTGTTGTGAAGATTCGAGTTGATAATAATCACAAATTACTTTATAAATAATATCGTCTTTTTTAACAGCCCTACGATTAGTTTTATTGGCAAAGAATTCAATAAAACCATCTTCGTCCATTTTAATCATTTCATGTAATTTATCGTATAATTCATCTTCGCTTTTTTGTCCGATTTTTTTAAAAAAATCATTAAAAATATTATTTACCACTGTTTCATTTTCTAATTGATGTGCTAAATTTCTATAAAATTGTACTGCATCTATGTTTTTCATTTTTATCCTCCTTTCTTTTTAAAGGAGTTGGTTTATGTATTATTTTAAATTCATTATCGAACCGTCTTCTAAATATTTTTCAATAACTTGTAATACACCAAATTCATCATTTGAGGGAGCTAGATAATTGAATTGATTTTTAAATTCGTCTTTTGCATTACTCATTGCATATCCATATGTGACACTTTTAAGCATTTCTTTGTCATTTCCGGCATCACCAAAAGCCATGATTTCATCTTTTTCAATATTAAAATGTTTCATTAAAAAACGCATTGCTTCTCCTTTGTTGACGTGTGAAGGAATAATATCTACACAAAAATGTCCACTATCTACAACATGTACTTGATCATCAGTGATCATCATGAAATCATTAATTCTTTCTTCCACATTTTTTTCAGGTAAGAATAAAGCGAATTTTAAAATCGGATCTTGAATCATTGTGAAATCTTCTATTTTTTTTACACCTGGAAAGTAAGGCAAAAACATTTGATAAAAATGTTCTGGAATTGAGTTTAGTGTATAAGACTGATTTTTAGTACATACCCAACATAATACATCTGGTAATTTTTTTAATTTTTGAATGATTTTTGTAATATTTGTTTGATCTAAACTTGCTAAGTATAATTCTTTTTGTTTATCTATAATATAAGCACCGTTTTCAGCGATATAAGTCAATTCATCTTTTATTTCTTCAAAGTTTCCTTGTAATTGTTTATATGGATTTCCACTTGCAACAACAAAACGAATATTTTTTTGTTTTAATTGTTCATAAACTTTTAAAAATCTTTCATGGTCGTATTTTGATTCTCTGTTTAAAAAAGTTCCGTCCATGTCTACTGCTATCATTTTAATACTCATTATTTTACTCCTTATATAACGTATGTCATCAGTTAATACAATTTAGTCATTTATTATACATTTTGGATTTAATAAAAGCAGGAAGTTTTGTATTCCCCCTGCTATTTTTACATCTTAATTTAAATCTTCTTAATAGATCATTCAACTTATCAAAGACATTTTATTATTTAAACTATGGAATACTATTTATTTATTCATAAAGTTTTGAATAAATTGTTTTAGTGTTTTTTAACTCATATAAATAGTAGTGATTTAATAAATTTTAATAGTCAAAATATAAGTCTTTGAATGATTAATTTATAAGAATTTTTAAATTAATCCATTTTTTAATCGTTACTTAAATCTTCACCATTTGTGGCAATGACTTTTTTATACCAGTTAAAAGATTTTTTCTTAGAACGTTTTAATGTTCCATTTCCTTGATCGTCACGATCAACGTAAATAAATCCATAACGTTTAGACATTTCACCAGTTGACGCTGAAACTAAATCAATTGGACCCCAAGTTGTGTATCCCCATAATTCAACACCATCTAATTCGATTGCATCTTTCATTGCTTTGATATGCTCTTGTAAGTATTCAATACGATAATCATCTTCTACATATCCGTTTTCATCAGGTGTATCGTAAGCACCTAAACCATTTTCTACGATAAATAATGGTTTTTGATAACGATCATATAATGTATTTAAAGTTGTTCTTAATCCTAATGGATCGATTTGCCAACCCCAGTCACTTGCTTTAACATATGGATTTTTAACTGAAACTGTCATATTTCCAGATGTTTTTGCCAATTCAGGATCAGTGCTGACTGCACTTGTTGAGTAGTAAGAGAATGAAATAAAGTCAACAGGATATTGTCTTAAAATTTCTTCGTCTCCTCTTTCCATTTTTGGCATAATTCCTTTACGTTCCATTTCTTTTAATGCATATGATGGATAATATCCACGTGCTTGAACATCGACAAAGAAGAATCCAACTCTATTTCTTTGTAATGCTTCCCATACATCTTCTGGTTTGCATGAATATGGATAAGCTTGACCTGCTGCTAACATACACCCTACTTTATTTTCAGGATCTACTTCATGAGCAATTTTAGTCGCTAAAGCACTTGCTACTAATTCATGGTGAATTGCTTGATATTGAGCAGCTTCTTTGTTTTCTCCTTCTTCAAAATATAATCCGGCACCCATAAATGGTAAATGTAAAATAACGTTAATTTCATTAAATGTTAACCAGTATTTTACTAATCCTTTATAACGATTGAAAATGACATGACATAATCTTTCATAAAATTCGATTAAAATTCTGTTTTTCCATCCACCATATTCAGTAATTAAATGCATTGGACAGTCAAAATGCGTAATTGTAACTAATGGTTCAATTCCATATTTATGACATTCTTTAAATAAGTCTTCATAATAAGCAAGACCTTCTTCGTTTGGTTCTAATTCATCTCCTTTAGGGAAAATTCTTGACCAAGCCATGCTTAAACGATAGCATTTAAATCCCATTTCAGCAAATAATGCAATGTCTTCTTTATAAGTATGATACATATCAATACCAACTTTTGCCGGATAGTGATGTTTGTCATCAAAGTCAAACATTTTCATATTTCCTAACATTACTTTAAAACGATCTTCACCATGAGGAATCACATCAACGTTAGCTAATCCTCTGCCTCCTTCGTTATATCCACCTTCACATTGGTTAGCTGCTGTAGCGCCACCCCATAAAAATCCTTTTGGAAATCCCATTTTATTCTCTCCTTTTCTATTCATTACTTAAATCTTCGCCATTTGTGGCAATGACTTTTTTATACCAATTAAATGATTTTTTCTTAGAACGTTTTAATGATCCATTTCCTTCATTATCACGATCTACATAAATAAATCCATAACGTTTTTTCATTTCACCAGTTCCGGCTGAAACTAAATCGATACACCCCCAAGGGGTATAAGCTAATAATGGTACTCCGTCATATTCAACTGCTTTTTTCATTTCAGCAATGTGATCTGCTAAATATTTTATGCGATAATCGTCGTTAATTGAACCATCTTCTTCTACTTGATCTATCGCACCAAGTCCATTTTCAACAATCATTAACGGAATATTATAGCGATCATAAAGTTGATTCATTGAAATACGCAATCCTACTGGATCAATTTGCCAACCCCACTCAGTAGATTTTAAATATTGATTTTTATAACCGGTATAAAGATTACCATTAGCAAGTTCCATCGAACCTGAATTTTCTCCGGCAACAAGACTCATGTAATAACTATAAGCTAAATAATCTACTTTACCTTCAACTAAAAGTGCATCATCGCCTTCTTCTTTTTCAATAGCAATCCCTTTACGCTCAAATTCTTTAAGTTTATAGTTTGGATAATATCCTTTACACATCACATCACAATAGAACATTGCCGGACGTAAAAATTCAATATTGGCTATTACATCATTTGGATTACAAGAGGCTGCATATGAAAACATTCCTCCATACATCATTCCGATTTTATTGTCCGGATCAATTTTATGACCTAAGATAACTGCTTTTGCTGAAGCTACAAATAAATGATGTGCTGCTTGCATTTTTGATTGTTCATCATTTTCAAGCATTGCTCCACCATTCCACGAACTAACATCTAAGCAATTAATTTCATTAAAGGTCATCCAATATTTAACTTTACCTTTATAGCGAGTAAATACAGTTTCACAATATTTCACAAAACAATCAACCAATTTTCTATTTTTCCACCCACCATATTTTTCAAATAAAGCTAACGGTGTTTCATAATGTGATAATGTAACAATTGGTTGAATGTTGTATTTTAAACATTCATCAAAAAAGTTTTCATAAAAAACAAGTCCCTTTTCATTAGGTGTTTCGTCATCACCATTAGGAAAAATTCTTGTCCAGTTAATTGACATACGATAGCATTTAAAGCCCATTTCAGCAAATAATGCAATATCTTCTTTATAACGATGATAATGATCAATAGCTTCGTGGCTTGGATAAAAATATCCTTCTTTTACACTCAATGTGTTTTCTCTTTCACGATATAAACTCCCCGCACTCACAACATCAGCAATACTTAATCCTTTGCCATCTTCGTTATAAGCACCTTCCAATTGATTAGCCGCAGTTGCGCCACCCCATAAAAAATCTTTTGGAAATCCCATTAACTCACTCCTTTCTTATAAAATTATAGCAAGTTTATTTTATGAATCGTTCATTTTTACAATAATTGAAAAGGATTTCAAAATTTATTTACTTCCTTAAAATATCTAAACAAATTTGATACATCGCTTCTTTAAAATGATGATTTGCTTCGTTATATGTCAGTTCCATCAAAATTTTTTCAACACGTTCTTGATATTCTTTTTCCAAAGAATATTTAAAATAATACTCTTTAAACAATTTAAAAGCTGCGATTAAATCATTTAAAATATTTTCAAAATAAATTCCTTCTGCAACTAACAACTCAATGCCACTTTCAACATAACTTAACAATAAATTACTATATTCTTTTTCATTTTGACACAGTTCTAACCCTTCTTCTAAATAATCTTTTGCTTTATCAATATTAAATCTTGCACTACTTGAAAAAAATGATTTATATATTTTTTCTTGATATATTTTAACAACTTCAACTTGATTTTCATTAGAAAATAATTGTTCAAGATAACCTTGACTGGCTTGATTTTCTTTATACATTTTCGCAATTAGTTCGATTAATTCTGCACGTTTGTAATCTTTTAACTGTTTTTTTAATGTTCTTAAACCCATTTTACTCAATTCAATCACTCCCTGTTGAAATATTTTAACATAAATCAAATCGTTCGTGTTTTTTAAAGCAATAAAAAAGAACGAAAATTCGTTCTTAGTTTTGATAATTAAATTGTGGCAAGTATTCTTGATGAGCTTTGATTAATTCTTCAACTACGATATTAGCATCTGCATCACTTTGGCATAATGGATTCATGTTTAATGCTGTTACTGCTAAGTTTTTATCACCGGTAATTACCGCTTGACAAACTAAACGTTCAAAAGTTTTCATCATGTGAACATAACCGCTAATTGGTAATTTTAATTCACCGGTTACAATTGGTTTTGGTCCATCTGAAGTAATACGACACGCTACTTCTACTGCACTATCTAATGGTAAATCTGCAATCGCCCCATTATTTAATATATCAACATATTGAATATCACCGGTATTGTTGTAAATGGATTGAATTAAATTACAAGCTGCGTCGGAATATTTGGCACCCCCACGCATTGAAAGTTGTGCCGGTTTTTCTTTTAATTCTTCTTCAGTTTTGCTAACGACTTCTCCCCTAACTGTTCCTGTTTTAAACCATTCTTTTTCTTCAATTAATTGCTCTTTTGTATAAAAATAATAATTATGGTAAGGACAAGGAATAGCTTGTAAACCTTTAATAAATGAAGGTGAATAAGGAATAGAAACAAAGTTTTTCATTTGAATGGTATCTTCTTCATTAATTGAAGCATACATTTTCAACAATTTTTGAAAACATGATTTTCCATTCACAAATACATCTGTTGCAAAGATGAAATGATTTACCCCTTGGATTTCCATTGTCACTTCACTTTCATCAACATTCAACATTTTCGCAAAGCCACTCACCATATTTACCGGAACGTTACATAATACAATGGCTTTTTTAAAGTTTGTATAACGATAAATGGCTTCTGTCACCATTCCTGCTGGGTTAGTAAAATTAATTAACCACGCATCAGGACAAATTTCTTCAATATCTTTAACAATATCTAAAATTACCGGAATAGTCCTAAACGCCTTAAACATTCCTCCGGCACCATTTATTTCTTGTCCAATCATGCCATGAGTAATCGGGATACGTTCATCTAACACACGTGCCGGTAAACGTCCTACACGCATTTGCGTAGTTACAAAGTCCGCACCTTTTAAAGCCTCTTTACGATCATATGATAAAGTAATTGTCATTGGAACATTCGCTTCTTTGACCATACGTTTAGCAAGCGCCCCAACGATTTCTAACTTCTCACGTCCGGCTTCAATATCAACTAAACATAATTCTTTAACCGGTAAAGTTTCATATCGTTTAATAAACCCTTCGACTAATTCTGGGGTATAACTACTTCCTCCACCAATAGTTACTATTTTAACTGCTTCTTTTTCATAAAATTCCACCTATAATTGCCAAATTCACTATAACTTGTTATGGCTTACTTGTAACGTTTGATATTATTAACTATACCGGTACAGTTTATGATATAATAAAAAAAGAGATGAAAATTATGTATAAATATCAACAAATTGCTCAATTGGCTTTAAAATATAATGTTATTATTATTGAAGATGATTATTTTTCACACGCTTTTCATACACCTCATTATTTACCTATTCATTATTATATGGCTGGTCAAAATTGTATCTATTTAACAAGTTTTTCTAAAACAATCCCTTATCTTCGTATTGGAATATGTGTCATTGACCCTGCTTTTAAACCTATTTTTGAAAACTTAATTCATCAATCTTACTACTACTCTTACCAACTTCCCTCTTTAATTTCACAAGCGACTTTAGAAGCTTATTTACAAAATAATTTACACGAGCAATAAATGTTGAAATTGGAACGAAAATTAAAAAATCATTTTAAAGTTACCCAAGCGATCACTTCAAATTGGGATCCGAACATTGCCAAATTAATTGGTGGTTATGCCGGTTATTATTGTTCAATTCAAGTACATTTTTAACTTTCTCTTGATTTATTAGAAAAAGAGTTAGAAAAACATCATATTTTAATTGCTCGTAATGAATGTTGTTTTTATAATACAGACCATTTTAATCATACCATTCGCCTTAGTATCACGAGATGTAATTCTAAAAAACAACTTGAAAATGCCCTTTGTTTATTTTATCAAATACTTGAAACATTAACGACAAACTATATTCATTCGATTTAATTTGTTCATAAAGATTACAATATTTCAATAATGTCAAAGGTTTTTATTAAGACATATTTTTTGTTAGATTATCTTGATAACAGTTAAAATATTTTGTTATTTAATTTAAATTTGTGTTTTCCTAATTAAAAATGTTTTGATAGCGTAGATTTATATCACTCACACTAAACCTTTTAGCCTATTCATTTTTAAAACGATACAGTAGCCTTTTTTAGGGGATCTATACTATTTTTCTTTTGATTTTTAAATAAATGTGAGATAATAACAATGACAAGAAAAAGGGGGAACCATTATATGTCTAATGAATATAAATTTGAAACATTACAAGTTCATGCTGGACAACACATTGACCCAACGACAAAAGCAACCGGAATACCTATTTGTCTTTCAAATGCTTTTACATTTGATGATGCAAATCAAGCCGCAAGAATTTTTGCACTTGAAGAAAATGGGTATTTTTATTCAAGATTATCCAATCCAACAATTACCGCTTTACAAGAAAGAATGGCTGCTTTAGATGGTGGGGTTGGAGCAGTAGCGTTTGCTTCAGGAACTGCTGCCATTATGGGAACTTTTATGACAATTATGCAATCAGGAGATGAATTGCTTGCTGCCAATAATTTATATGGTGGAACTATTGGTTCTTTATCGGGAACAATGACCGGAATGGGATTTAAAACACATTTATTCGATCCTAAAAAATTAGATGAAATGGAAGCAATGATTAACGAAAAAACTAAAATTATTTTCGTAGAATCAGTGGGTAATCCAAATGCTGATATTATCGATTTTGATAAAGTTAAAGCCATTGCTCAAAAACATGGCATTGTATTTATTGTGGATAATACAACACCAACACCTTATTTATTTAAACCAATTGAACATGGTGCCGATATTGTTGTTTACTCAACCACTAAATACCTAGCAGGTCATGGTAATGTTATGGGGGGTGTGGTTGTAGATAGTGGTAAATTTGATTGGCACAATCCACGTTATCCACTTTTCACAACACCGGATAAAGCTTATCATGATATCGTTTATGCTGATTTAAACGAATCTGCCTTAACAACAAAATTAGTCGCTAAAACATTAAGAGATTTAGGGGCTTGTATGTCGCCATTTAATGCTTATTTAACTTTACTTGGTCTAGAAACTTTATCTCTTAGAATGAAACAACATGTTGAAAACTCAAGAAAAGTTGCTGAATTTTTAGAAAACTGTGACGATGTTGAATGGGTAAGCTATCCTGAATTACCAAGCCATCCTGATTATCAATTAGCCAAAAAATACTTCCCTAACGGATTAGGTGGATTATTTACATTTGGGGTTAAAGGTGGAATTGAAGGTGGAAAAACAGTGATTAATTCAATCAAATTGATTATCCATGTCACAAACTTTGCAGATTCACGTACATTACTGACTCACCCAGCAAGTACCACTCATGCTCAAATGAGCGAAGAAGAACGACTTGCAGCAAGCGTTAAACAAGAAACATTAAGAATTTCAATTGGATTAGAACATTATGAAGATATTATTAATGATTTAAAACAAGCATTTAAAAACATTAAAAAATAAATAAAAAACCTCTTAGTTCAATATGATGACTTTAACCAAAGACTAATCATACAAACTATGAGGTTTTTTATTCATCTAAATCACGATAGTAACTATAAACATTATATAAAGATAAAATAATGAATGTAAAAAGTACAATCACTATAAATTGATTAAATAATGGCGAAAAACTACTGATAAATGATTTACTACTTGAAATAATCGGGATTGCATCAAAAATAACTAAACATAATTTTGCATAACCAACAATAAACATATCACAAAAAGCATTGACAATCCAATGTTGATTAATCAAATCAGCAAATGCCATATAGATAATTCCGACACATGAAACAATTAAAAAAGCATTTACAAAATTCATCAATCCTGCCAATAAAATTGCCCCTAGACGTTTGTAATCTTTTTTCTTGATATTTTCTTCAACAAAAACCACCTCATCATCAACTGGTAATTGTATATCTTGATTAATTTCTTCTAAAATATCACTTACTTGTGGATCCATAGGTTGAATTGATGTTGTATTTGAAGATACTTTATTTTCAATATCATCAAAATTCAATTCAAATTCTTTTGTTTCTGGATTTTCAAATACCTTAAAAGATTGTGTATGGTCGATTTTATTAAGTTGTTCTTTTGTGTTTTCAATCGTTTGATGATTTGGCACTTCATCAGGGCGAACTTTTTCAAAAACATCTTCTTGTTTTAAAATCGGTTGATCTTTATTTTTTGAAATTTCTGAAAAGTGGAATCTAAATTCTTGGGTATCAAAATCGCCATATTGAACTTCATTTTTTTCAGAAAATACTTCCTCAACAATTGGTAACAATTCAGGCGAACTGCTGTATTTCATTTTTAAATACTCAAATCTACTTCTTTTTTCATCATCACTCATTGTATCATTGTAACCTAAAAAATCATTATACATATTTGTCGTTGTGTATTTCCCAAATAAAATATATTGCAATAATTCAAATAACGAAGTCATCATTGCACTTGGTTTTAATGAAGGTTCAATGCAAGTGAGTTCAGAAATTTGTATGTAGATTGTATCGATAGGAGAATATCTAACACATTTAAAAATAGAATTTAAAGAAGATACAATTAATAATTCATAATGATTAGTTTCATATAAATCAATGATTGTATGAAATAATTTAATAGATGGCATATTATCACTATAATCACTAATACTCACAACTTGATCAACAAGAGGTAATAATCCTTTATATTTTAATAATTGTCTTGCACGTTTAGACGAATGAGTGGTAAATAACACTATTTTAATATTTTTACTTTTTAATAAATTAAAAACTGCTTCGATATTTTCATTGACTTTAATATTTCTTAAATTCTTTTCACTATACAAATAAGACTCTATTTTTTCATTGATTTCTTGTGCTTGACTTTGATCTAAAAACGAATACATTGATTGAATAGTCCCTAAACGTAAAGCATATTCATGATAAGTAATGTTTTTAAATATATTAGGATACAGCAGTTGTGAAAAATCATATCTTATTTGGTTTAAATTAAATACCATATCGTCCATTGTAAAAACGGCAACACGATAGTTTTCAAAATCTTTTAACGAATTCATACATCCACCTCTAGTTCTTTTTTAATCATAACATATTTTTAAATTTGAAAGTAGATATTTTAAAATTTAATTTAATTTTATTGATTTATTATTTAGATTGTAGTATTATTTTTTATGTAATCTCTCCTTAGCTCAGTTGGCAGAGCATCTGACTCTTAATCAGAGGGTCCACGGTTCGAGCCCGTGAGGGGAGACCATTTTTATTTTAAAAACACATTTCATTTATTATAAAATGATTTTATAACGATAAAAAGGGCGTTTTCCTATTTTTATAGGCGATACGCCTTTTTACCTTTTATATGAAATCAATCCATTTTGCAAGCGTTTTGTGGGAAAAGTGTGGGCAATGCTTCTATATTTTTAGCACTTATAATCGCTTTTAAAATAAAAAAATACAATATTTATGACTCCTGTCATTTTTTATTATCCCCTCTCAATATTAATACAACAACAATTTAAAACTAATTTATTCAGTTTTAAAGGGATAAAAATATAAAATAACGCCTATTTTAATCATCAAAAATATGCTAAAATAAAAGCAAATCATTAGAAAAGAGGAAAAATTATGTATTTAGTATTCGATATTGGTGGAACAGCAATTAAATATGCTGTAATGGATAATGAAACTACGATTCATGAACAAGGAGAGTTTGAATCAGCTCCTTTAACAACATTAGACAAATTTATCAAAGCTATTGAAAATACCTATCGCCATTGTAGTCATAAAATCGAAGGAATTGCAATGTGTTGTCCGGGTGTCATTGATGCCAAAAACGGAATTATTGAAATTGTTGTTGCTTATCCTTATTTAAATAACATCTGTTTAACAAAGTTAGTTTCAAAAGCATGTGATAACATTCCAACTTCTTTAGAAAATGACGGTAAATGTGCTGGTCTAGCCGAAGTTTGGAAAGGAAACGCCAGTCATGCAAATGATGCTATCGTTATTGTTTTTGGAACTGGAATTGGAAGTGCAATTATTAAAAACAAAAAAATACATCATGGTAAACATCGTTTAGCAGGTGAAATCAGCACTATTATTTCACGTTATGACAAAAAAGAACATGAAATACTGACTTGGTCTGATACTTGTTCAACAAAAGGATTATGTAAAATTGTTGAAAAGAAAAAAGGACTTGAACCTAACACAATCACTGGTCGCATCATTTTTCAATTAGCTGATGAAAAAGATCCTGAAATATTAGAAATACTTGAACAATATTATTATGATATTGCCATTCAATTATATAATCTTCAATATATGTACGATCCTGAAATCATTTGTATTGGTGGCGGTGTTTCTAGACAACCTCGTGTATTAGAAGGTATTAAAAAAGCCATTGAAATCATTCATGAAGATCGAAGTCAAATCGTTAAACCAGAAGTCAATGTATGTAAATTTTTTAACGAAGCCAATTTAATTGGGGCTTTATATTATTTTTTCAATCGTGAGTAAAGAAAAAAACTTTACTCTTTTTTCTTTAACAAATCAAAATAGTGTTATAATTAAAAACGAGGTGAAATTAAATGCTTAAACATCAAAAAATACAAATTGCAATTTTTCTATACATCATCGCTTTAATTTATTCAGTGATATACAATTTAAATGGACACCCCTATTTAATGATGGTTCCGGTCTCTGCCCTAGTTCCATTTATTCTACCTTTACTTTTTAAAATATTAAAATTAAAAATGACTGATCGTATATTTATTCTTAATTTATTATTTTGCTTTCTAGCCTCTATTGTAGGCAGTACATTAAGTGGTTATGAATATCCTTACTATGATAAAGTCATACACTTTATTAGCGGATTAATTATATGTATATGTGGTTATTTATTATTTTGTATTATAAAAAAAGTAAAACGCATTAAAGAACCTTCTGATATGACATTAATGTATATTTTTATGAACACTTTTAACTTAGCCGTTGCAGTGTTATGGGAATTTTATGAATACATGACCTTAATTTTCTTTAATTATGATTGTATTAATCATTACACTACTGGTGTTCATGATTCAATTACAGATATGTTATGTGCCTTTGTAGGTGGAATAATCATTACATTACTTGTTTATCATTCATATAAATATCAAAAACCAAATTTCATTACAAAAATTTATGAAGAACTTTATGAAAAAAATGCAAACGAAAAGGAATAAGAAATAACTTACACAGTTCATTTCTTACTCCTTTTTTAATATTTTCTTAAAGTAGGCCTCATTTTTAAAATTTGGTCAATAAACTTTTGATTCTCTTTTAAAGCAATATACATCTCTTGTTTTTTAAACTCAACATAAATTCGATCTAATGAACAAGCACTTGAAGCCAAGATACAATGAGAGCGATGAATATTAATAATCTCATCAATTTTAAACACTTGCACACTAAAACCAAAGTATAAAATCAAATCTCTCTCACGAATTTCAACTTTATTTCTAATCATCGGTGGAACGATGATTAAATTCCCCAAATAATAAATAATCATAGCAATACCGGTGAAAGTATCCGGTGTTTGATTTATGAGCCCTTTAATCGGAAGGGTGTTATAAACAAAAAACACCATATAATACCACAGAGCAACTTTACCTTTAAAAACCATTGTTATCCCCTCAATTCATACCTATTAAAAAAATCAAAATAGCTGCCACTATTGTAATTAAATCTGCTATCAATACCTTTTTTCGTAGATGATATACTTGATTTTCATCGACTATTTTTTTAGCGTAATCTTGTTCTGTAATCAGCACAATCACATTCATCATTAAAGTAGGAAGAAGTATTAAAGTTTCCATTACTCCTGTACTTGAATTATTAGGAACTTTAAAATACACATTAGTCAAGATGATTGTTGTAATTAATAATGCAATCATACCTAGAAAATGATAAGTGATGACATTTGTAGATGAATACTTTTTAACACTTTCTAAATTTAAATAAATTTTATTTTTATACTTATAATTATTAACTAATATAGTCATTATAAATGTCACAATATAACAAATTACTATTGCTATTTTAGCGTACTCACTTACTACTAAATAATCAAATGATATACATATGATTAAATATCCAATTGTATCAAGTAAAATCATAAATGCCATTGAATATACCATATTAGCCAATTCTTTTTGCTTATATTTGATATGAGGATCATAACCGGATACTAGTGAAAAATCACCAGTTTCAATGGCATTGTAGAAAACAAAATATATTGTCGAACTCATTAACAAAAACAATATAAACTCAAAATGTTGTGTAAAAAGCATACCAAAATCACCGATTTATTTTAAATAAAAAGCACTATACATCAATATGATCATTAAACTAATGACATATAATAAAGTTAATAATTTAGTATTTAATTTTTTTTGACTTAAAGAAATTTGTCCTAATAAATCATTCATCTCAATTTCTAAAATATCACATAACAAAGTCAGTGATTGCAAATCCGGTTCAGTTTTATCTCGCTCCCAAGCCGATAAAGCCTGCCTTGAAATATTTAATTGTTCAGCTAGTTGTTGTTGAGTTAGATTTTTTTCTTTTCTAAGTCTTGTTAAACGTTGACCAAAAGTTTCCATAACTTGCCCTCCTCTTTATGTGTAATTATAGATAAAAGCACATTTTTTGTCACGCAATATCTTGTTGCATTAAAAAAAGTATGGAAAAATCCATACTATTTTGCTTGAAGAATATAAATACGTGATTGGTAATCTCCGTTAGTTCCATCATAAACTTCACGATTTTCACCACATGAAGCATCAGAAGTAATCAATCCAAAGTTCATTAACTCATCACCATAACTATCACATTCATTAATTGAAACATGATAAAGTTTATCAGGCGCAAGTCCTTTTAATTGAATTCTTTCATATCCTTTATTCACTAATTGTAATGGTCGATAGTATCCAACTAACGCTATATTTTGATCTTTAGAAACGACCATCCAAGCTGTAATATTTGTTTCAAATGGACTTCTTAAACGATAGAAAGTACCAAATTGAATAACCTCACGATATTTTTTCATAAACTTAATTTGTTCTTTGACTTGTTGTTGTTCACTTTCACTCATTTTATTTAAATCCAATTCATAACCAAAAGTTCCAAAATAAGCCACATTCGCACGGGTATTTAATGGGGTATTTCTAAGTAATTGATGATTAGGAATGGCTGAAACATGAGCCCCCATACTTGAAATTGGATAAACAAATGATGTTCCGTATTGAATTTTTAAACGTTCAATAGCATCTGTATCATCACTCGTCCAACATTGTGGTGCATAATAAAGCATACCCGGATCAAATCTTGCTCCACCTGAAGCACATGATTCAAATAATATATAAGGATAACGTTGAATTAATTTTTCATATAAATAATAAACCCCTAAAATATATTGATGCATGACTTTTCCTTGTGAGATCGGATCTTTAACTCTTGAATACACCTCGGACATACATCTATTCATATCCCATTTAATATAACTAATATCTGCTTCATCTAATATTTTAGAAATCATATTATAAATATAGTCCACAACTTCTAAATTAGAAAAATCTAATACATATTGATTACGTCCATGACTGGCACGACGCATAGGGTCACTTAATAACCATTCAGGGTGTTGACGATATAAATCACTATCTAAATTAACCATTTCTGGTTCAATCCATAATCCAAATTTCAATCCCATTGCAGTCACTTTTTTAGCTAAACCAACAATTCCATCGGGAAGTTTTTCTAAATTTGGATACCAATCACCAAGTCCTGCTTTATCATTATTACGCTGACCAAACCAACCATCATCTAATACAAATAACTCAATTCCTAATTTTTTAGCAGTTGAAGCGATTGATAAAATCTTTTCTTCATTAAAATCAAAGTAAGTTCCCTCCCAATTATTAACTAAAATTGGTCTTACTTGATCACGATAAATTCCTCTAGCTAAACGAGTTTGATAAAGTCGGTGATAAGTTTGGCTCATTTTATTTAACCCTTGATTAGAATAAACCATTACAGTTTCCGGTGTTGTAAAAGTTTCTTCATATCCTAAAGCCCAATTAAAACAATGCGGGTGAATTCCCATTGACACTCTAGCCACATCAAAAGTATCCACTTCAACTTGGGCTAAAAAATTGCCACTATAAACAAAACTAAATCCTAATACCTCGCCTGAAAATTCAGTTGTTTCTGGTCGTTTTAATGCGATAAAAGGATTAAAATTATTACTTGAACAACCTTTTAATGAATAAATAGATTGAATCCCATGTTCAAGTTTTCGAGTTTTAACACTTCTTTCTCTTGACCAAGCCCCTGTTAATTCAATCATCTCATAATGATAATCAGGTAAATCTAAACTCATAGAACTCGCGCTTTGTAACATCAAAATATCATGACTATGGTTCACAAACTTTGCGTGACGAGTAATGACCGGATAGTTTTCATAAATAGTATAACTTAAAATAATATCCGCACAAATCACCTGATCATGTAAAGTAATTTGTAAAGTCGTTGCTTCCTTATCATCTTCAACATAAGTGGCTGGTAAATTTTCAATTTTAGGTTTTCCTTGAATAATAGAATGTTCTTTATATTTAAAATCTGTAATATGACTTCCATTAGTTTGCAAAAGATCAAAAGCCGGGTGACGCATATCTCCTGTACCATAGGCTGGATATTCTTGTTTAATATGTTCTAAAGAAAAAGCTAAATCACCTTCAAATGTGCAAACTGACATCGCTCTAGGTCTAAGTTCAAATAAATGTGTAAAATCTTCACGATCTTTAATTTTTTGTCCGTAATAAAGTTGTCCTAATTGATTATTTTTTAATATAGTAAAAATATAACTGACTTCATCATTGTATAAATGGAATGTTTTTGACTTTTCATGATAAATAATTGGCATTGTCTCTTTCTCCTTTATCTTGATTATTTAATCATTATTATAACAAAGTTATCTTGAAAATCTATTGCCTAATCACATTTAAATATGTCCAAATGTTAAAAAAGAACTACTTTGTAGTTCTTTTGCGCTCTTGTATCGTCACTTCAACAATATCGCCATGTTGTTTATTAATCTTGTCACGAATATCTTTACGTATCACAATAATGTGACAAGGAGTTTTAATTTTAACTAAACTTCCTAAATATTCTACACCATCAAATGTCGCTTTGACATACACTCTACCTTTGTTGAATTCCTCTTTAACATCGTAAGGAAATTCAATATACGCCCCATTGATATTAGGAACTTTTTTAATTTCTGCTTTAAAACGATAAATTTTTTGATTTATTATAAAAACATCACCACAATTGTTGCGATAAGGTTATTTAATAAATGTAAAGTGATTGGCGCAGATAATGTTTTTTTCTTTTCATAAGCTAATGAAAAAACTAATCCCATCGCAAAATAAGGAATAATTTGAATCATTTCCGCAAAATTAGCATATCCTAACACTTGCGTACTGACATGAATAAATCCAAATAAAAACGCAGAAATTAAATGAGCTAAAATCACGTTTTTCTTTCTAATTGATCTAAAAATAATATATCTAAACACAAACTCCTCGGCAATAGGGGCAAAAAATACAGTGGCAATAAAAAGTGGAATTGGATAAGCAGTGATTAACGTTTCAATTCCTGTTTGATTGGCGCTTTCTTGTGTGACTGATAGCAACATTAATAATAAATTAGAAACCAAACTTGATAAATAAATACAGCCATATCCTTTTAATAAAAACATCAAAAGATGTGGCCAAACTTTTTCTTTAAAGCCTTTAAAAGCATAGATAAACACTTCTTTAAATAAAAGTAATGCAAATAAAACATACAAACCATCAACTGCAACATTTAAATAAGCATTGACAAAATTAATATCCGTAATGTTAAGTGCTTTGATTAATAACTTAAAAATAAAAATAACTATTTCACTAATAATTACAAAATATAATGGTAAGTAAATAAATATCCCTTTAAGGATATTTGAAGTTGACATCGATTCATAAAATTCATCATCAGTAATGATATTGATCCCGTCCTTTGTATTCATCTCATTATCTACTATATTATATTCATAATCAGAATCAATATTCGTAATAAATCGTAGTTTTTGTTTATATAATGAATCATAACTTTCATCTTCTTGTTTTTCTTTAGCTTTCAACACTTCTTCATAAAAAATAAGTAATGCCATTTGATATTGTCTTCGATAGATTAAAACTTGAATCACTGCAAAAAATAAAATTACAAAAATGGAAATAAAATCACTGCTTATAAAATCCATCATCATAAGAATCATCGCAGGTATAAAAGTCACTATAAATGTTAAACAAAAGCCACCAAAGTAAGATAGTTTTAGAGTCAATAATTGCTTAAAATGACTTTTCATCATCAATTTTGCTTCACCCATTGCACCTATTCCTTTGTATCTTTGTTCATTTAATAAATAAAAAACAGGAAAAAATAATGTATCAAAAATGAATGATGTAATAATTATCATCATTAAAATAGGTAAAACTATATAAAATATAATTTTCCCAGCAGCCATCATAATCAAAAAATCATTGGCTACATTTAAGCCACCGCCATAATTAAGATAATCAATCAACTCAGTCATATAACGACCAAAAATAAGTCCCATGATAATTGCACCAATCAATGCTACAATGGCAATAACTACAACTTTAATAAGATTATAAATAAAATATGTACCAAACAAATCCTTAATATGTATAATCCCATATAGTCCATCATCATACGTTTCAATACTCTCACTTCGATTTTCATAAACTTTATATGATGAAGTGATATTTCCTTGACCTGCACAAATTAAAATAAGTGTGACAATTAAGCAAAGCACTGGGTTATTAAGCAAAGACGGTATAGTTCCTAATAAAGCAATAAAAATAAGAGCAACACTATACTTACTTGTGCTTTGATGAACTAACTGTTGTGCTTTATATTTAATATCATAATTGCGCATTTATTTCACCTCTTTCTATTTCTTAATTATATCACCTCATCTTAAAAAAAGATATTTATTTAATATCTAAACTTGTTTTAATTGCTTCATTAATCAAATCCATTTTCTCTTTTTCAACACTTCCCACTTTATCAAATATTCTTTTTTTATCAATAGTTCTTATTTGTTCAAGTAACACAATGGATTTTCTTTCTAATTCTTCGTTTTCAATTAAAACATGTGTTGGTATTTTATTTTTTTGAACTTTAGATGAAATTGGTGCAACAATAACTGTTGTTGAAAATTTATTTCCTTTATTGTTTTGTAAAATTAATACTGGTCGATAACCACCTTGTTCACTACCAATGACCGGTGATAAATCGGCATAGTATATATCTCCTCTCATGATTGTCATATAGTTCTCACTCCCTAATACAACTATATGCTTTTTCACTTGTAGAATTGACAAGAAAAAACGCAAAAATTTACATTTATTTATCGACTTTTTTCTACAAATTTATTATACTGTATATATTAATAAGCAAAAAAGTGAGGTAAATTATGATAAAAGCAATTATTTTCGATATGGACGGTTTAATGATTGATAGTGAAAGAGTAACTTTTGATGGATATGCCATTGAATGTCAAAAACTAGGTTATACGATGACTAAAGAATTTTATAAAACTTTATTAGGTAAACCAATCAAAGGAATTTATGAACTATTCCAAAAAGAATTTGGGAATGATTTTCCTATTGAAGAAGTCATTCAAAAAGTACATCAATACATGGCGGATTTATTTGAAACACAAGGAGTTCCTGTAAAAGACGGATTAATTTCTTTACTTCAATATTTAAAAGCCAATAACTACAAAACAATTGTCGCCACTTCATCTAATCGTAATCGTGTAGATACAATTCTCTCACTTGCAAATATCGCTCAATATTTTGATGATTCAATTTGTGGAGATGAAGTCACTAAAGGAAAACCAAATCCAGAAGTATTTATCAAATCATGTCAAAAACTTGGTGTCACAACTGAAGAAGCGATTGTATTAGAAGATTCAGAAGCAGGTATTCAGGCTGCATCAAGTGCTGGAATTAAAGTCATCTGTATTCCGGATATGAAATATCCTGAAAAAGAATTTGAACAAAAAACTTATAAAATCTTTAATTCACTAAAAGATGTTGAAGAAATGCTAAAAGCTGCCAATTAGGCAGCTTATTTTAATTTTGATTTCTTATTTAACATAAACACATAAGCACCAGAAGCCACTGCAGTTAAAACCCCTACACCAGCAACAACTAATAATACCATTGTTTTTTTCTGACTGTCTTTTAAATCTTTATTCAACTTTTCATAAGCCTCACGACTAATCGGCGCACCATTTGAGTAAAGTTGTAATGTGTTTTGTGTACTTTCATACTGATAATAAACCATTTCTCCAGATTCATTCATCACATAAATGATTGAATAATTTGAAAAGGCTTCATCATTAAATTTAAATCCCATTAATGTTTGATTATCAACAGTCACTTCTGTATAAGTTAATCCATCAAGTTTTTGTTGTTCTTCATTTAAATCAACTATATAAACATTATTTCCTAAAATAGCCGTAGCCACAATTTTTGATGTGACCCCTTTGCCATCTTCATATAAATAAAAATTCTTTTCTCCGGCATCATTTTGTAAATAAACAATAGTTTTATTCATTAAATTACTTGTCCATGCAGTGACTTCTTGACCATCAATTGTCGCAGTTGTTTGTTCAAATGAAGCAGGTAATGCAATACCTTCGATATTTCTTACAACCCCTAAATTTTGGCCGTTATAAGTTGTATATACAGTAGGTGTTTCATCAACATTTACATTGATTGTATAATTTTTAACAGCACCATTTTCAGCCGTAACACTTACTACAAATGGATTAGTTCCTACTTTTAATTCTTTATCTCCTGTTCCACTAACACTTGCTTTACTATCACTAGCACTGGCATTAATTGAAATTGATGTTGCATCACCAGAAAGAGCAACGTTGTATTCAGTGACATCAGCAGAAAATGCAGGGCTTAATTCACCCGCACTCACTGATAAAGAGGCTAAGTTGTTATCAGATGATTTTGGTTTTTCAGGTTCTTTTGTTGTTGTAGTATTGTTTGAAGATGAACTACTTCCACTATTTGATGAACTGCTTCCCCCAGAAGATGATGAACTTCCACCACTACTAGATGAACCACCACCAGAAGAAGGTTGTTTAACTGAAACTGAAATTGATTTAGCAGAAAAATTTGTTATTTTTTCTGCTGTATTAGAATCAGCTACACTCACTGGTGTAACTGTAATTGTAAAATTACTACTTCCTGCTTTTACTTGTGTACTTTCGCCCGTCCAAATTGTAGAATTTCCTACTACACTTGCACCATTATTCACTGAAACTTTAAATGATCCCTCACAGCCATTTCCACTTAAATTAACTGTTACAGTTCCTCCTGCTGACACATTACTACTACTTGCAGAAATACTAAATGAAGCCGCACTTACATTTAATAAACTTCCTAATATTGTAGTCAATGATATTACTGCTACTAAAATATATTGTACTATTCTATTTTTCATTAATAAACTCCTTTAAAATAAATTTTGTCTTCCTAATACATGTAACTTAACTAACATATAATCAGAAGCATCTATATTGCCATCTAAGTTTACATCTGCCCTACTAAGTTTATCACCACTTAATATTTTTCTCCCTAATACATGTAATTTGATCTCCATGTAGTCATCTGCTTGCACACTTCCGTCACCATTCACATCACCTTTTAAATAACTTGGCACAGATGGCTTATTACCAGAATAATCAATAACAGTGACAACACTTGCTTGCACATATACATAATCACGAGATAAATCAAATAACCCCGCATAATCTTTTTTAGTACGACTGCTATTTAAAACAGTATCTGAATAGATTTTATACCATTTATTCCCCGAAGCATCAGTCACTGTATCTAAAATAGTTACAGGAAAATCGTATATTTTACCTGCATTACCAGAACCTATTGCTCCAGATGTATAAATACGATAATTTGTTGACGGTTCTTTATAAAACCCTTGTTCGCCATGCATAATTCCAATAGGCTCTTTTGCATAATCTTGAACACCATATTTATCTGCAATTTTATAATTATGTGAAGCCGCTTTTTCACCCCAATATGGATCAGAAGCATACTTTACATTAATACCACTTTGTTTATCTCCTAAATGCGGTCCTCGATAACGCGAATCACCACCGTCTAAATAACCTTTTGAAATATATTTATAGGCATGGGTATTAATACAATCTAAAACTGAATTATAATAAGTAGCATTATCTGGATTTGAATCAACCGCATTATGTCCAAATAAATTATTGCGATTTAAAGCATAATTACTTGTTCCCCATGCACTTTCATTAATCCCTATTCCAAACATCAATCCCGCATTAGCGCCATATGTATTTTGAGCAATAATAAAATCTTCACCTGAATTTTTCATTTTAGAATTAACATTTGCACCTTTAGTATCTGTAATATAGCGATTTAATAAATCTGCTGAAAAATTTGTTTTAGTTCTAAATGATAAAAATTGATAGTAGTTATAATACGGATTATTTGGATTTACAGAGTTTTGATAAGTATTGTTGCGATAATCCTCTAACATTTTCCCATAATCTGTATAAAAATAATGTCCGTCATAACTATAATAGTTTACATCTGGTTTTAAATAAGTTAATCCATATCCAACTTGTTGAGTTGCTGTTGAAGTTTGGTTATATGTATAATAATGATATAGTTTATTTTGTGTAACTTTATAATAACTAACTGGCTCATTACCGGTAAATTTTTTCAAAACAACATTTGCTGATGGAACATCTGCAACCACACCGGCAAATTTTACTCGAATGGTATTTGCATTTACAGTTGTAATATAAGCAGCATCCGAAGCTGATGAACCATGGGCATATCCGCTTCTGCCGGTAAGTGTTTCTGTATATTCAAAATATCCTCTAAGTTGAGCAATTAATACATCACCACTTTTAATATTGTCATTGGCTTTAATTTGTAATTCACCCTCTTCATCGCTAAATGTTCCCATCATTTTGCGATTATCCACTGCTTCTTGTGCATCTTCAAAATCATCAAATTCCGCTAATGTTTCTTCACTGTCATCTGAAGATAATACAACTGAATAATACTGTGGTTTAGGTTCTGTATAGACAGTATCATCGTAGTCATAATAAATAGGGTTTCCATCTTCATCTAAAATATAAAATTGTTCATTTGAAGATTGTAATAATTCATCTTCTTTATCCACATTTTCTGCACTTACATGATTTATATAAACAGAGCTACAAACTGTAACTAAAGAAAGTCCGATTAATAATATTTTACTTCTTAATTTCATTTCCTACGCCCCTTTTCACTATATTTCTACTCATTAATTGTATAATAAAATCCCCCTTTAATCAACATTTTTATACTTATGCAAAAATTTTTTTAGCAAAAGCCATTAAATCAAAAGAAAAAGATTGAAAACACACTTCAATCTTCTTAGCAATTAAAATAACGAATGATCTTTTCTTTATCAGTTAATAACTGTTTAACTAAATCATTAGGAGAAGAAAATTTAACTTCATCACGAATAAAACAATAAAAATAAACTTTAGCATTTTGATGATAAATATCTTCGTCAAAATCAAAAACATTGACTTCTAAAGACGGGTGATCTAGTTTATCAAAAGTTGGGTTATAACCAATATTACACATTCCAATATACATCTTACCATTTACTTCTAACTTTACTCCATAAACCCCATTTTTAGGAATAAAGTAATGACCATAATCAATATTGGCAGTGGGAAAACCGATTGTTCGTCCGATTTGTCTTCCTTTAATAACCGTTCCTTGAATGCGATATACCCTAGATAATAAATGATTTACTTTTTCTATATTTCCCTCATCTAATAATAAACGAATACGAGTAGAACTGATTTTTTTGTCATCTTCAACTACTTCATCTTGAACATAAACTTCAAAGCGATCTTTAGCGAGTGTTTGTAACATTTTCACATTTCCTTGTCCTTTTAAACCAAAGTGATAATCAAATCCACAAACTAAGTATTTTAAAGGTAAAGAAGTAATAAACTTTTCAAAAAATACTTCCGGTAATAATTGACTGACTTCTTTTGAAAAATCAACGATAATTAAATAATCCACCCCAAGTTTTTCTAATATTTCTTGTCGATCTAATGGTGAAGTTAAATAATGTTCTTCTTTAACTTTCCCTAAAGTCACTAACGGACTAGGATAAAAAGTCATTAGCGCACTTTGAGTATGATTTTTTTTAGCATAGTTTAACACTTCATTAATTAATGTTAAATGGCCTTGATGTACGCCATCAAAAAAACCGATTGCCATTGCTAATTGATTTTCAATTTCTAATACTTCATCTAAATGATAATGAATAACTTTCATTACCATAACCCCCTTACATTTTTTAGCCACCCTTTACCGGTTTGTTCATAAATCGCCAAAACTTTGGACTGATTGTTTTTAATAACAACTTGTCCTTTTAAATCACTTTTAATCTGTTTTCCGTGAATGACTAAATTTTCATCTTCAATCATTAAACTAGGCAAATGATTTAAAGCCTCATGAATACTGATCATTTTAAATTCATTATTTTCAATTTGTTCAATACTATAACTATCCTCTAGTTTAAATGGTCCTGATTGTATTCTTACTAAAGAAGACATACACCCTGGATAACCAAGAGCAGTAGCAATATCGACACATAACGAACGAATATAAGTTCCCTTTGAACAGTGAGCTAATATTTTAATTTCATTATCTTTAAAATCTAATACTTTTAAATCAATGATTTCTATATCTCGAGGTTCAATTTCAACAACTTCCCCATTTCTTGCATATTCATAAAGTTTTTTACCATTGACTTTAATCGCTGAATATATTGGTGGAATTTGTTTTTGTTTTCCCAAAAATGATTGAATAACCTCGTTTAATTTTTCTAATGTAATATCATTTTTAAATTCTTTAGTTTCAACAACTTTCCCCTCTAAATCATAAGTATCCGTTGACATTCCTAAACGAATAGTCGCAATATAGGTTTTATCTTCACTGCTTAAAAATTGAATAGCTTTAGTTGCTTTATTGACGCAAACAACTAACACCCCACTGGCTAATGGATCTAACGTTCCACAATGCCCTACTTTTTTAGTATGTAAAACTCGTCTTAAACGATTAACAACATCATGACTTGTACAATTTAATGGTTTATTGACTAATATTATTCCATCCATCATAAAATTCCTTTCTTTTATACTTTTTATATTTTAACAAATACTTTTAATATTTGAAAGAATTAATATTGTATATTCTTACTTTTGATGTAAAATAGAGAATAACTAAACTAAAACAAAAGGAGAAAGTACAATGAATTTTGATAAAACATATGTATTAGACTTATTAAAAGATATTTTAAGCACTGATAGTCCTAGTGGTTTTACTCATCATGTTATGGATAAAATTGAAAACTATGCCTTAAATTTAGGTTATGCATTCTCTAAAACACAAAAAGGTAATGGTATCATTGAAATTTTAGGTGAAGACAGTTCTAAAACAATTGGTATTTCTGCTCATGTGGATACATTAGGAGCAATGGTAAGAAGTATTAAAAGCGATGGACGTTTAGCTTTTACAAAAGTAGGTGGTCCGATTTTAGCGACATTAGATAGCGAATTATGTAAAATATATACACGTGATGGTAAAATTTATAGCGGAACATTTTTTTCAACTACTCCCGCAATTCATGTTTACCAAGAAGCTTCAACAGCACCTAGGCAAGAAGAAACAATGGAAGTTATTTTAGACGAAATAGTTAAAAGTAAAGAAGATACACAAAAATTAGGAATTGCTAATGGTGATTACATTTGCATCGATCCAAAAACAGTCATTACTGAAAATGGATTTATTAAATCAAGATTTTTAGATGACAAATTAAGCGTTGCTATTATTTTTGGGGTTTTAAAATATTTCAAAGATCACAATATTTTACCTAAATACAATATCAAAGTTTTAATTTCAACATTTGAAGAAGTAGGTCATGGAATGGCTTATATCCCTAATGACATTACAGAAATGTTAGCAGTGGATATGGGATGTATAGGTAAAGATTTAACTTGCAGTGAATATGATGTTTCGATTTGTGCTAAAGATTCTTCTGGTCCTTATGATTATGAAATGACTTCTAAATTAGTCAACTTAGCCAAAGAAAACAATATTCAATACGCCATTGATATTTATCCATCTTATTCATCAGATGCTTCTGCAGCTTTAAGAGGAGGAAATAACATCAAAGCAGCCTTAATCGGTTCAGGTGTTTTTGCAAGTCATGGTTATGAGCGTTCTCACTATCAAGGAGTAGAAAATTCAATGAAATTATTAACTTTATATTTAACAAACCAATAAAAAAGAAGTTATCTTTAGGTTCTTACTCAATCAGTAAGAACCTTTTTTATAACCTCTTTAATAATTACAATGCTTCTTGCCACCCTTTTTTAAAACCTAAGTTTTCTTTAAAAGAACGATCTTTTACTTTTTTAAATACAAAGAATAATTGTCCTATAAAATCATCAATCATTTCTTCATCATTAATATAGCTTATCATACACTTTGTGTACTCAAATAAATTTAAATAATGATATTTAGAAAAACTAAAATCACTTAATAAACAATCGCTTAAACACCACTCTTTTAAATCTAATAAAACCTTTAACATATTCATCAATTTATTGCCATCATTATCATTATAATAATTTAAAGTTAAAGAATTTTTCATTTCATCTTTTAAACTACTCATTAACTGCATTAAAAACGGCAATGGAATTTGTTCTATCAATTCATTAAAATCAACGATTTCATGGTGTGAACTTAAATATAAATCTAACGTTTCTTGCATTGATTCATAATCTGACTGACTTTTAAAAATATATTCCATTAATTGCATTTGGTTTTGAAAAGATTGTAAATAAGCAGCTAATTTTTTTCTAAAATCTCTTAAAATCATTTGTATTAATATAAGATATTCTCCTTTTAACCGTAAATCTATTTTTTCATCATCACTGATTTGTAAAGGGGTAGTCAAAGTAAACACCGGTTTTATTTCATTTTCAACTTCTTTTTCAACAATGCTTTCATATAAAATAATATACTTTTGAACATTTCTTACTATTGAATCATACACTTCAATATCACTATAAGTTTGTTGCGAAGCCACTACTTCATTATAAATCTCACTAATTTTTTCTAACTTTTCTACTGAAGATAAATCACTATGATCAATAGTTTCAACATTTGTTTTAACCTTTTGACAATATTCACTAAACTCAATAAAACGTTTATCTTGTTTTTGATGTTCGTTAGTAAAATCAAATGATAGTTGTGAGTAGACATCATCGATATAATGACTCATCTCATTATCATCACGTTCTAATAATTCTTCTAAAGAATATGTAATAATATTTTTCTTTTTTAAACTTTTGGTTTCGTTATGGCGTAAATCTTTAATTTTTAATTTTTCATAATAAAGCCATTGTTTAATAAAACTTTCTACCTTCACTTCATTAACAGTATGCATTAAAAAAACTAAAACACTCACCATAGATGTTTTTTGACCTATTTCAATCAACTCAGGAATTGTTTTTTTAATATAACAAGTCCAATCATAACTTTGAGTCATTAAAACATCAAATAATAAAGAAGTTGAGGTTTCTTGTTCAAATTGGTCGATGAATAATAATGGGCTTAAACAATTTTGTTTTGCAGCTTCTTGAAAATCCGCACTCACTAACCAAGCTAAATATAATTGTTGAATTAAAGGGGCTTGTTTATAAGCAATCACAAACTTTTCTTTAAGTTTTAAAAGGTATCCTTGTAACATTTGTTCATCAATATACCTCACAAGAATAGGCATGAGTTTATAATGTGGTTGTCTTATTAAATAACGTTGTGCGAAGAGATCTTGTTTAATTAACTCCTCTTTACTGCTAAATAAATAATCATCAAAAAACACAGTCCAATAATCAAACTCACCATAACGATGATACAAATCCCCTAAAAAATCAATCCAATCATGAACACTTTCATAAGGGCTATTAAACTGACGGGTTATATGTTCATAAACAAAATGACTGATTTCATGGTTAATCTCTAAATCTTGCACTAATAACCATTGAATAATTAAACACCCTTCTAAAGTTAAAGGATTGATCCATTGATGTAATGAATACTTAGATAAATCCTGATGGTGAATAAAATAAAGCAAATCTTTATTAAAATCTCGACCATTTAATTGATGTGATAATAATTGAAACAGTGCATCATTAATATTCAAAGAATGAATAATGGAAATATGATTATTTTCTAAATACTTAATATAATACATATAAATCATCGTTACCCATTTATGATGCATAATACGACTTTGAAATTTCAATACTGATTCTAATTGTTGCATTTGCTTTAAATCATCAATAATATCTAATAATAATATTTCATCTTCTTTTGTAATATAATTCACTTTAATATTGGAATGCTGTTGTTGAAGGTAGTTTTGGATATTTTCATTTAGGTTTATTTCAAATTTTAATTCATTACTTTTTTGAATTTGAGTCATATTAATTTCAACCCCTTTTCATTGATTATTATTATATACTAAATTATTTAAAATTACTTAAAAAATAATGTGACATTTTAAGACAAAATAAAAGAGGGACATCCCCTTTTATTGATAATATTGACGATAATAATGAACTCTTAATAAATCACAAATCATCATAATTTGATAATTAAAGTGAATCCCATCAAAACGTCCCGGTAAACAAATGACATGCGAAGCAATTTCATTATTATGAGTTAAATATGAATTATTTTGTGTAATTAAAATAGAAGTGGCTTCTTTTAAATTTAAATTCTCTTTTTTAATAAAATCATTAATTGCACGTCCCGTTGCAGAAATCACAATTGCAACATCATCTTTATCAAGTTTAATTGGATCATAACTATGATATTGAATTACCGGCTTTCCAAACGAAATTAAATCAGTTTGCAATTCAACTGTAATTGAAAGCGGATATAATGCCCCAAACAATACTACTCGTTTAGCTTTAAAAATATCACGACAGACTTTTGAAATATGTTCTTCCATTGCATTAAACGTTAAATTGCCATCAAATTCACTAATTAACATTTCACTATTCATTCCAAGCATTCTAGCGTGAATTTGATTTAAACGCACATAATGAGATTGAACAAGATATTCTTGAAAACTTTCATAACTATCAAAACCTAATAAAGCACAAAAAGACAAAATTTCTTCTCTACTGACATCAGTCTGTGAAATAATTTCTTCAAGCGAAATATCTTCCATATCAATATAGTGTTCAATAATAAATACACAAAATTTATAATACCCATCATGAAGCAATGTTCCATTAAAATAAGTCAGAATACGGCTTAATAATATATTTGTATAGCTCGCTCCCATATTGTTTAACCTCCCGTATAGTCATTCATATCTACATTTTAATCTAATTTACTCAAAAAATCTATGCTTAAAAAGGAAAATGTATTTATATCTACTCCAATTATCAAATAATTATATCTTTATTCTCATAAAATCATAAAAAATTTCATTAAATTATTAAAAATTGTGCTATAATATTTCTGCACGCACTCGTAGTTCAATGGATAGAGCATTTGATTCCGGTTCAAAATGTTGCGGGTTCGACTCCTGCCGAGTGCGCCATTTATTAAAACTGATTTCATTAAAGCATTGTCATCATTCAATGCTTTTTTTACTTTTTATAAGATTATCTTTAAAAAATATTAAAGGTTTTATATCGTTAAATTTAATCTTTATTGATTAAACTAAAAATAGAAAAAATAAAATGTTTAAAGAAATGAGGAAATCTTATGAAAACAAATAATATAAAAAAATGCTTACTATTTTTATCTTTAACATTAATAATTATTTTAACTATATATGGAATATGTTTTATTGATTTTCCAAAACTTTTAAACCAAATAGAACAATATCCTTTCTTTTTAAAAGCCATTGTCATGATTATACTGAATACTTTTCAAATCGTATTAGCCTTTATTCCAGGTGAACCATTAGAATTAGCTTCAGGCTATTTATTTGGTAATATGACGGGAACATTCATTTGTTTAATCGCCTCTGCCATTGGAACAATTATCGTTTATTTTCTTGTATATTGTTTTAAACACCAAATCATTAATATTTTATTTTCAAAAGATAAAATAGATGAAGTTGAAAATTTTCTTTCTAATAAAAAAAGTCAATTTTGGATTTATATTATCATGTTACTTCCAGGTACACCCAAAGATGTTTTGACTTATGTTGCTAGTTTAGGAAATTTAAATTTATTAAAATGGACGCTACTTACCACCTTATGTCGCATTCCTAGTATCATCACCTCTACTTATTTATCAGATTCTATTAAAAATAATAACTTCACTCTAGCAATCATGATTTTTATTATCACTATTTTACTTGTAAGTATGGGAAGTTTGATGTATCAAAAATTAATCTCTCAAAAAAGTTAGTTTTATAAAATGAACCTGTTTAATTATCAGGTTCATTTTAAAGTATTGTCTTGAACATGATTTGGATTATAAGACAACAGCTAAGGTATTTGAAACAACTTACGCTAATGTCTTTAATTGGGTCAAGAAGTACAAAG
>JAGZJH010000001.1 GCA_018365815.1 Erysipelotrichaceae bacterium
AATCCTTCATCCATTTATGAATAGTGCTGTCAGCAACACCAAAACGCTTAGCAATAGAAACTTTAGATTCATCAGGATGATCAATAACATATTGAACAATTCCCTGTTTAACTTCATCTGTAAATACTGGTTTAGTCATCATTAAATTCCTCATCTTTCTTATGTTAATAATTGATGACATTATACCATAAGATGCTTTAATTCTTACATTTAACTTGCACGGTTTTTATTCTAGCATCATTCCCTCACTTTACTTATTTATCTTATATGGAGTATTCCATTTTGCACTCAACAACATCATCGTATCATTAATGACTTTAGACATACTAGCTCCTCCTTTTGAGCTGGTGTACTGCTTACAACAACTATCATTTTTATAGTCGCTCTAAGCAATACACCAACCATATTTTTTAGTTTTTAACTTTGGTAGAAGTTCAAAAAACCTTATATTTCCTAGACTATTTGCCACTGTCACTATTATGACACGAAACCCTCTTACTGCAATAAAGTTCATTTCAGGAATGTGGATTATGGTTGGTTTGTTTTTAGAAAGGTAAAATTCTTTATATTCTTTTTTATAATCAAATGCTATACTATCTTCTCCGTTTGCTTAAATTATAAAACAAGTTTAAATATGATAGAATTCTATACTATTTTTAATCTTTGTGATGATGTTTTATAAAACTGCATATGAAAATTCATTATAATACAAAAAAAGATTCAAGAAAATCTTGAATCTTCCTTTTTATTTATTTTAATTAACGTTTCATTAATTCTTCAAATAAATGAGCATAAGTTTTTGCACTTAGCTCCCAATCTAGTTTTTCTTTCATCGCACTATGCACTAATGTATTCCATAAATGTTTATCATGATAGACACTTAAAGCATAATCGATTGTATTCATCATTTCATGTGCATTATAGTTAGCAAAACTAAAACCTGTACCACTTAAATCATTAATATTAAATGGATGTACACTATCTTTTAAACCGCCAGTTTCACGAACAATTGGAATTGTTCCATATCGCATAGACATCATTTGACTTAAACCACAAGGTTCAAATAACGAAGGCATCAAAAACATATCGCATGAACCATAAATACGGCATGATAATCCAAAATCATATTTTAAGTTTACAGATAATTTATCCCTATTTCCTTCAACAAAGTTTGCAAAACCTTGTTCATAAACATAATCTCCGGCACCTAAAATGACTAACTGTAAATCACGTTTCATCATTTCGTTCATACGGTTTAAAATCAAATCAATTCCCTTTTGCCAAGTCAAACGTGTGACTATACCAATTAACGGTATATTAGCATTTTCAGGTAACCCTAATTCCTTTTGAAGCGCTAATTTATTTACAACTTTTTGAGTTTCAACATTATCAATGTTGAAAGGTTGAACTAAATTAATATCAGTTTCCGGATTATTCACCTCATAATCAATCCCATTTAAAATACCATGCAAATCATTATAACGTATTCTTAAAATATATTGTAATCCTTCACCGTATTCATCAGTTAAAATCTCATTTGCATAAGTAGGACTAACAGTTGTAATCATATCACTATATAAAATTGCACTTTTCATCATATTGAAACAATCATCATTTCTTAAATTGCCATTTTCATATAAATAATAAGGTAATCCAAATAAATCATTAACTAATTTGGGATCTGCTTTTCCTTGATATGCAATATTATGAATAGTAAACACTATTTTAATATCTTCATAATATGGATGCTTTGCATATCTTTCTTTATATAGTGGTGCAATCATTGCAGCTTGCCAATCATGAAGGTACAATACATCAACACGAAGTTGTAAATGGGAAATTAATTCAAGAACCGCAAAATCAAAGTATGCGAATCTTTCATAATCATCATCATAACTATATAATCCTGGTCGATTATAATACTCTTCGTTATCAATAAAATAATATGTCACACCATCTTTAATACATTTAAAAATTCCACAATATTTCTTTCTAGATCCAACATAAATATCATAATGAGTGATAAATTCTAAATTTTCTACACCTTTCATATCACGATATTTAGGTAAAACAACACTACATTGATATCCAATATTATTTAAGGATTGAGGAAGTGAACCAAGCACATCGGCTAATCCGCCTGATTTAATAAAAGGGGCACATTCACTTGCAACGAATAAAATATTCATCAAACAACATCTCCTTCTTTAACATATAGTGGAGAGATGGCATCTCCGATTAATTCTTTATGTTTTTCAACTTTTGCTTCTTTATCTAAGATGACATTTTCTAAATACGAACCTGCAGAAACTTTACTTCCTGAAAATAAGATACAATTTTTGATAACAGCTCCCTTACCAATTTCCACATTTCTTCCTAAAATACTTCCTGTCACTTCACCATCTACAATTGCACCATTCGCAATAAATGATTTTGTAACTTTAGCATTTTTTTTGTATTTTGAAGGAGGGGTATCGTTAGTATTTGTATAAATTGGCCAATTTGATTTAAACACTTGGCTAAATATTTCTAAATCTAAAAATTCTAATGAATTTTTAAAATATGCTTCTAGTGAGTTCATACATCTTACATAACCTTTATATTCAAAAGCATGAATTTCTTTTTCATCACATATATAAGCTAAAATATCTCTTAAATCAAAGAATGAACTCACATTACGTGCTTTTATTAATAATTTTTGTAAAACTTTACGATTAATAACGTAAGTATCTAAAGAGACATTTCTTGATTTACGATTTCCTTTATTTTCAGAAATTCCAGTAATTTTATTTCCTTTAACTGCTACACAACTTCCGCCAATAAATGTTTCGTTCGCATTTTCAATATGTTGGTAAACCACTGTAATTTCTGCTCCACTTTTTTCATGTGATTCGAGCACATCTTGATAATTTATTGTTGTAATAATATGAGCAGGTGCAATAACTACATAATCTGCTTTACTTTTTTCTAAAAATGCAATATTTTCAATTAGATTATTAACATCATGATTGTATTGAGGCGAGTTTGCATATTGTTCATTATATAATAATGAAACTCCCCCAGATTTTGAATTGAAATTCCATGAATTTCCAAATCCCATATGTTTAAATAAAGATCTTGGTTTTTCTTTAATTAATATTCCAACTGTATCAATATTAGAATTTGATAGATTAGATAGTACAAAATCAATAATCCCATATCTTCCCAAAAAACTTACTGAAGCCACTGGACGACGTTCAGTTATTCCTTTAAAACTAACATCCGAATGTAAATTTACGATCCCAATTACTTTAGCCATAATTAAATTTCCTCCTTGTACAATTAGTTTTGAGAAACTAATTCAACTTTCTTTGCTTCTTTATTGACAACTGTTCCAGCTTTAATGACAACACCTTCATCAATAATTGCTTTATAAACTTCTGCACCTTCTTCGATAAGTACACCTGGCATTAATACTGAATCTACTACTTTTGCATCAGCACCTACATGAACACTATCAAATAATACAGAACCTGTCACTTCACCATTTACAATACAACCTTGTGTAATCATTGAATTAGTGACAACTGCTTTTTCTCCAATAATTTGTGGATGACTATTTGTATCGCCTGTATAAATTTTCCATTCTTTTTTAATATTATATAAATCTAAATCTTTATCAGCAAGTAAGTCCATATTGGCTTGCCATAAGCTATCTACAGTTCCAACATCTTTCCAATATCCTTCAAATTCATAAGCACAAAGTTTTTTATTATCTTTTAACATCATCGGAATGATATTCATTCCAAAGTCATGTTTACTATCTTCAATAGCAGCATCTTGGATTAAATATTTTTTAAGTTCTTTATAGGTAAAAATATAAATTCCCATTGATGCTAATGTTGATTTTGGATGAGTTGGTTTTTCTTCAAATTCATAAATTGTTCCATCTGGATTTGTGTTCATAATACCAAAACGAGTCGCTTCTTCCATTGTAACATTTAATACCGCAATGGTCACATCCGCTTTTTTTTCTTTGTGTGCCTCTAACATTAGTTCATAATCCATTTTATAAATGTGGTCACCTGAAAGAATTAATACATATTCTGGATCATATTGATCCAAAAAACTAATATTTTGATAAATTGCATCTGCAGTACCTTCATACCAAGTTGCTCCAACTTCACCACGTTCACGTGCTGGTAAAATTGTTGCAGATGAACTTGTACCATCAAGTCCCCATTTAGTTCCCGAACCAACATAAGAACTTAATAAAACTGATTCATATTGTGTTAATACACCAACTATGTCTACACCTGAATTTGCACAATTACTTAGTGGAAAGTCAATAATTCTATATTTACCACCAAAATAGACTGCAGGTTTTGCAACTTTTGCAGTTAAAGCTTCAAGGCGAGTTCCCCTACCACCAGCTAATATCATTGCTACTACTTCTTTACTCATATTTTTACCCCCTTTTTATTGTAAACGCTTTCTATATATATAGAATACTACAAATCGTAATATTTTTCACTTTTTTTATATATTTTTTCGTAATATTAATTCAACAATTTCATAATCAAAATTTTATAATAAATGATGTTAATATTTTGTTAATTCACATTAATTTTACTAAAATATACATTGATACTGGAGCTACTGATAACACAGTTTGATTGATTTCATAATTTTCATCAATACTATAATAAATTAATTCTTCATCATCTAATTGGTGAAGATATTTATTATAAGTAGGATTAATAATAATAGATAATTGTTTAAACTCACCATCATTTTGTTTGACATCATAAACAATTACACTATTATCAATATGGCCGATACGAATATATTCTTCGATATCTTTAATTTGACTATACCTAAATCCTAAATTTGTTTTTCTTAAATGTATTAGTAATTTCATAAATTCTACCTGGTTTAGAAAAGTGTCCTTATAGTCCCAATCAATTTGATTAATTTCAACAGGTAAATTATAGGAATTAGAATGACAAAGTTTAGTACGACAAAATTCCTGTCCACTATGAATAAAGGGTATTCCTTGTGATAACATGACAATTGTATTATACATTTTTTGTCGCCGCTGACGTATTTCATCATTTTCAATTATCATCATTTCCATATGATCAAATATTGTGGCATTGTCATGACATTCAACATAATTGATAGATTGTTCTGGCAGTGTAAATTGTTCAGTATTTTTCATTCTTTGCATTACATCAAATATTTTTGCATCATTTCCTAATAAATAACCCAAATCAGCTTTAGAAGTTCCTTTAATCGAATCTCTAAATCGATCATTGAAAAAACTGATATTTACCATTTTTTGATGATTTAACATTGTTGCTTTATAATCATCAGGTAGCATTGTAGGCAAATTCCAGCCTTCACCATAAACTAAGAAATTTGGATCAGTTTTTTTACAGATTTTTTCAACTTCATTAATGGTTGTAATGTCAATAACACCCATTAAATCAAATCTTAATCCATCAATTTGATATAACTCTTGCCATCTTTTACACATATCAATAATATATTTTCTAACCATAAATGAAGCAGTGTTTAAATCATTACCGCAAAATGAACCATTTGACAAAACTCCATCATCATCATTTCTAAAATAATAATGTGGCACTAATTTTTCAAAAGCATGTGTATTCATATCAAAAACATGATTATAAACAACATCCATGATGACACGGATATTTTTATCATGAAAACTTTCAATCATATCTACACATTCTTGAATACGGCAATAAGGATCATTAGGATTTGTGCTATAGCTTCCTTCTGGAACGTTATATTGTAGTGGATCATATCCCCAATTATAAAGTAAATCAGGATCTTGTTCATCTACTGTGGCAAAATCGGCAATTGGCATTAATTGAACATGGGTTATTCCTAAATCAACTAAATAATCTAAACCAGTAGGTTGTTTTAATGATGTTTTTGTCCCACGTTCACATAGTCCTAAAAACAATCCCCGATGAGTGACATTACTATTTTTAGCAATCGTATAATCTCTTACACTCATTTCGTAAATCATAGCATCTGTTTTTTGTTTTAATGGTGGTAGTGGCTTTTTAGGAAGTTGTTTAATCTTCGCTAAATCGATAACAACACTTCGCATTCCATTAATGGTACTGCTATAGGCATAAGGATCTGTGGCTTGTTCATAGTGTTGAGCATGTTTAACTAAATAAACATAACTTACACCTTCTAAATCACCTTTAATACTTGCTTCAAATATGCCAGAAGTAGGCAATCGCCTCATATTAATGGTATAGGTTTGATTATTTAAAATATATTCTATTTTTACTTTACTGGCTGTTGGCGCCCAAACTTTGAAAGTTGTTTTATAAGGCGTATAATTTGGTCCTAAATCATTTCCATCATATAAAAACATACGATCAAACATCGGATCGTTGACGATACCATAATTAATCACCGGAACACTCATGCCATAATTGTTGACAATAAAATATTCTTCACCTAAGCAGACATTTTCAACCATTAAATGGTAAAGATTATAACCTTCATTTTCAAACTCTCTTTTGTAAATAATTCTTGCAGTTAAGTTTATATTAGTTGAAGCATTTTTTAAATAAAAGTATTTTATTTTTCCTTGATAATACTGAGTTGAAACTTAAACCTTAATTAAATTAAACCGATCTAAGTAGGCCTCCATTATATATTTATAAGGTTCCATAATTGCTCCTTTCTAATGACTGATCTAACTTTAAAAAGAGAAAAGAGAACTTTCCCTTTCCTCTTTAAATATTTATTCTTCAATTGCTTTAATATCCCAAATTTCATTAGCATATTGTTTTATTGTACGATCCGATGAGAAGTATCCAGATTTCGCAATATTAATCAAACAAATTCTTGCCCAAGCTGATTTGTTTTTATATAATTCTTCAACACGTTTTTGTGCTCG
The DNA here is from genome assembly GCA_018365815.1 of Erysipelotrichaceae bacterium. GTDB lineage: Bacteria > Bacillota_I > Bacilli_A > Erysipelotrichales > Coprobacillaceae > Beduini. The sequence continues at coordinate 6,932 of JAGZJH010000001.1, forward strand.
AATATAAGATTCAAAATCAGCCAATAAGAAATATTGATCATTATAATTCATCAGTTCTTCAAAAATAACTTTAAACTCTTCACGGTTAAGGTGCCATGAACCATCTACTAATGAATCAACAACATATTTAATATGAATATTATTATTGTAGTATGACCATGCATCATAACGACCATATTGTCTCATTTCTTGAATTTCATGATCTCTTAAGCCAAAGATGACACAATTTTCATCACCAACACGTTCATGAATTTCAACATTTGCACCGTCCATTGTTCCAAGTGTAATCGCACCATTCATCATAAATTTCATATTTCCTGTACCACTTGCTTCCTTACCGGCAGTTGAAATCTGTTCAGAAACATCTGCTGCTGGCATAATCATTTCAGCTAAAGTAACTCCATAATTTTCTAAGAAAACAACTTTTAAATAATCAGAAGTTTCAGGATCGTTATTTACAACAGCTGCTACACTGTTAATAAGTTTAATGACTTTTTTAGCAAAGTAATAAGCTGGAGCGGCTTTTGCTCCAAAAATAAATGTACGTGGATAAATTCTAAATTCCGGATTACGTTTCATTTCTTGGTATAAATAAATGATATGTAATACATTTAATAATTGACGTTTATAAGCGTGGAGACGTTTAACTTGAATATCAAAAATAGAATCGATGTTGACATCAATACCATTATGTTCTTTGATGTATTTTGCTAAAATCTCTTTACGTTGATGTTTAACATTTAAAAAATGTCCTTGTACAACTGTATCATCAACATAGTTCATTAAATTTTCTAAAAGATCAGGTTCTTTAATCCACTCTTCACCAATAATATCTGCTAATAATCTTCGAAGTTGTGGATTTGAATATGCCAACCAACGACGATGTGTAATCCCATTTGTTTTGTTATTAAATTTATCAGGATAAATTTCAACAAATTTACACATTTCTTGATGAATTAAAATATCAGTGTGTAATCTAGCCACCCCATTAACACTAAAACTTCCTACAATCGCTAAATGCGCCATGTGTACTTGATCATCTTTGATAATCATCACATCATTTAATAAATCATCTGGATGATCAGAAACATGTTTAACATGACCGATAAAACGACGGTTAATTTCTTCGATAATCATATAAATACGTGGTAATAAAGCGCGCATTGTATCTACCGGCCATTTTTCTAATGCTTCTGATAATATAGTATGGTTAGTATAAGCCATTGTATGGGTTACAATATGCCATGCATCGTCCCAATCAAAATCGTATTCATCAATTAAGATACGCATTAATTCTGGAATACATAAAACCGGGTGAGTATCATTTAATTGAACAACATTTTTTTCATGGAAATTTGATAAAGAATCATATGTGCGTAAATGATTTTTAACTAACGCATTTAATCCTGCTGAAACAAAGAAATATTGTTGTTTTAAACGTAATGTACGTCCTGCAAGTGTTGAGTCATCAGGATATAAAGTTTGACAAATTTCACTAATTTCTTGTGTATATTGTCTAAAATCTTTATTTGTTGGAATATTGTCACTAACTTCCGCATGCCATAAACGAAGTGTATTTGTCACAGTCGTATCATTTCCGATAATTGGCATATCATAAGGTACTGCTCTGACACATTCAGCATCAATATGTTCAAATTTTCCAATTTTATCATTCCATATCACTCTTCCCCAAAAGCGAACATCAACAGCATGTTTTGGTTTACGAATCTCCCACATATTTCCTATTTTTAACCATTGGTCTGGTACCTCAACTTGATATCCATCAACAATTTTTTGTTTAAATAATCCATATTCATAACGAATTGTATTACCGTGTCCCGGTAAAGATAAAGAGGCTAATGAATCCATAAAGCAAGCTGCTAAACGACCTAACCCACCATTTCCAAGTCCAGGATCAGATTCTAATTCTTCTAATTCATGGATATTAATATTTAAATCTGCAAGTCCATCTTTAACAATTTCATAAATTCCTAAGTTCATTAAGTTATTGACTAATAAACGTCCAACTAAAAATTCCATTGAAAAATAATGCATTTGTTTTTGTTCTTTTTCTCTTACGTGCTTTTTAGTTAATGCCCAGTTAATTGAGGCTTGATCTCGAACAATTGTTTCCAACACCGCAAACTTTTCAGTGACATGTGCTTCTTCGATTGTGCGCCCATACATTTCAACAATTCTTTTTACATATTCAGTTTTAAATTCTTCTTTATTCTTAAACATTTTTACTCTCCTACTAATTTTATTTTTTCAATTCAAATATCATTCCCGCAAAAGGTGCAATACATACTTGAATAGAATATGGTCTATTTAATACAGTTCCTTTTTTTGCTCTAATTTGTCTTGAATTGATTTGATTTGAACCAGAATAGATATTTTTATCTGTATTTAAAATTTCTTTATAAACACCTTTTTGTGTCACCGGTACAGTATATGATTCATGATAATTACCCGTGAAATTTAATACGACTAATAAATGTTTACCTTCTGGTGAACGTCTTTCATAAGCAAAGACACTTTGATTATGATCATCAACTACCATCCATTCAAATCCGTCTAAATAATAATCATACTGATATAATGATGGTTCATTAATACACAATTGATTTAATGTGCGCATAAACTTATGAAATGAATCATGAACTGGATAAGTTAATATATTCCAACCTAACGATTTCTTTTCATCCCATTCTTTATATTCAGCAAGTTCATTCCCCATAAAATTTAACTTCTTACCTGGATGAGTCATCATATAGACATATAATGTTTTTAATTGAGCTGATTTTTGTTCATAACTTCCATAGATTTTATCAATAATTGTTTTTTTACTATGAACAACTTCATCATGTGAAAATGGTAAAATAAAGTTTTCACCATAGAAATATGCCATTGAAAAAGTTAATAAGTGATGATCGTATTTGCGATATATTGGATCTAAAGATAAATATTTAAGCGTATCATTCATCCAACCTAAATCCCATTTATAATCAAAACCTAGTCCACCTACACTAGGTGCGCGTGTAACTTGTGGATAATCAGATGAATCCTCAGCAATTAACATCACTCCATGATGAGCCAAATTAAGTTTAGAATTCATACGTTTCATAAATTCAATCGCACCATCATTAGTTCCGGCATTTTTATTGCCTTTCCAATAAATCAAATGGCTAATGGCATCAAAACGAATTCCATCAATATGGAAATAATCAATCCAAAAATTAACTGCTGACATCATAAAACTACGAACTTCTTCACGTCCTAAATCGAAATAAATACTATCCCATTCGGTATAACGACGATACTCATCAGGATATTCATAAACAAAACCACCATCAAATTCACTCAATCCATGTGAATCTTTAACAAAATGAACCGGTACAAAATCCATAATGACGCCAATATTTTCTTTATGACAAGCATTAATGAATTTCATTAACGATTTAGGTTCACCATATCTGCTTGTAGCACTAAAATATCCTGTCGATTGATAGCCCCAAGAACCATCAAAAGGGTGTTCAAGTAAAGGCATCAATTCAATATGAGTATATCCATTTTCTTTGACATAAGGAATAACTAAATCAATAAGTTCTTCATAACTATAAAATTCGCCTTCTTCATCATCAGTAAAATCTTTTTTCATTTTCCATGAACCAAAATGCATTTCATAAATATTTAATGGTCTTTCAAAATTTTTACTACGTTGTTTTAACCACTTTTTATCAGCCCATCGAAATGATTCTAAATGATATATTCGTGATGCTGTGGCTGGTCTAAGTTCACTAAAAAAAGCATATGGATCTGCTTTATAAATTTTTCGACCATCTTTACTTAAAATACAATATTTATAAAGTTGTTTATTTTTTAGCTTAGGGATAAATAAACTCCAAATACCACCATCAGTAACTTTTTCCATCACATTTTTAGCATCATCCCAATAGTTAAATTCTCCTACAACACTAATTGACAAAGCGTGTGGTGCATATACAGTAAAACGCACTCCTTTAACACCATTATTATTTTCTAAATGAGCACCAAATATTTTATATGCTTCTAAACACTGTCCTTGATGAAACAAATGTATTAAAAATTCGTCAAGCATAAAGTCTCCCCCTTTTTTCATACATATCTATTATATCAACTTTTGACAATAATTGACAGTATAATGTTAGCGTTTTCATATTTTCCAATAATTATTTTTGTCATTTAAAAAAGTCGTTAAAATCATAATAATTTAATTCACTTTTTCATTATATCATCACTCTATTGTCAATTTTTCACACAAAATAAAAAAAGAAGGAAAAAATTCCTTCTTAATAATCAGTTTCACCAATCATTTCCATCATTGCTTTATGGAAAACATTAGTTTTATTGGCTGCATCTTTTTGATCATTTCCTTTAATTGAAAAATAAAATTTACATTTTGGCTCAGTTCCACTAGGTCTAGCCGCAATCCATGAACCATCTTCTAAATAATATTTTAATACATTAGATTTTGGTAAATCAATTACTATTTCTTGATCATCAGCCAATCTTGTACTTGTTTGGTAATCTTCAATAGCCACTACCTTATAATCACCAATGTTTTGAGGAACATCGTTTCTTAAATTAGCCATAATTTCTTGAATACGTTTTGCCCCATCAACCCCTGCTTTTGATAAGGCAATTTGTGTTTCTTTAAACGTACCATGTTTAACATATAATTCATTTAAAACATCGATTAAATCTTTACCTTGTTGTTTATAATAATTACCTGCTTCAGCAGCTATTAATACGGCTTGAATTGCATCTTTATCTCTTACAAAATCCTTAACAACACAACCATAACTTTCTTCATATCCAAAAATAAATTGTTTCTCACCAGTTGCTTCATATTTACGAATTTTATCACCAATGAATTTAAATCCTGTTAATGTTTTCTCAACATCAACACCATAACTTCTTGCTACTAATTCGCCTAAATCAGAAGTTACAATAGTATTATACATTACCGCATTTGATGGTAAAGCTCCCTTTTCTTTTAATTGACTTAAAATGTACTCTAAGTAAACAGCTGCAGATTGATTTCCACTCATTAATACATATTCACCATCATGTTTAGCTACTACCCCTAAACGATCTCCATCAGGATCGCAAATAACAACTACATCAGCATCGACTTCTTTAGCTTTTTTAATAGCTAATTCATATGAAACAGCAACTTCAGGGTTTGGAGATTTTGTATTTGAAAAATCAGGATCAGGTGCACATTGTGCTAATACCGGAATAATATTATAGCCTAATCTTTTTAAACAAGTTCTTACAGGAATATTAGAAGTTCCATGTTGAGGAGAGAAAACGATTTTAAAATCTTTTTTATCCATTCCCGGATTAATTTCAACATTCATTACTTCTTTATAATAAGCTTCATCAACCTCTTGTCCAATATATGTGATATATGGATACGCTTCTTCATCAGAAATAACATTAACACTTAATTCGTCTTCAACTTCGTTAACAAATCTAACAACTTGATCTCCCCACTCTGGAATTAATTGACAACCTGTATCATCATAAACTTTATATCCGTTATATTCTTTTGGATTATGACTAGCTGTAATCATAATCCCACCTGCACATTTTAAATATCTTACTGCAAAAGATAACTCAGGTGTCGGTCTTAATGATTCAAATACATATGATTTAATGCCATATGTCGCTAAAACTTTAGCAGATTCAATTGCAAATTTATATGACATATGACGATTATCATACCCAATTGCAACGCCTCTTTCTTTACCATTTTCTAAAGTTAAAACATATTTAGCAAAGCCAACATTCGCTTTACGAATTGTATAAATATTCATACGATTTGTTCCAGCTCCTAAAATTCCACGCATACCCGCTGTACCAAATTCTAAATTCATGTAAAAAGCATCTTCTTTATCTTTTTCATCCATTTCTTTTAAACTCGCTTTTAAAGATTCATCAAGACCTTCTTTATTTAACCATTTTTCATATCGTTCGATATAATTCATATTATTTATTCACTCCTAATCTATATTTTTACTAATCCGTAATTTTCTGTTCTTTGAGAACTAATTTAAGTTTTTCAATTGCCTCTTGTTCATCTTGTCACTCAACTTCGATAATTAAACGAGCTTTAGTCGGCACACCTAATGCCATTGTCCCCATAATAGATTTGAGGTTTGCTTCTTTACGTTCATAGATTAATTTTACAACACTATCATATTTACTCGCTTCATTCACTAAAACTGTAAGTGGTTTAGCGTGTAATCCCATAGGATCAGTGACTATAAATTCATATTTTTCAGCCATGATTACCCCTCCTTATTATTCATACTTATATTATACCGTACTTTACCTATAATTCAATATATTTACCCAAAAATTTAAGCGCTTTCATTAATTGAGATTATTAACAAAAAACTGGGTATAACCCTAATTTTACATTTCAATAGTAATTGCTTTACTTACAATTTCTTCATCTGTTTTAGTTTTCGCAACATAATAAATAGAAGCACTTACCGGTTGATAATAGATATTTAAATCTTCTAATGTATTCATTTTAATTCCTTTAGATTTAATATCGGCTTTAACTAATTTTTCAATATTCGAAATCAAAATATTCTTATTTTCATATTGAATTTCAATTTTTGTTTTCATATTGGCTTGTCCCCCTTAATATTTGTTTTTTATATCATAGCATAAATTACAATTTTCTACAAATTCTTATTATAAAGGGATAATCAAAAACATGAAAACTATTTGAATAAGCATAATCTAAATTATTATCACATATCATTTCAAAATACTACACTTATATACTAAATATTTATAATACAGAAGTTAATGATTATTTAATAATAAGATCGATCAATATCAATTACACTATAATACGTAGGATTAATTTCTTTAATTTTATTATCAATTGTTTTCTTTAACTCCACAACATTAATAGTATCTTCAGTTGGTATAACAACATCAAATAATATATTTGTATGCGTTGGGCCAGTCACAATTCTAAAATCGTGTAATGTATATGCATCATTGATGCTTTTAATAATTTTTGTCACTTTTTCTTTTAATTCGTTAACTATTTCATTTTTGTAATCAATTGGATCCATATGAAGAGTGGCATGAATATTAAAATTTTCAAGAATTTCTCGCTCGATTAAGTCAATTTCATCATGTGTTTGTGATAAATCAGCATGACAATCTACTTCAGCATGTAAAGTAACAAAAGAGCGACCCGGACCATAATCGTGCATCATTAAATCATGGATTCCCAAAATTCCCTCGTGAGATAATACCAGTTTTTCTATATCGTTCACTATTTTTTTATCAGGTGCTTGACCTAATAATGGATTAGTAGTATCTTTAAACACTTCAATTCCTGCTTTTAGAACAAATAATGAAACAAACAACCCAAACCAACCATCTAAATTTAATGAAGCATAATGAGATAACAACATGCTCACTAATGCTGCAATTGTTGTAATTGTATCATTAAAACTATCTTGGCTAGCTGCTTTTAAAGAAGATGAGTTAATTCTTTCTCCCATTTCTTTATTCATAAATCCCATATACAATTTTACGACAATGGACATTACCAAAATCCCAGCACTGATATAACTAAATTGAATTGCCACTGGTTGAACAATTTTAATTAATGCTTCTTTTAATGATTGGAATGCAACTAAAAAAATCAAAAAAGAAATAATTAATCCTGAAATATATTCCATTCGACCATGACCATAGGGGTGATCTGCATCAGGGTGTTTACTTGCTAATTTAAACCCAAACAAAGTCGCTAAATTACTTCCTACATCAGAATAATTATTTAAAGCATCAGCTTGAATTGAGATACTATTTGCAATAAATCCTACTATTAATTTAGAAGTCGCTAAAATGATGTTTAAAACGATTGAAACGATACTTACTAAAAAACCATATTGTTCTCTTACTTTAGCATTTTCAACTTGTTTATAATCTTTAATAAAACGTTTGATTAAAAAGTTCATGATACCTTCTCCTTGTCTAATCTTCTTTGTAAAAAAGTTGAGATTTTCTTAAAGCCTATTTTTTCTAAATGACTTAAAACCCCCTCAACATTTTCTCCTACTCGATTGCATTCATGAGAGTCAGTTCCTATTGTAATAATACGACCATTTAAATCATAATATCTTTGAGCTTGTTTAAAATTAGGAAAGCCATTGTCTTTTAGTAGTTTAAAACCAGAGGTATTTATTTCAATTCCCTTATTTTTTTGAATTAATACCTTAAAAATTTCATCGATAATTTCTTGATATATGTGATGATCTACTAATGAATTTTGATAAGGACCATAACGTGAAATGTAATCTAAATGTCCTAAACAATTAAAACAATCAAAAGTTTTGACACATTCTAATGTCTCTTTAAAAAATTCTAAATGAGCTTGTTGTTTTGTTTTATCTTTAAAAAATAAAGCCGGTTCATAAAATTCTTGATCACCAATGGCATGAATTGAACCGATAACATAATCAAATGGATAACGATTAACAAATTCATTAATTTCTTTTTCATATTTGCGATTAAGACCAATTTCAACACCAATTTTGATTGTAATTTGATCTTTAAATTCTTCTTGTAATTGTTTCATTGCCTTAAAATAATCTTCGACATTTAAATCAAATGAAGTATTTGGATAGTTAATATCTTGATGATCCGTAAAACAAATTTCATCTAATCCCATTTCAATTGCTTTTTTGACACATTCTCTTTCGTTTTCCTGACTATCTGCAGAAAAACGAGTGTGAATATGATAATCAATCTTTTTCACTTTCTCACCTACTCTTTATTTTTAATTTTTGTAACAATGCTTGCTCAAATTTTTTTGCGTTAAAAACATAGACATAAGATGTCTTTAAATGTTTTATCTCTATTTTATGTTTAGAAACCACTTTAACTGCTTTAACATCTTTATATTCAATAATAGTCGGTAATATACCTATTATTTTATATTCATAAATCAGCATATAATCATTAAATAAACACATATTAAAACGACTCAAAACCATTGTGATCGCTAAAAAAGAAAATACTAGTGTTAATATTATACGTGATGTATCTTTTAATAAAATTGCTTGAAAAGTTAATACAACCATTCCTAAAAAAGCGATCAAACAAATAATCACTAATCGTAATTCTTTAAATTTCATCTTCTTTCTCCTTAATATAACGTATAACAGTATTTTTATAATTTTTAAACATTACTAAAAATATGACTGGAAACACGATTAAACTTACTGCAATACTTAATAAACAAAAACTAATGATGAATTTAAAAATCATAATTTAATAACCTCTAAATCATCAGGCACAAACACATTACCATCAAAAAATTCTTTAGCTTCTTTGGTGTATAAAAACTTGCGATTGGTTAAGTTTCTTTCTTCTGTATGCCACAACAATAAATTTTTAACTCCCAATTTTTGCGCTAATAAAGCCCCATCTTTAACGGTGCTGTGATGTTTTTGATAAGGTTTAAATATATCACGTTCTTCATATAAACAAAAGGCTTCATGGAATAACCATTCACTATTTTCAACATATTTAAAACAAGCTTCATTATAAGGTTCATCTCCTGTAAAAGATATTTTAGATTGTCCATTGTAAAAAGTAAAACCAAATTGTTTTAATTTAGTTGATAAAACATCAAAAAAAGTAAAAGTATGTCCTAAAATTTCTTTACTCATGCCATCTTGAAGTTCATGAAAGATAATTTGATGATCAAATAATTTTGTCAACTTACTTTGCAATGTTAAATTAGAAATAGTTTTGATGGCTTCAATTAACTCAGTATGAGCATAAATATGAAATTCACCCTCATATTGATGATTATTCATCTGTGTTGCTATCATACGAATCACCCAAATAACTCCTAAAAGATGATCAGTATGGGCGTGTGTGACAAATAAATGATGAATAGATTCCATCTTGATATTCATTTGATCTAGTCGACTTAAAATTTGATTACCGCCTCCTGCATCTATTAAAAAATATTCATCATGACTTTGAAGCGCAAAACAAGTATTATAACATTTTTTTACACTTGCATTACCAGTTCCTAAAACAATTAACTTTTCCATCATATATACCCCCTCTTGCATTTTATTAATTATACCCACTTTAACATCAAAATGCAATGAACACTTATGACATATCTTACCATTTTTTAAAGGTGAAAAATTTTATATCATTAAATTAAAATATATAAGTTAAGAATTTACATTTAATTAAAATAATATTAAACTATGTTTGTATTCAAAGTAGTTTTGGGGGAATAAGTATGTTTAAACAACAAAGTGATTTTAGCAAAGGGAGTATTGCTTCAAATATTATAAATTTAGCCCTCCCTTTAACATTAGCTCAATTAGTGAGTTTACTTTACAATATCGTTGATCGTATTTTTATTGGGCGAATTGGGGAACAATCTTCACTTGCTTTAGGAGGAATAGGAATTACTTTTCCTATTATTACCATCATTATTGCTTTTGCAAATCTTTTTGGTATGGGTTCAGCGCCTTTGTTTAGTATCGCCAGGGGACAATACGATTCTAAAAAAGCACAAGATATTATGGGGAATTGTTTTTCATTATTAATTATTTTTGGCCTTATTTTAACACTGGTCTGCTTAACATTTAAAAAACCACTTTTATTTATGTTTGGAGCAAGTGAAGAAACATTTAAATATGCTAATCAATATATTACTATTTATTTACTAGGAACAATTTTTGTCATGTTAAGTTTAGGAATGAATGGTTTTATTAATGCTCAAGGATTTGGTAAAATTGGAATGTTAAGTGTTGTTATCGGGGCAATTACAAACATTGTTTTAGATCCGATTTTTATGTTTGCTTTTTCATTTGGCGTTCAAGGTGCCGCCATTGCCACTGTTTTATCGCAAGCAATTTCTTCGTTATGGATCATTGCTTTTTTAAAGAAAAATTCAATCATTAAACTCCATCATTCATCTTTCAAATTACAAAAAAACATTGTCATCGAAATCATTAGTTTAGGTATGTCCGGTTTTATTATGGCGACTACAAATAGCTTAGTTTCAATTGTAATTAATTCAAGTTTACAATCTTTTGGTGGCGATTTATATGTTGCGAGTATGACTATTATTAATTCAATTCGTGAAATTGTGACAATGCCAATTAGTGGTATTACCAGTGCCGCTCAACCGGTCATGGGATATAATTATGGAGCTAAGTTAAACAAGCGTGTTTTATCGGCTATTAAATTTTCAACCATCATATGTGTCATTTACACTACTATTTTATGGTTGTTAATTGCATTAGTACCTAATTTCTTTATTCATATTTTTAATAATGATCCTCAATTAGTAGAGATTACACAATCTGCTTTAAAACTATATTTTATGGGATTTTTTATGCAATCCTTTCAATTGGCAGGACAATCAGTTGCCGTTGCACTTGGAAAATCTAAACAAGCCATTTTCTTTTCTTTATTTAGAAAAGTAATCATCGTTGTTCCTTTGACTTTAATTTTACCTCATTTATTTAATTTAGGAATTGATGGTATTTTTATTGCTGAACCTATTTCTAATTTTATTGGTGGAGGAGCTTGTTATATTACGATGTGGTTGACTATTGGTAAAAACTTAAAGAAAAAATCAATCTAGGATTTTCTACGATTGATTTTTTTATAACTTTTTTTAGTTTTATGCTCTGATTTATTTTTCATTACATATTTTTCATTTTGAATCACTGGTATTTTTTGTCTAATAAATTTTTCAATATCTTTTAATAAAGAGAGTTCTTCATAACTACAAAAACTAATTGCATCACCACTTAATCCTTTACGAGCAGTACGTCCAATACGATGAACATAGTTTTCTGCTTGTTCTGGTAAATCGTAATTAATCACATGCGTTAAATCATCAATATCAATTCCGCGTGCCGCTACATCAGTAGCTACAAGAATTCTAATTTTATCTTGTTTAAACTGATTTAACGCTCTATTTCTGGCATTTTGTGATTTATCTCCATGAATATAGTCACAAGTAATTTTAGCACGACTTAATTTTTTACAAAGTGTTTCGGCATTACGTTTAGTTCGCACAAAAATAATTGCATTATAAATTTGAGGATCTTCTAATAGATCTAATAATAATTTCGATTTATCCTCTTTATCACAAAAATATAACGATTGTTTAATATTTTCAACAGTTAAACGCCCATCACTTACCATAACTTTAATAGGATTATTTAATAACTTTTGCGTTAAATGAAGAATTTCTTTAGGTAAAGTAGCTGAAAAAAGCATTGTCTGTTTTTGTTTTGGAATAATTTTGACAACACGCCAAATATCATTGATAAATCCCATATCTAACATACGATCTGCTTCATCTAAAACAAACATCTCTACATGTGTTAAATCTACTAAACCTTGTTTATGTAAGTCTAATAAACGGCCTGGTGTTGCAACTAATACGTCAATACCTCTTTGAATTAAAGTGACCTGACTTCCTTGACGTACTCCACCAAAAATGGCAGCAGATTTTAAATTGACATAAGGATTAAATTGTTTAAATGTTTCGTCGATTTGAATAGCTAATTCACGTGTAGGTGCAAGTATTAAAGCCTTGATTAAACGCGGATATTTAACTGATTCATCTTTTAAAAATAACATATTCAAAATTGGCAATGCAAAAGCTGCTGTCTTTCCGGTTCCGGTTTTTGCACACCCTAAAATATCTTGTCCATTAATTGCTGATAAGATTGTCGATTCTTGGATAGGAGTTGGGGATACATACCCTACTTTACTTAATGCTTCAATTAATGGTTGACACAATTTTAATTCTTCAAATTTCATGATATACCTCTTTCTTAACAATATTTTAAGTATATCATAGTTTATATCATTTACCTAGAAAAAAATTCTATCTCATTTTTTAGAATTCTTTTGATCCAAGTCATCATAACGTTCGATAATACGTGAAACTACTGGGTGTCTTACAACATCTAACGCTGATAATTCAATAAATTTTATTCCTTTAACCCCTTTTAAAATGTAATTGGCTGTTTTTAACCCGGAATGAACACCATGAGGTAAATCAATTTGTGTCATATCCCCTGTGACAATCATTTTAGAATTAAATCCTAAACGTGTTAAAAACATTTTCATTTGTGCATCTGTTGTATTTTGTGCCTCATCTAAAATCACGTAAGCATCTTCCAATGTACGTCCACGCATATAAGCCAGCGGCGCAATTTCAATAACTCCTTTTTCAATTAATCGTTCTGTTTGTTCTAGACCTAACATATCATGCAAAGCATCATAAAGGGGTCTTAAATAAGGATCTACTTTTTCTTTTAAATCACCAGGTAAAAATCCTAAACTTTCACCTGCTTCAACTGCCGGTCTTGTTAAAATGATTTTCTTGACTTCATTATTTTTTAATGCTGCCACTGCAAAAACAACTGCCAAATAAGTTTTTCCGGTTCCTGCTGGCCCAAGTCCAAACACAACATCATTCTTTTTTAAAGCATAATAATATTCTCTTTGTCCAATTGTTTTAGGATAAATCACTTTACCCGTCACTGTTTTAGCCACTTTAACGTTGTATAACTCTGCTAATGTCTCAAGTTGTTTTTCTTTTTGCATTTTAATTGCATACACGACATCACGAGAAGTGATATTTAATCCTTTAGTTGTTAAATTAAATAATGATATAATTAATGATTCAAGTTGTTTTATTAAATTCTCATTTACATTTTGAATAATTAATTCATCACCTCTTAAAATAATTTGAACATCAAATTCTTTTTCCAGTATTTCAATATTAGATTCTCCAATTCCTTGAAAACGATTGATTTCATCAATTGTATATTCAGTCAGTTTGATTGTATGATTCATTGATTTCTCCTTTACATGCAATATTTTCAATTAAAGTGTAATGAACTTTCATTACTATTTTACTATCATTTATACTAAATTGTAAAACCTTTTCTTGATCAATTGTAAATTCATTTTTAGTTAACTTTCCCAATTCATCCCTTACTTTCTTCAATAATTCACTAAATGCTTCACCCTCATCATCGATTTTAGGAATTGATTTTTCAATATCATACCATGTATAGCCATAAATCTTACCACTAGGATAAAGTAATATTGTTTCATCAAAAGTCGATACTAATGTATTAGAAACAAGTAACTCCCCCGCTTTAACAAACTGATTGACATTAACACTAATATAACCACTGTGAATTTGAAATTGTTTAATCACACTATCCTTACATGCAACAATTGGACGATTATCTTTTGAAGTAATTGAAGACTCTTTTTTATTTGTATACTCTACAAAAAAAGTTTGCCCTTTTTGGTAGATATTTAACCAATCAATATCTTCTTTAAAGTGAGTTTGTAATTTTATTTTAAGTTGTTCTAGTTGATCATAATCTAATTTTTGATTTAAAAAATGAACATCGTACTCTTTCAATTTTCGAACAATTTGTTGATTTAATTGATACTTAGTCCCAACAACTTTTAAATTTAAAATACAATTATTAAGTAATAGATATACAATAATAAATGTCATTATTCCCACTAATTTAATTCTGCTTTTGAAAAATAATGTTAAATAGTAAAGCAGACCAACACTTTTTTCAAACACAATTGGTAAATCCAATCGCCGCAATTGATAACTTCCCTTTCGTTTAACACAAAATTGATAAGTATAAGTATCCACCTTTTTTAAAAAATAGATATTAATTTTCATTTTAGAAAAGATATTTAAATAAGGCATAATATCATTACATTGTATTAAATACACATCATAACCGAGTGTCTTTTTAGTTTTCATCAAATTTCACTTCTTTCACTTTTCCACTAATATGAATTTCATGTGTAGAAAAGTATAATACTATAAAATTTTGACCTATTATTTTAACTAATTGATCTTGTGCTTTAATTAAAATCAGTGAAGAATCTAATACAAGAAGTTGTGAATATTGTTTTATTACAATTTTTTCTTTATCTAAATAGATCACAAAATCACCTCGATTAATTATATGATAAAACTTTTCATCTCATGCTTTTTATGTCTTTTTTAATTATTTAATTTATTGTATAATATAAACATTATTAGGAGGTATTACTATGAGTTTAAGTAAAGATTTTTTATGGGGAGGGGCTGTTGCAGCTCATCAAGTCGAAGGAGGTTGGAACGAAGGAAATAAAGGTCCAAGTGTAGCCGATGTCATGACTGCTGGATCTCACGGTGTGCCACGTAAAATTACACCTCAAATTATTGAGGGTGAGTATTATCCAAACCATGAAGCTATTGATTTTTATCATCGTTATAAAGAAGATATTGCCTTATTTGCCGAAATGGGATTTAAATGCTTTAGAACTTCAATCGGGTGGTCAAGAATTTTTCCAATGGGAGATGAAGTAACACCAAATGAAGAAGGTTTAAAATTCTACGACGATTTATTTGATGAATGTTTAAAATACAACATCGAACCGGTGGTAACATTATCACATTTTGAAATGCCATTTCATTTAGTTAAAAAATATGGTGGATGGCGTAATCGTCGAATGATTGAATTTTTTGAAAGATTTTCTAGAGTATGTTTTGAACGTTATCATAAAAAAGTTAAATACTGGATGACTTTTAACGAAATTAACAATCAAGCCAATTATGTCGGAGATTTAGCACCATTTACAAATTCTGGAATTATTTATGAAGAAGGCGAAGATCGTGAAAAAATCATGTATCAAGCGGCTCATTATGAATTAGTAGCGAGTGCTTTAGCTGTCAAAATTGGACATGAAATTAATCCTAATTTACAAATTGGGTGTATGATTGCAATGACTCCAATTTATCCATTTTCATGTGCTCCAAATGATATGATGATGTCAGTAGGTGCAATGCACAAACGTTTTTGGTTCTTAGATGTACATGCACGTGGATATTATCCAGGTTATATGGTTAAATTCTTTGAACGTCAAGGTTACAATTTAGATATTACAGAAGAAGACGAAGATATTTTATTAGATGGCTGTGTTGATTATATTGGATTTAGTTATTATATGTCATTTGCGACTAAACTTAACCGTGAAAATCCTAATTTTGATTACAATGAAGAAACTGATTTATGTAATAACCCATACATTGAAAAAACTGAGTGGGGTTGGCCAATTGATCCAGTGGGATTACGCTATTCATTAAACTGGTTCTACGATCATTATCAATTACCAATGTTTATTGTTGAAAACGGTTTTGGTGCAGTTGATGTAAAAGAAGAAGACGGTAGTGTACACGATCAATATCGTATCGATTATTTAGCGGCACATATTCAAGAAATGAAAAAAGCAGTTGAAATCGATGGTGTAGAATTAATGGGTTATACACCTTGGGGTTGTATTGATCTAGTAAGTTTTTCTACTGGTGAAATGAAAAAACGTTATGGATTTATTTATGTCGATAAAAATAATGATGGTAGCGGCACATTAGAAAGAAGTAAAAAAGATTCTTTTGAATGGTTTAAAAAAGTCATTGCGACTAATGGTGAAGATTTAAGTCGTTAATTAAAAAGAGGTTGTAACATGATAAATAAACATTATCGAAGTTAACCGCCTCTTTTTTGTTTAAACTTAAATACTTAATCTTATATTTTGATTTTTGTTTTTTTATTTTTTGGATACTTTTATTGAGTTAAAACACTTCTTGATTTTGAAGCAAATAACAAACAACATCAATTTAAAATAGTTTGAATGTTATTTTTATTTAATTAACGAAAGAATACAAGTTTTAATATTTTATATCATCAAATATAAAGTCATTTCATTTTAAAGAAAATTAACCTCTTGCACTTAAATGAGATAACTGTATTTTAAAAATGTTATTTACTTTTATGCAAAAATAAGGCGTTATTTTTTACATTCACTTAATAAATTTAGTATTTATCTAATTTATTAAACTATCAAATTAATTATTAAAATTCTAAAATTAATAGTTTTAAATATAAAAAGGAAGAAACTGATGTTTCTTCCTTGGCATTTCTTTAAACACTATTTTTCAATAAATGAGAAAATATCTCCTTTACCAATCAACTCTAGCATTCTTAATTCATCTTGATCAAGATGACCCACTAGATTACGCTCTCCATCGTTTACCATATCCATTAAACAAATTTGAACTTCACCTGCATAATGCTGATAGTTGTTATTGACAATTAAAATATCTCCCCTATGAAAATGTGACTGTTTTACTGGTCGGTATGGAACTCCTATTTTTGAGTATTTCATTCTTGAAAATCTAGAACGAATCATCCATTCAGAAGCATCTCCTGTTTCAAAATGTGGAGCATATTCAAATAATATTTCTCTTTCAATATCAGAAATATCTTTTTCAATATTTGCTTTTAAAATAACTTGTGATTTTCCAAATGATGGATTACCTTTTGTAATCATTTGCATAATTGGATCATTTTTAATTTCTGGTAATGGTTTATTTACCACTTCTTGAATTGCTTTAAACTCTTCTTCACTTGCATAAGCATTACCAATTAAAATATCATCAACCATCTTAGTCGCTAACATATGTCTTAATTGTAGATTAATTGGTAAATCACGATGAATTTCTACTGTAGGTAATCCACATTTAGCATCCCAAACTCCATGAGTATTTGGAGCATGTGAACTAATAAATGCACCAATTTTTACACCGTATTTTGATACTTCTTTATTAATATCATTAAAATCTTTCCATTTTAAAGCAGTATAGCGTTGAGGATAGAAATTATGACAAACAATAAATTTATCAGGTGAAACTCCTGCATCAATATATCCTTGAATTGGTGTTCCACTTGCGTTAAATTCAATAACAATGCCATATGGATTGTTAATCATTTGAATGTCTCTATCACCACCATAACACATATCTAAACGAATAATATCGCAACCAATTTCATGGAATAATGATATATCTTCAGGTGTTACACCTAACGTCTCTAAAAACATTGGATTAACATCTAAAGAAACTTCCATTTTATAATGATGTGCAATTTCAATAAATTTCTTAAAATAACTTACGATATTTTCTGGGGTATCTTCAACTGAAAACATACTTGAAAATACACGAGTAAACCCATAACTTGAAGCAAGTTTTAAATAACTGTCAATTTCTTCTAGTGAAGATAAATCCGGATAAACCGAAACTCCTAAACGTACCATATCTTGTCCTCCTAATATCTACTTACCTAAATACTATAACATTTGTATGGTTGCTTTCCTATCCATTTTCATTAATTGAAAACGTTTTATTTAACTTTTGTAAATATTACTTCATAGGGTTTCAATGTATTAAAATCATGAATTTGATAATTTTTCATTTGAATTTCACCATATTCTTGAATCATTTTATTTTCATTTGTAAAATTAGCATAAATTCTTAAATTTCCTCTTCTAACCTCTACAACTCCATCATGATGCGAATAATTTGAAGGTTGATTAATTAAATCATAATGTTTTTTTCTAAATTGAATAATTTTTTGATAATATGCATAAACCCCTTCAGGATTATTTAAATCGTTTTCAACATTAATCGTTAAATAGTTTGAATTAACTTCTAACCATGGCTTTCCTTGTGTAAATCCGGAATTTTTAGAATTGTCCCATTGCATTGGTGTACGGGCATTGTCTCTTGAAATCAATGAAATCATCTCCATGATTTTTTCATGAGTATAACCCTCTTGTTTCAACATTCTATATTTATTTAATGTTTCTACATCATTATAAAACGCCAAATCATGACGATGAGCATTCGTCATTCCTATTTCCTCTCCTTGGTAAATATATAAATTACCTTTTGTAATTCCAAATAATGTAATCAGCAATTTTGCAGATGGAATACGATATTGATTATCATCTAGCCATAAAGATACTAGACGAGGTAAATCATGATTATTCATCACCATTGCTTCAATTCCGGTATAATTATTTTGCCAATTATTTAGAATTTCACAAACTTTATCTAAATTTAATGGTGTTTGTTTAAATTTGTCATTGTTGACCTGTGTAGTCGTTAAATGGTTAAAATGAAATGCTTGAGTTAAGCCTTTTTCATTACACATTTTATTAGATTCCTCTAACGTAGATCCCCAACATTCTCCAACTGTTAATAGTTGATCTTTAAAAGTATTTTCATTTAATTCTTGTAAATATTCATAAAACTTTGGACCTTTTGAAGTAATTTTTAAATCAGGTACTTTACCGATTACATCAATGACATCTAATCTAAATCCCTCTACTCCTTGTTTAATCCAATAATTAACCATATCATAAAGTTCCTGTCTTACTTTTGGATTATCCCAATTTAAATCAGGTTGACTGACATCAAATAAATGAAAATAATACATTCCTATTTCTTTGTTGTAGGTCCATGCTGATTCACTAAAGTATGAGGATAAATCGTTAGGTGTTTGACGCCAAATGTAATAATCAAAATATTGTGGATCTCTTTGACAAGCTTTTTTAAACCATATATGCTGATCAGAGGTATGGTTAAGCACTAAGTCCATCATTACTTTCATATTTCTTTTTTTTGCTTCTTTAATTAAACGAAGATAATCTTCATTAGTTCCAAAAAGTGGTTCAATTTGCCGATAATCAGCAATATCATATCCATTATCTTTTTGTGGAGATTTACAACATGGACTGAGCCATAAATAATCAACACCTAAATTTTTTAAATAATCTAATTTTTCAATAATCCCATTAATATCACCAAAGCCATTTCCTGAAGTGTCTTTAAAACTCTTAGGATAAATTTGGTAAATAATTTTATTTTCTAATTGATGCATTTTATTTCCTCCTAATCTACATTTTAAATAAGATATTTAATCTTGCTTTATTATCATTTCTTTTATAGTATCACTAATTAATCAGTATTTCTTGTAATTATTTAACCTATTTTTGTCGTTTTTTAACCAATTAAAAAAGTGGGAAACCCACTTTATTTTGCCATATAATCTTCGATTTCTTCAATTGTGCGAATAATATCTTTAGATAACACTTCGCAACCATTTTCAGTAATTAATAAATCATCTTCAATACGAATTCCAATACTTTCTTCATCAATGTATAATCCCGGTTCGTTTGTAATAATGGCTCCTGGTTCTAATTTAGCGTCACGATTTAATGAAGCATCATGAACATCTAATCCTAAATGGTGAGATACACCATGCATATAATATTTTATTAATTCTTCATCTTTTTCAATTAATCCAATTTCTTTTAATCCTGCTGCTAAAACATTTTTACAAATATTGTTTAAATCATTTAATGACATTCCAGGTTTAGCCACTTTTGCGACTTCTTGATTGGCTTTTAATACGATATTATAAATTACTTTTTGACGGTCACTGAATTTACCATTAACCGGATAAGTTCGTGTAATATCGGCACAATATCCTTCTACTTTAGCCCCTAAATCTAATAAAATTAAATCACCATCTTTACATAAACATTCATTTGAAGAATAATGTAACATTGTTCCATTGTAACCTGCTCCCGCAATTGTTGAAAAAGATGGACCAGTAGCCCCACAATATTTAATCATATATTCAAAATTAGCTTGTACTTGATTTTCATACATACCTGGTTTTAAAGTGTCTAAAACATAGTTTAAACCTGAATGTGTAATATCAATAGCATGTTTTACACGGCGAATTTCTTCTTCATCTTTTTGCATTCTCAGTTTACAAATAATACCAAATGCGTTTTTAATCTTAACACTAAAATAGTCGTTTTTAAATGCTTTTGCTTTTATTAAGTTATAATCATCTAAATCATTTTGAGCATGTTTATAAGTATCAAAATAGACTGTATCTATACTATAATTAATCATTAAACGATCAATGTAACTTTCAAAATCATCTAAAAACATTACTGAGTTAATTTTTGAAGTCATTTTGGCCTCTTCAACAGTAAGTTGCTTTCCCATCCATTTTTCTTCTAATTTATCTACTTTTTTTACAAATAAAGTCATTGTTGATGGGTTGGATTTATGCAATACTAGAATTACGTTTTTACGATTTATTCCAGTTAAATAGTAAAATTGTCGATTAACTTCAAATGGAAAATACGCATCTAAACTTATATGATTTTCAATTCCAGAATATAAAATCATTAATTCGTTATCATTCATTTTTTCTAACACTGCTTGTCGTCTTATTTCAAAACTCATTCTCTATTCCCCCTTAGATATTCATTATTATAAACCAAAATTTGTTTAAGCTCAAACGTAATTATTGTTTAATTTGAGTTTTGGATAATAAAAATAGCACATTACAAATTAAGTATGTGCTATTATTTGTTAATCATCTAATATAAAATAATCTTGTTGTTTTGATTGAAAACATTTCACATTCATGTTTTCAATCAATTGAGCCATTTTATATGTAAAAATATTTTCCGCAAAATGACTAATATCAATTAAATTTAACCCATATCGTTTAGCTAATTGTGCATCATGATATTTTAAATCACCAGTAATTAAACAATCAAGTCCTAAATTAACAGCAGTTAAAATATAACTACCGCCACTCCCTCCAACAATACCAACTTGATTAACTATACTATTTAAATTTCCTACTATTTTAGTATGTGTTAAATGAAATTTTTCTTTACAAAGATGAGATAATTCTTTAACACTAAGATGACATGAAGCTATCTTTAATATACCTTCATCATCAGCATTTTCAAAATTAGTCAATCCTAGTTCTTCTAATAACCAATGATTCATTGAAATTGTTGTTCCAATATCTAAACATGTATGTAAACTATAAATACAAATATGATGTGTTAAGGCAAGTTCTATGATCTTACCCATTGGACTGTTTAAATCAATTGATTTTAAATTGTCAAAAAATAAAGGATGATGTGTAATTAATAAATTTGCACCATGATCAATACATTCTTGTATTACTTCTATTTCAGGAGTTAAAGCAACGACCACTTTTGTCACAGTTTGATTTAGTGAACCAATTTGTAAGCCACAGTTATCCCAAGAAAGTGCAAGTGATAGTGGAAAATATTGTTCAAGTGAATTAACGATATCATTTACAATCATAAATAGCCTCTTTGATTTCTTTGATTTCATTTTGTATTTCTTTATATTTCGGATGATTAGGTGTGTTTTTTAAATCGTTTAATATACGCTCTTTAACAATTAGTTCGCGTTCCCATTTTTTAATAAACATATCAGGTTTGGTTTTCAATAAAACAGGACCGAATTTATAGTTAATCGGTGTTTTCATCACATCATGACAACGTTCATTTTTAAAGACAATAACTTCGTATAAATGATTTGCATCTTCAACAACATCTTCATCTAAAATACTCCAACCATGATTAAGTAAGTATTCTCGAACAATGTGACTACAAATATTAGGTTGTAGTATTAAAAATTTAAGATTTTTCATTTTAATTAAGTCTTCTTTAAAAATATCTTCCATTAAGAAACCACCCATTCCAGAAATAGACACAACTTCAACGGGAAATTTAAGTACCGGTGCCAGACCACTTCCTAAACAAGGAATAACTTGATTTTCCAGTTTCATTGATTGAATAGTTGCTTTACTTGAATTGATGGGGCCGATTGCAATATCACAGGCATAAGCAAATGGTGTAATTTGATGTTTAACTAAATAACAAGGTAAATATCCATGATCAGTTCCAATATCAGCTAAAACTAATCCACTGGCGTACTTTTCTATTAAAGAAGCAATGCACTCTAGTCGTTTTGATAGTTTCATTAGATTAACGATCTAAAAAATCTTTTAAACGTTTAGAACGAGATGGATGTTTTAACTTACGAAGTGCTTTTGCTTCAATTTGACGAATACGTTCACGTGTAACATTAAATTCTTTTCCTACTTCTTCTAATGTACGAGTTCTACCATCATCTAAACCAAAACGTAATCTTAAAACTTTTTCTTCGCGATCAGTGAGTTCTAATAAAACTTCGTTTAATTCATCTTTTAACAATTCATTAGCAGCATAATCATCAGGTGACATTGCCCCTTCATCTTCAATAAAGTCACCTAAATGTGAATCATCTTCTTCTCCAATAGGTGTTTCTAACGAAACAGGTTCTAAAGAAATTTTTTGAATTTCTCTTACTTTTTCAGGTGTCATTCCGTCCATTCTTTCTGCAATTTCTTCTGCTTGTGGTTCGCGACCTAATTCTTGAATTAGTTGTCGTTGAATACGAGTTAGTTTGTTAATTGTTTCAACCATATGTACTGGAATACGAATTGTTCTTGCTTGGTCAGCAATTGCACGAGTAATAGCTTGACGTATCCACCAAGTCGCATATGTTGAAAATTTAAATCCTTTAGTGTAATCAAATTTTTCAACTGCTTTGATTAATCCCATATTTCCTTCTTGAATTAAATCTAAAAACAACATTCCTCGACCAACATATCTTTTAGCAATTGAAACAACTAAACGAAGGTTGGCTGCTGCTAAACGTTTCTTTGCTTCTTCATTTCCTTCTAAAATTAATTTAGCCAACTCTATTTCTTCATCATGACTTAATAATTCAACACGGCCAATTTCTTTTAAATACATCTTCACCGGATCGTTAATTTTAACATTGCTTCCTAGTTGATTTTCTTCTTGAGGATCGCTAATAGAATACATGTTAAATGTATCTCCAGTCATTAAATCAAAATCACTTACAAAATCTAAGTCCGGTCCATCAACACCAATGCTATCAATATCAGAATCTAAATCCAAATCTAAATCCAAATCTAAATCTATCTCTTCTTCAAGACCTGCTAAATCAATATCTTCATCTTCTAGATTATCTAGTGAATCATCAGCTATTTCAATTTTTTGGTTAGTAATATATTCTAGCAATTCTTCTGCCGCTTGATCATCTAAGTCATATTTAGTTAAAAATGCATCAAGATCTTCTTGTGTTAATTTTCCTAAAGTTTTGGCTGTTTCTAAAATCATTGTTTTAAGATCATCTAAAGTGATCATTTGTCCTTTTTTAGATTTCTTTTCCATATTGGACCTCCTTAATTATTTTGTAAATCTTGTATCATTTTCGCAAGTTCTGCTTTTTTTAATACATCTAATTCTCTTGCCATTTGTTTTTTCAATTGTTCAATCTCTTTAGTTTTTGCTTGTTTTTTCATAATATCAATATAATCTTCAATAATTGTTGAATTATAAGTTTGTGGTAGTTGTTCATCACAAATTTCTAAAATGTATTCTACTAATTGCTTATTATTGATATAACTGATAAAACTTGAAAGTTCAATTGAGTCATGTTGACGATAATAATCTACAATATAACTTGCAATTACTCGATTAGTATCATCAAACATAAAACCAATTTTTTGTTCATATTGATTAGCCGCTTGTTTATCTAAAAGCATATAAAATAATAAATGACGTTCTGCTTTTTCATATTTATCTAAATGTTTGTGTTTTTTTATTGTTTCTTGGTGAGTAACAGGCGAGATTTTTTGCTTATTAGCATTTAAACTTCGCATATATTCTTTAATAAATTCTAAATCAAATCCTGATTTATTTGCAATCATTTCTTCATAGTATTGAAGATCAATCATGTTATCGATGTTTTGAATTAACATACAACTTTTTTCTAAAAATTCACGTTTTTCTTCATAATTTGCTAAGTTAACTGTTTCATATAAATGACTGATTTCAAACTCAATAGGCGAAATTAGAGTATTTAATGAAATATTTAATGTTTCTTGACCAAATTGTTCTAATATTTCATCTGGATCTAATCCATCCATCAATTTAACCATTTTGACATTAAATTGGTAATTAGCCAATAGTTTTGCTGATTTAATAGCTGCATTTTGACCTGCTTTATCACCATCTAAAGTTAGATAAACAGTATTTGTCAATTTGCGAATCATTTTAACATGTTCAACAGTCAAAGCAGTTCCCATTAAAGCTAACGTATTGTCAATTCCAATTTTGCTTAATGCAATCACATCCATAAACCCTTCAAGCAAATAAACAAAGCCTGCTTTTTTAATCGCCTCTTTCGAGCGATGGTAATTATATAATGTTTTTGATTTAATAAATATATCAGATTCAGGTGAGTTAATATATTTAGCTCCTTCATCATTTTGATGATACAATCGACCACTAAATCCAATTACTCGACCTTGATCATCATGCAAAGCAAACATGATACGATCACGATAACGATCAAAATAAGAATGTTCACCTTCAATCACTAATCCTGATCGTGCCATATCTAACTCACTATAATTTAAGTTTTTAAAAGCTTTATACAATTGATTATCAATTCCTGCATAACCAATTGAAAATTTATCAATTAATTTTTCATCGATATGACGTGAAGTCAAATATTCATGAGCGCTTAATCCACTGCGGGTATTTAATAAATGCCGATAAATATGTATTGCTTCTTCATGCATTGCATATAAGGGCTTAAGTTTTTGATCTATTGGTTTAACCGGAGCAGAAAAATTTAACTCACTAACATCAATTCCACCAATTTCGGCAACTTTTTTAACCGCTTCAAGGTAAGATATGTTTAAATACTCTTGTAAAAAGGTAAAAGCATTTCCGCCTGCTCCACAAACAAAGCATTTATAAATCTGTCTTGAAGGGGAAATAGATAATGAAGGATTAGTATCATCATGAAACGGACAAACCGCTTTATAATCGCGACCTTTTTTTTCAACATTTAGATACATTGAAATAACATCAACAATATCTACACTTTCAAGTATTTGATTAATTTTTTCTTCACTCAACCTTGCCATAGCGATGTTCCTTTACATTAAAGTTTAATAAAAGATGCAATATATTGATTAAGTTCACTGATTGGCAAACGAATTTGTTCCATTGTATCACGATTTCTAATTGTAACTGTATCATCATTTAATGTATCAAAATCAACAGTGACACAAAGTGGTGTTCCAATGGCATCTTGACGACGATAACGTTTTCCAATTTGCCCTGCTTCGTCATATTCACACATAAATTCTTTTGACAAGTTTGCATAAAGTTCAGTTGCTTTTTCAGATAATTTTTTTGTTAAAGGTAAAACTGCGACTTTATAAGGGGCAATAGCAGGGTGTAAATGCATGACAATACGTGTATCATTTTCTAATTGTTCTTCATCATAAGCGTCACTTAACACCGCTAAAAACATACGATCTACCCCAACTGCCGGTTCAATGACATAAGGAATATATTTTTCATTTGTCTCTGGATCTAAATATTCTAAGTTCTTTTTAGAATATTCTTGATGTCTTGTTAAATCATAATTTGTACGATCAGCAATTCCCCATAGTTCTCCCCAACCAAATGGATAAGCATATTCAATATCTGAAGTTGCTTTAGAGTAGAAAGATAGCTCCTCTTTTTCATGATCTCTAAAACGTAAGTTTTCTGCTTTTATTCCAATAGTTGTTAAAAAATTAAAGCAGTAATTTTTCCAATACTCAAACCATTCTAAATCAGTATCTGGTTTGCAAAAAAATTCCATTTCCATTTGTTCAAATTCACGTGTTCTAAAAATAAAGTTACCTGGTGTAATTTCATTTCTAAATGACTTACCAATTTGTCCGATACCAAAAGGTACTTTTTTACGAGTTGTACGTTGAACATTTTTAAAATTCACAAAAATGCCTTGCGCTGTTTCTGGTCTTAAGTAAACTGTACTTTTAGCATCTTCTACAACTCCCATATGTGTTTTAAACATTAATTGGAATTGTCTAATTTCAGTAAAATTAGATTTCCCACAGTTTGGACATTTAATGCCATGTTCTTTAATAAAAGTTTCCATTTTTTCATTTGACCAACCATCACTATGAATTTCAGGATTAAATTCTTCTATTAATTTATCTGCACGATGACGTGTATGACATTCTTTACAATCCATTAAAGGATCTGAAAATCCACCCACGTGACCGGTTGCTTCCCAAACACGAGGATTCATTAAGATTGCTGCATCAATTCCAACGTTATAAGGACTTTCTTGAATAAATTTTTTCCACCAAGCTTGTTTAATGTTATTTTTCATTTGAACACCTAACGGACCATAATCCCAAGTGTTTGCTAAACCATCATAAATTTCTGAACCTTGAAATACAAATCCACTTGTTTTAGCGTGTGCAACTAATATATCCATTTCTTTTTTTGCCATATTTATTCCCCTTTCCGAATAAAAAATGCCTTTAGTCTAAACTAAGGCACTATAAATCATTTTAAATCTTAATAAGTATAATTCTCTATCATTATTTTGTCAACCAATTATAAGGGTACTTTATTTTCCCCGGTAAGTCCCTTTGCCATTAAATCTCGAACCTTTAGGTCGAATTAAACACTTAGGTCCTGTTCCAATTAAATCAAAACGTTTTGCAGTTGTTAATGCTTCATATACCAAATCGTAATTTTTAGGATTACGATATTGCATTAAAGCACGTTGCATCGCTTTTTCATGAGGGCTTCTAGGGACATAGACTTCAGTCATATCTCTAGGATCTAAACCAGTATAATACATAGTTGTTGATAATGTTCCCGGAGTAGGATAAAAATCTTGTACTTGTTCAGGTTGATGATGAATGTCACGTAAATATTCTGCTAATTCAATGGCTGCATTTAAATCACTACCTGGGTGAGAAGACATTAGATAAGGAACTAAATATTGATTTTTATGATATTGTTTGTTTAAATCTTCATATTTTTCAACAAATTTTTCATATAGTCCTCGTCTTGGTTTCCCCATTTTATCTAAAACTCGATCACTAATATGTTCAGGTGCAACTTTTAATTGTCCACTAATATGATTTTGAACTAACTTTCTAAAAAACGTATCATCTTTATCATACATCAAATAATCATAACGTATTCCAGAGCGTACAAATACCTTCTTAACATTTGGTAAAATTCTTAATTTATCTAATAGTTCTAAATAATCTCGATGACTGACTTCTAAATTACGACAAGCTGTCGGCCATAAACATTGTTTAGTTGTACATGCTCCATGATTCATTTGTTTTTGACACGCCGGCATTCTAAAATTAGCCGTTGGCCCACCAACATCATGGATATATCCTTTAAAATCCGGTTCTTGAATAATTTTTTTAGCTTCATCAATAATCGATTCATGTGAACGTGCTTGAATAATACGACCTTGATGAAAGGCTAAAGCACAAAAGTTACATGCTCCAAAACACCCACGATTTGAAATTAAACTAAATTTCACTTCTTCTATCGCAGGGACATGACCAATTTGTTGATACTTAGGGTGATAGTTACGTTCATAAGGTAAAGCATAAGTATCATCAAATTCTTGTGTTGTTAAAGGGCGATTAGGTATATTTTGAACCACATACCAACCATCATAAGGTTCAATCAACATTTTTGCATTAAAGTGATCTGTATTTTGATATTGAATATTAAAACTTTTAGCATACTCTACCTTACTTTCACAAATACTTTGATAACTTGGTAACATAATATAATCTTTTAATAAAGAAATATCTTTTGTTTTATAAACTGTTCCATCTAAATAAGTTAAATATTTTGCTTCTAAACCGCTATCTAATGCTTCTGCCACTTCCACAATACTGTTTTCACCCATACCATAAAGTAATAAATCTGCATTAGCATCAATAACAATTGATTTTCTAACTTTATCGTCCCAATAATCATAATGTGCTAAACGTCTTAAACTTGCTTCAATTCCTCCAATAATAATTGTGGCATCTTTATACACTTGTCTAACTTTTTGCGAATACACAATGACTGCTCGATCTGGTCGTTTACCGATTTTACCTCCCGGTGTATATTGATCTTTTTTACGACGACGTTTTGATACACTATAATGATTAACCATCGAATCGATATTCCCAGATGAAATCAAAAAACCTAAACGTGGTTTACCAAAAGTTTTAAACTCTTCTAAATTATGCCAATTAGGTTGTGCTAAAAAGCACACTTTAAACCCTCTACTTTCTAATGTACGACAAATAATTGCCGCTCCAAAAGATGGATGATCAACATAAGCATCTCCACAAATATATACAAAATCAGGTTGCTCCCAACCTCGATCTATCATTTCTTGATAAGTTGTTGGTAAAAAATTTGCCATGATATTCTCCTCTTTAATCAACTTTTTTATAAATTAATACAATAATTATTTTAACAAATATTGATTACATAAATTTTTTCGTTTGAAAATATAACCCACTATATTCTTCTACGAACACTTCAATAATATTTGAAACAGTCTCTAAATCACTTTCTCGGTATTTTAATTTATCAATATCCTTAATCTCTATTAAATTGAGATGTCTAAACAATTTTAAAATATCTATAGAATAATAAGGCTCTTTTTGAATGCAGTTTTGGCAAATAAATCCGCTATCTTGAACACTTATACTCACAATTTTCTGTTGACTATGACAATGTACACATTGATTAACTTCAATATAATAACCGAAATGTTTCAACATAAAAAGATTAAATAAACTATAAATCAATTTTTCATGATACCCTATCTTTAATTTATCATATGATTCTTTTATCAAATTAAATAATTTTAAATCAGGGTTATTTTCCTCGCATTGTTTATAAATATATTCATTAAAATACATCGCATAAATTTGCATTGTGAGATTTTCTTTGATTTCACGATAAAAATCAATAATCTGAGCGCGAATCAAAGTACATACCCCTTTTTTGGGAATGAAGGTGATCTCAACTAAAGTCAACTCTTGCATTGAAGCGGCATTTTTACTTTTTAATTGATTAACCCCTTTAGCAAGTAAAGTAATTTTTCCATAATCTTGTGTATAGACATAGACTAATCGATCTTTTTCTTTATAAGGTAAAGTTTTTAAAATAAAAGCCCGTGATGTGACTTCTTTCATTAATATTCGTCCTCGTTATAACCTAATTCTTTAAGATATTTTTGTTTATTACGCCAATTTTTTTCTACTTTCACAAACAAATCTAAATAAACCGGTACACCTAAAAAACGTTTAATATCTTTTCGTGCTGCCGTTTTTATTTTTTTAATCATACTTGCTTGTTTTCCAATAATAATCCCTTTTTGTGAATTTCTAGAAACAATAATTGAAGCAATAATTTCTATCCCATCATCGACTTCTGCCATGCGATCTATCACAATGGCAACTGAATGAGGAATTTCTTCTTTTGTGAAATACAAAATCTTTTCACGAATAAATTCCGCAACAATAAAACGTTCAGGGTGATCTGTAATTTGTTCTTTGTCATAATACATGATCCCTTCGTTTAAATCATTTTTGATAATTTCAATTAAATGATTGACCTGTAATCCTGTTTTAGCACTACATGGAATCATTTCTTTAAATGGAAATAATTGTTGCCACTCTAACAGTTTTTTCATAATTTCTTCTTTAGTTAATAAATCTATTTTATTTAAAATTAAATATACCGGAACATCTACTTCTTTTAAACGATTGATAATATACATATCTCCTTTACCAATTGTTTCATCAGCCGGTGCAATAAATAATACAACATCTACACCAAAAATAGAATCTAGGGCAATTGAATTCATAAAAGATCCTAACATATCTTGAGGTTTATGAATTCCTGGTGTATCCATAAAAATAATTTGGCTATTTTCATCAGTATAAATTCCTTGAATGGTATTACGAGTAGTCTGCGCAACGTTTGACATGATTGCAATTTTAGTTTTTAAAATTTGATTTAAAAGTGTTGATTTACCCGCATTAGGACGACCAACAATCGTTACAAATCCTGATTTAAACATTTAAACTCTCCTTAGTA
This sequence comes from Erysipelotrichaceae bacterium, assembly GCA_018365815.1. Lineage (GTDB taxonomy): Bacteria > Bacillota_I > Bacilli_A > Erysipelotrichales > Coprobacillaceae > Beduini. The sequence continues at coordinate 37,835 of JAGZJH010000001.1, forward strand.
AATGCACCCGGTAATAATTCTTCCATATTCGTTACAATCACATCATTTTCATTGGCTAAATATATAGGTGTTTTTGATAATAAAAGTTCACTTAGCACTTGGCGGCAACTTCCACAAGGAGAAGCGATAGGTGTGCATTTAGCGACAATTGTTAAACTTTCAAAATCTTCTTTCGTATAACCATTACAATAAGCTTGAAAAACGGCATTACGTTCTGCACACATTGTATCTCCATAAGCTGCATTTTCAATATTGCACCCTTTAAACATTGTCCCATCTTTCATATAAGCAATTGCCCCTACTCTAAAATTAGAATATGGAACATAAGCATTTTTTGAAGCTTCAAAAGCAGCTTCGACTAATTGTTTAATCTCCATAAAACTATTTCCTTTCTATTTGATGTAATGATAATATTTTTTCTTGTAAGTCATTCATTATTTTTTCTTCTTCTTTTTCCATATGATCATACCCTAATAAATGAAGTAAACCATGCACAAATAAAAAACTCATTTCACGTTTTAAACTATGCCCATAATCACTTGCTTGTTCTACTGCTCGATCGTATGAAATAAAAATATCTCCTAATAATCTAGGCATTCCTTCAACAAAAGGAGATTGTTCATCTTCTAAAGCAAAAGTGATCACATCAGTCACACGATCAATATGACGATATTCTCGATTAATTTCATGAATGCGTTGATTTGAAATCACACTGATGGAAAATTCAATATCTCCATCAACCTTTAACATTGTTAAACCTGTTTTAGCTAACGATTCAAACAAAGTTTCATATTCTTCTAATTGATAATCAGTTTCATTTATAAATTCAATTTCTAAGTTCATCATGTTTCCTCACAATCTTTACATTTCCTTTTTCTATTATAACATAGCTTTCATTTGTATTAAAACAGTTTATTTGATGATCCACCACAAACACGATCTTCATTTTGAAAAAATCACTCTCCAAAATTTGATAAACTTTATTTTTAACCTCTTGGCTCATATGATTAAAAGCTTCATCAAAAATATAAACATCAAAATCTAAAAGCATCATTTTCATAAATGCCACTAATTGAAGTTGTCCTTTAGATAAAGATTGTGTAGATTGTTTACATAATTGACTTAGTTCTTCAAAGTGATATTTATGAATTAGTTTAAATAAAAACGGTTGTTCTTCATAACAATCAAGTAAGATAAATTCTAATACATTCATCTCAGGAATAAAAGAATTTGCTTCTAAGTATCCAATTTTCTGATTAATAATCTTAGGATTGATTTGTTTTAAAGGCGTATGATTGATATAAATATGCCCTTCATATTCATTTAATTGTCCACTCAACAACTTTAAAAACGTTGATTTCCCACAACCATTTTCGCCTCTAACTAACTTATGATGTGTAAAAACTTCATTAACATAAGTAAGTATCGGTGTTTTGTAACCATAAGCAAATTTAACATTTTCAAAGGCTATTGCACTAATTGTTTCATCAAATTCTTTATAAATCGGTGATGATACTTTTAATGATTTATAACGCTCAAAAATAATAGCATTTTTTTGTCCTTCTATCAATAACTCAACAATTCTTAAAATTGGATCGATAAGATACCCTAACATCGAATAAACTAGCATCAATTGTCCGATTGTTAAAATGTTATTTTGAATAAGCAAAGCACTCGAAGCAAAAATAATGATATTTAAACTATTCATTAATCCATTAATCAGTAATTGAAAATAAAAAGTATATTGTTTAGTTTCTAAATAATCATTAATAAAGGTTTGAAACTTATTTTGAAGCAGACCATTTTGTCTAACATTCAGTAAAAAACGATTAATACTTTGAAAATGATGAATATGTTCTATCATCTGTTCATTCAGTTTTTGATGTTCGTTTAATGTTTTTTGTTGTAGTTTTGTTAAATGGTTTAAAATATAATAACTTCCTACTACTAAAATAATTAAAAAACAACCAATAACCATAAATAATTTTTGATTTAAACATAACAATCCTAATAAATAAACTAAAATCATTACCCCATCAATAAAAACAGAACAAAACACATTGACAATAAAAATCGGTAATTCAAATAATGACTGAGCTTTAATAATTGTTTCATTTTTTAAATAACGTTCATAGTAATCGCTTGGTAAATCTAATAAACGTATTAAAATTTTAAACACAAATTTTTCTTGAAGATTTTTTTCAAACTGTAATACAATTTTATTTCTAACACTATCTACAATAAGTTTTCCGATTAATACAAAAAATGCACCAATAACTAAAAAGATAATAATTGTTAATTTTGTCTTTTGATTTAAGTAATCGATAATCATTTTAAAATAATAATTAAAGCAAAGCATTCCTATTGAACTTAACAAAGACCATAACGTAATTTGAAAAATAGATAAACGAAAGCTTTTAGCGACATTTATTAAACATTGAACAAAAGTTATTTTAGAAGTTTTAATAGGTTTTGAGACAAACTCAATTATAACTGCTTTTTGCGTATAGATTTGTTCTAATTCACCTTGTGTCATTTTAACTAATCCTCTTGCCGGATCGCCGCATATAAAAATGCCGTTTTTTACTTTATATAACACAATATAATGTTGCATATTATTTTTTATGGTATGGAAATTAAGGATACTGTATTTACTAGGCATTCTTGATGTTTGTTACTTATTTGTTAATTATTAGCTGATTTTTACCGCTATTTAATCATAAAAAAACATCCGCTAATTGTGGATGTTTTTAACTATGTAATTAACCAATAAGTCTACTAACATTAAATTATCGGGTAATGAATGTCTAATAATCCTAATTAAATCAGAACTAATAATTTCATCATTAATTTCTAACGAAAGTTCTAATGTATAAAGCAAATTTTGTACTTCGTTAATTAAATCAACTGTATCTTCATAACTCATATTCCCCACCTCCTATTTATATATACTTAGGATAGTGAGAAAATACTCATGTTAATTTTATTTTTTATATGCAACAACATTTTTCATTTCTATATATTTATTAAATATTTCTTTATCCATCGTCTTTACTTTTGAAAAATAAACATTTTGAAAAGTGCCTAATTTAAAACTAATAATCGGTTTACCAGATAATTCCGTTAAATTTCTACTAAACTCATCAAAACTATGTGATTCCACAATTTCCTCTTCTAATAGATATCTCTCTTCATTTAATTTTCCATCTTTATTTTTTAAAGCCTTATTTTTATTGTAAACTAAAATAAAAATTGAATTTTCTTTAAATTCTTTTGGACTTAAATTATCTTTAAAAAGTATAGTTGATACACTATTTCCTATCTTACTACAAATTTCTTCATAATTTACAAGTCCATTTTTAAACTCAATCAAACACCATTTACCATCTAAAAAACACAAAGCATCAACAGATTTTGGTTTTTTCATTTTAGGATTAATTGACTTAAAATAATCTTCTTGAAACTTATCAAAATCAACAGCTTTTTTCAGTGAATTAGATGCATAGTCTATAATTCCTTCTTTGAGTTTTGATTTATCTATTGATATTTCTTGTAAAGTTTTTACATACATATCATAGTCAATCATCAAAATCAACCTCACTTTTTACATCCATTAAAAGTTGCAATGGATTAGATAGTTTTTCATATATCTTATCAATGGATAGTGTTGCATCTTCAAAATTCACACAACTTTCATCATCTAAATTTGATAAATAATATTTACATTTATTGGCTATTTTATATTTTGCAGAATATACTTGAATCGCTCTTATAAAATAAGGACTATGCGTAGATAATACTATATTTAAATTAAATTCTTTTTGTAATAGTATTAATATTTCAGCATAAATCAATTGCCATTTAGGATGTAAATGTACTTCTGGCTCATCTAAAATTATAATTGAATTATCAGCAATATCTTTATTTTCTAAAAGTTTTAAAATAATTGCAAATGATTTAACGCCTGTCGATAAATTAGAAAGTTCTATTTCTTTGTTAAAAACACTATTTAAAAAAGTAAATTTTGCTTCTTGTTCATGAAAATCACCTTTAGTAATCCCAACAATAATGTCTAAAAATTTATCAAGACGTCTTTTCAAAATTGCTTCATCAATTAGTGAACTTTTTGGTTGTGATAATGATTTTGATAAAGCTTCCGTTAATCGCAAATCATGTCTATATATTTTCTCATCCAAAAATAAAAAATCTAAAATTTTTGCCACAGACTTTGAAGAACTATTATCCTTTTTTATATCATCTAGTAAAAACGGATTATCTATCAGAATTCCATCATTATTTAAATCAATATCTGATTTTACTATATCGTTTTCTCTATCAAACTCAACTTCAATTTTTTCTTCCTTTATAAATAATTTTATATTAGTTATTAATTTATCGTTAAAAGCAGGTTTAATTTGGTTATTAAATTCATCATTAAATATTTTTTTCACTATCAAGCCTTTTAATTCTTCATTGTCAAAATTTAAATATTCTAGAATTTTATCAATCAACTCATCGTCAACATCACATATATCTTGCTTGTTCAAAATAGTTTCAATTGACACATGGGACAGGTTATCCGTTTTCAGTAAAATATCCGGGATATCAAATATCTTATTAACTTCTTTAGTTGTACCTTTATAATTTTCAAAAATTACTCTGCCTATATTCCTTTTTTTCTCTTCCAAAATTTTTTCATTCAAATTATGAAATGCAGTATAAAGGCAATACAGAATTTTACCAATGGTACTTTTACCGGTATCATTTTCACCTGCAATAACAGTTATTCCATTAATTTCTATATCAGCTTTTTTTATTTTTGCAAAATTTTCTACTTCTAATCTCATTCTACTTCTCCTTTCCATCTTATTACCCCCTTTTATCTAATTAATAACATAAAGATAATAAAATAAATGTCACATTATAATACAAAATGTAAATTCTCTATTATTATAACATTGATAATTAATATTTGTACATACGAAGTAAAAAAATCTTAAAAGAATGAAAATCAAAAAATCCTACCCCAATAAAGGAGTAGGATATTATCACTTTATAATTTCAACTTCATGTTTATGCAGTTGTATTCTTTTATTTCGACATTCTAATATATACGTGTCTTTTGTTTCATTTACAATTTTAATTGGGTAGTTATAAAATTCAAGTGGAATTGAGTAAGCATCTATATCTTTGGCATTGTTTTTTAATCTTACCCGCATATTAATAACTTTTCCCATCAACTAAATACCTCCATGTATTCGCACCAACAACACCATCATTGCTTAAATTCCTATTACGTTGGAAGACTTTCACAGCATATTCAGTGTCATTACCGAACGATCCATCTACATTAAGATTAAATCCTACGCTATTTAAACGTTCTTGAATTAACTTAGTAATGTTTCCTTTCGCACCTTTTTTAACAGTTGGATAACCATTAAAACCTTGTTTTTTACATTCTTCATTTAATCGTTCTACCCAATTATCAACCGGCTTAGATGATTCACTATATAACCCTCTAATATCACCATTATTCACCCAACATATACCTGATAAATTATATACAGTGACACCATTAACAATTTTAATTTCACTAATTACTCCATGATTAACACTACATTTAACAGTTAAAGCAGGATCACACGTAGATGCATTAGCGCTTGAAATAAAACATGAACTAAATGTCACGTGTTGCCCAACTTTATACATTGAATTTTCAACAGTTGGCTCTAGTGGTTTTCCGTATTCAACATCAATAGTATCATCAATTGCTTTCGCAATGGCTTCGGCAATTCTAGTTGCACCATGAGAATCATATAAATCTACATCACCTTGATTATCACAGAAACACACTTCAATTAACATCGCTTTGGCTTTTGTTTTATTGATTACATACAAACCAGTTCCGTTTTTAACCGATCTATTAGTAAATCCTAAAGCACTAATATTTTGACACACTTCTAAAGCATCTTCAAATTGACGACCTTTATATGTATAAACTTCCACACCATGCGCATTGCCATCAAATTTATTTAAGTGAATGGCAATAAAAATGTCTAAGTCATCTCTGTTGGCTTGTTCCGTAACTAATCTTAACGATTCATTAACTGTTGAAGCATAATCAACAGTACAATTGATCACTGTATGACCATTTGCTTTTAAAATTCTTCTTAATTCATTACCAATTCTACGTGTTTCTTGTGATTCGTTTTTAATCCCCACTGCACCACTTCCGGGACCTGTAATAGTATGCCCGTCATTAATTCCAATTCTTGCCATATAAATACCTCTCTTTCATTATTTATTAAATAAGAGTAGCAGTTTTGCTACTCTTTATTGTTGTTTTCTTCAATTTCTACTGATGATTCGATTTTGTTTTTAATAAATCTTAATACTGGTCCTAAAATTGGCACTGTATGACCGATAACTTCACAGTTTTCAGTAATAGAGATTAATTCATTAATCACCAACCACGAAGCGATAATTGCACTGAATAATAACGGAAATACCATATCAATACGTAATGTGCCAGTAACATAACTAATCATACAATCAATCCCGAACCCTACAAAAATAAGTACATACATCGTCACTTTCTTAACAATTCCCTCAATTGATTTTGATGAACTGATTTTTTCACCTCGAACTTTTGATGCTGCCATACCAGTAAAATAATCAATTAAATTACATGGCACTAATAATAAAAGTGGGATTGCTAAAACTCCAAAAAAACTAAAAAAAGCACCAATCGCAGTGCTTAAAAGATAATTAACTTTATTCATTTTTTTCATTTCCTTTCATCCTTCCAAAGATTAATTATTCAATTCTTGTTATTATTTAATTTTAATATCATCTATTGATTCAAATTTTTATTAAATACGCTCCAAATATTTAACATTTGTGCATTTGTAATTTTCATTTTTTATCCTCCATTTATTTCTGTAAAATGTCCCAAAGTTCAGGAATTAAACTTTCTGAATATGTAGATACTGATGTATGTGCTTTTTTGCATTTGTAAAGACTACCATTGTTTTTAACTCTATCCCCAACAACATATTCAGTATCTGGCTTCCATTCTTCAAATAAATCAATACAATTTAACGCTTGTTCATCAGTAAGCATAGTAGTCATAGCTTGTACCATATATAAGATAGAAGATTGTTGCAGTTTATCAACAATTTGCTCATTCATGACTTCTTTAACTTCATCTAAGTCCATGTTATTAACATTTGGTTTTAATAAAGTAATTGTTCCTAATTTAGCATCTCTGCTATCAACGGTAGTTGAAATTTTCGTATAGCCTTTTAATGAACCATCGAATTTTAAAATAGGTTCGCTCTTTCTTTCCGAAATAGGTAATTCTTCGTTGCAATCATAATAAAATTTTAACTCACTAATATCATTGGTTTCAAATAGGCTCACTATATCCCAAAACGGAATAACTTGATTTTCATTCGTAGGAATAGTGATAGTTGCTTTTTCTCGAAAACCCTCATAATAGTTTACTAGTATATCGTAATCTGCAAGTTTTAAATATTTCTGCATCATGTACTCCTTTCTGTAAGTTGCTTGATTTGTTCTTTTAATTCTTTAACTTCATTATCAAGTTCTTGTAATGCTTTAATTGTGTAAGTCAATAATATTTGTTGATTTGGTACTAAAGTAACATTTCCATTACTATCCTTTTGTTCGTAAACAAAACTTTTATCAATCATTTCTAATTGATTGGCAATAAATCCATTTTTCTCATGTTTATCATTTTCGTTGTAATAAAAGTCATAGAATTTAATTTTATTGATATTGTCTTTTGCTTTATAAGCAGAAGGCATTATGCCATATTTAATTGAAATATCTGAACCTATATCCCAAAAAATTCCTACTGTTTTACCGTTGTTCGTATTTTCAAAATGTACATAATCTGATGCAAATGCTATTCTCGCAACACGAGGCGCTCCAACATGATCTGTATAACACGCTGAATGTCCATCATTATAGATATAATTTCCATAATGAACATACATACTTTTCCAAGAATTGCTAGAACTCCCTATATAACAACTATTCGCTGAACCATGATGTTCCAAATTGCCAAACAAACTAACTGTACAACTTTGTCCTTTAATTAGCATCGCAGTTGTACCAGTTCCACTATATTCGCCTTCGCCGCCAGTTCCTGCTTCAAAATTTAAAACATTATTATCTCCTGCGCCGCCAAAAGATGGCACAATAGAAAAACCGTCTTGCCAACCTTTTTCACTAAACACAACGCTTCCGTTATATAATTTAACATTATTTGTCGTTAAATTATTAAAAATTCCATAACTTGCCTCGATTTTACCAGTACCAATTTTTACATTTGTATCATATACTCCATTCTTCGTACCTACTGTAATCATTTTATCGGGAGACGATGTATTTATTGTTACATAATCTGTAAAGTTTTTTGGGAATTTTCCACTTAATATATCTTTTAAGATTACATAATCTACCGAACTAATTATTCCATCTCTATTTAAATCAAGTCTCGTAAATTCACTACCAGTTAATATAGATCTTCCGAGTACATGATTCATAATCTTATCTTTATCTGATTCATAAACGGTAACAGTTCGATTGTTTGTTAATTCTATGGTAGAACCAATAATTGTGGAACTTGTAATTTTACCTGTAAATGTACCACTTGTTGCATTAATAGTTCCTGAGAATTTACCATTCACCGCTTCCATACTACCATCAGCTAATATCTTAAAACGACTATTCGCAGTTACAATTCCCTCTAATTGAATTTTAGAAGCTTGTATTTTAATACTTTCTGCAGTTTGATTAATCGTTGAAACAACATTATGCGTTCCCGCAACTTTCGTCCATGAACCCCAAGCAGTATTAGATTTTCCCACTCGGCGATAAATATTTTGTGTATTATTTGGATAAAATAATTGAACCGGATAGCCTCCTGAACTATCATTCCATGAAATTTCAGTAATTAATGTTCCATAAACCCCTTCACCACTAATTCCGATTTGTGAACAGTTTTTAAACTCTTTAACTGTTTTTTTAGGGTAATTAGTAAAGTAATATTGCGGATTTTCATTTTTGTCTCGAGTATCTTTGATTGTTGTTAAATCTACTAAATTATTAATTTTAGTTGTTGCATTATTAACATTAGTATTCAATGTTGTCCAACTTGAAGATTTTGTAACAGTTGAAACAATAGCCGAATCAGTGATTTTCTGTTCAGCACTTCCTTTCCAAGTCAACAATGCAGATATGTTGTCATTGGCTGTTTTTAACTGAACCTGTGTTGCATAAGTTTTAGAAACACTTGTATTAATCTCATTTGCTTTTTGATCAATTGCACTATTCATTTGTGCAGTAGTGGAGTAATTAACAAACTTTCCATCAACAGTATTTAATTGCGCTTTAGTTGCATAAGTATTTGATACAGTTGTTTTAAAGTTGTCTAAAGTCAATTGTAATGATGCGGTTTTATCTGTTACTGTTTTAATTTCATTGTCGATATCTTCGGGTGCAGGTGTCCAGTCGGTTGGTTTATTACCAATTTCAAGTTTTACATTAGCAAGATATACGTTTTTATTGGGGTGATTAGTCCAAAAAGTTAAACTACCTTGATTGACTGCATCTGTAGTATAAGTATGAGTATATCGTTTCCATTTTGATGTTAATGAATAAGTTTTACCATTTAGATTATACATACCACCTCTACATGACACCAATTCAATACCATCAGTATCTGCTTTAGCGTAAAACGATAATGTATATGTTGTGTTAGTTGCGTGCATATAATTAGTGTGAATTCTATAGCTAGCACTACCTGCTTGTGAACTACTAAATCTCAAACAATGTTCATAATCAGTATCATCTAACACAGTCCATGTACAATTAACATTTTGCCAGTCATATGTGCTATTTTTAAAGTTACTATTTTTTATTAAGTTTCTACCACCAACTTTTAAACCATCAATTTTACTTAAAGCATTATTCGCATTCGTTAGTGCAGTTCCCGCCTTATCCCAAGTTGCTTTATTGTTATTGATTGTATTGGTTACATTTGTGATTTTTGTTGTATGATCTTTAATCGTTACTCCAAAACTATCAATGCTTGCTTTAATTTCATTATATTTTGAATTTAACGAAGATACATCACCTTTGATCTGCGTGTTCTCACTAATCAAAGCAGAAATTTTGCCTTGTTCAATAGCGAAATCAGTTTGAGATACTTTGGTTTCGACATAAGATTTAATTTGCCATGTGATATTTGTTGGAACTTCACTATCATGCCATACATTCGTATAAGGATAATAACTAGGAATTTTAGGGATAATAAATTCTTCTGTTGTTGGGGTAGCTAGTTCATACCAAACAGTTATAGGGTTTGACTGTAACCATATTTTGAAATTAGCAACAGTCGTGTAGGAAGTGTGTTTGATATAGACCTTGTTATTTGACTGCCCCCCATTTTCTTTAATCATTAAGTTATCCATTTTTGAAACCATAATATTCCATGGAGCAACCCCTAGCTTATCAGAAATTAAATTATACAAAGGTTGTGATGTGCCGTATTTTTTTCCTTGAATAGGAATTTCAAAACAAATTCCTTGATAGTTGACCCAAGCCTCATCATCACTACCATCAAAAGTAATTTCGCCAACTCGTCGTGTGATTATTCCGTTTTCATGTGTATCGCAAATTCCATTTGGTAAAGAACGTAACAATATATCGGTTGAAACATTAGATGATCCTACATATGGAATATAATTACCAATACTGTCCCAAGTATGTTCCCCCTCTAAGAACATAAAATCACTAAATGTACAAGTATCACCAATAGTCACCAACCCAACTCTAAAGTTAATATATTCACAATTGCTCTTAGTTGTTATTGTGGTTGCAAATAGCAAAGACGTTCTACCATCGGACTGATATGGAGTTAATGTTTTTCCTGAACTATCATACTCAAATATGTAAGCAGTTCCTTTTAAAGAAGCACTACGTTTAAAAAGCAATGTGTATTTTGTGTTTGGCTTAACTTTTATCTTAAATTTACGTCTGTTTGAATTATAACTATTGTCATAACAATCAGTTGTTGTTGCAGTCAACGTTATAGAATTGTCATTATATGTTTTATTACCACCCGCACAAGAAGTATCTTTTATCCACTCAAAGTTAAACATATTCTCGCTTGTACTACAAATTTCATTGGCTTCAAAGAATTTAGGTTCTTGTGGGGAATTAGGATTAGGCGATGGTTGTCCACCAGTATAAGATTCCCAAGTACCATCACCATCTTGATATAACATAGGTTTGATAGTATCTGTTACTATTTGAGCATCTTTTTCTCCAAAAAAGCACATATACGCTTTTGTATTAGAATCATTTAAGTATTCACTTGTTAATTCTATTTGCTTTGAATCATTATTTAAGTTTTTGTTTCCAAGACTAGAATTAATAAAATAAAATTCAAAGAATGGATACACATTAGTAACTCCGTTTAGTTTTAGTGTACCTTGCTTGAACAATGTTACTAAAATTTCATGTGATATATCATATCTTAATTGAAAATTTGAAGTCAAATTCCCACTACCACTAATAGTAAAACTACCATCACCATTATTTGTTACAGTTGCTCCGCCTTGAGTTTTAGTAGGCAATTTACTAGCATCAAATAATTGGTATCCATTAGTTGTTTCTTGAACATAAGCACCTTCGATTTTAGCAATCTCAATACCACTATCAGTAGCATCACCACTATAATCGTTACCTATACTCTCAAAATAGCCTTTGTCTGCATAATCTTTCAATTCCGTAAAACTAGCACCTAATGATTGATTTTCTTCATCTAACCAAATTTTACTACTGCTTATATTTTCCGAACCGTCTTCGTTAATTTTTTTGATTACACTATTAATATTTAACTTACTTCCACTAATGTTTGCAGTTTCGCTCACCATATCATCACGTATAATCGGTTTTTGAATACCATTTGCAGTCACACCTGTGGCATCAAACATTAACTTGCCATTTTTATCCCAAATATAAATATTGTAATCATTCGATGCATCTTTTCCAATTTGCACACGTGTACGATTAACATCTTTAATCAAGATAGTATTATCTTGCCACAATGATTTACCATCATTTGAATGCACTGTGAATTTTGAAGTGTTAATATCAATTCCGGTTATTTTATCAAAAGACAAAGTATCAATCATTGCATTTTTAATCAATGCATTTTCAATTGTTGTATTCTTTGCATTTAAAACAATGGTATGCGTTGAACCGGAAGATACTGAACCCGATAACAAAGTATTAATATCAGCAATACCTATTTCTGCTTTGTCAAGTTTTGCGTTGATTGCTTTTAAATCAATAGTAGTTAAATCATTAATTTTTCCATTAAGTGCTTCTAATTGCTTAGTAAATGTAGTTTCAAACTCTGCTATGTTTCCAGTAATTTGTCCTACCTTAATAGAAACAGCTTGAAGTTCCCCTGAAACATTTACATATTTAGTATTTAATTCAATAATCGTTGCACTATTAACAATTGCGTTTTCTAAATCGATTATTTGTTTGCTTTCTATTTTATCGATAGATGAACCGTCAATCGTTCCATCTGTTGAAGTAATATTGTCAACTGTATTACTTGTTTGTTCGTATTTTTGTTGCAACTCATCAAAAGTTAATTTCTTGTTCGCAATTTCGCAAGAATCTTTTTCAGATTTAAATGGATAATGACTTATCTTCACAATTCTTTGTTTTTCTTTAGTTTTAGTAACTGGGTCAATAAGTGTAATCGTATCCCCAATTGCATAATCAAATATTTTGTATTGCTTTGAAATTTTAGCCAAATTAATAATATCTGCTTCATATGATTTATAAGGCTTTGCCATGTCTTCTAATTTTAATTTAGAATCTTCTAATAATGACGAAGCATTGATATAACGCTCATCTTTCCAAATAAATCTTTTCTTTTTGCTTGCGTAAGAATAATTACTTACAAAGTTGTTTCCATCATTAACATCTTCAATTGTTAATCCATCTTTACCATAAGGTTCAATTTCGGTAAAGAAATCATACGATGTTTCTTGTGTTGTTAAGTCTCTTAAGTTTAATTCATCAGTAAAATAGACCCCTTTATCTTCACCGATTTTCTCATATATGCTGATAGATTTATTTAGCGAATCAATTTTTATTTCAACCATATATGTTGAAATACACTGCTTAATAATTTTCAATACAGAACCATTTGAAATTGAAATAGTTCTTTTTTTACTAATTTTAGAGGGCGAAACAGTCCATCCAGTACCTGCTAAAGCCAATTTCAATGTACTATCAATTGTTTGTTCGGTTGAAACAAAGTTCTTAAATACTGTCCCCTCTAATTCATCTAAATCTAAAACTGCTGTAATTTTTGTTTTGAAAGTTGATTTTTGTCTTTCTTTAGATTTAATTACAAATCTATCGTTTTTCGTTTCTATAAAACCTTCAAGTTCAATTAAACTACACAATGAAGTTGGATAAGAAAAAGACAAAGACTTATCATCGAAATCTAAATTTGTTTCAATTAATAAGTCTTCACAATCATCTATTAAAGTTATGGGGTAATTCTTTTTATTAAATATTTTAAGCATTATGCCTCCCCCTTTTTAAAAATTATTCTTGGATCATAAAAGAAATCGCATCAATTTGGGCAATGGTAACATCGTCACACGCAAATATATCATCTTCTTTAATTGTGGCGACATCCAATTCACATACACTATCTAACAGTTCATTAAGTTCTTGATTATATTGATAAATATCATCAACACTCTTTTCATCGTTTTCATCAACTTTAATATGTTTTTCATCTATCTTATTTTTAAATTCAATATATTCTTCATACTCTTTAAGTAATTTCTTAAAATTTTTATGAATTTTAAAATTAATCTTTGTGGTAAATTTGCTTTTACCTGATTCTTTTTCTTCATTAGATATATCAACTATATCATTGATATGTTTAATTATTTCTCTGTTTTTTAATGTAATTTTCATGACTATTTTTCCCCTTTTGATAACATTTCATTTTGAATTTCATACATACGATCTTCAAATTCTTTTCGAGTTGACGCTAAATCACTTCTGTTTTGTTTATATAACTCTTGATTACTGATATAAGAAGTGTATTGCAAATTGTTTGGACTTTCTGTGCTGATGGATGCATTATATGTCTCAACGACATTGGCATCTATCGATGCGTTCGCATTTAATTGTACTGATTCAACCATATTTAATTTTACCTTCATAATAATATTCCTTTCTTAAATAAAAATAGGATTATATTCAATCCTAATATCACAAGTGTTTTTTGAAAAAGTAATCTCATTGTTCCCGACTGCTAAACTAGGAAAAAACCACATCTCGCATTCATGAAATTTATTTTCACCGTCTTCTAAAATGGTCTTGTTAATCCCATCAATGATGATCTGTTTTCCTTTTTTGAGATTTTTTAAAGTAATATCTTCTAATTCATTGGTTACCTTATTTCTTGATGCACCACTAATTTTTAAATCAATCATATCAACACTAGGCATTATATATATCACACATGGTACGGTATGAGTTGAATCAACTGTAATAATTTGATTGGAAATTCTGTTCATTTCTATTTCTACTTTTTTCTTCAATTCAACACCTTCAAGTTCAATTTTTAAAAATGACATCTCCCAAAAAAGTTCATCATTCTCTTTTGATGATGAAACAAGAGTGCATAAGTATTGACTATCGTTTGAATCAAATTCGATAATAACCTCTTTTGTAAATTCAGCCATCAATCGGCTAACATACATTTCGGTCGATGAATGGTCTATACATATATCTAATTCAATTTTTTTGCCCTTAACTTCATATCCAAAAAAATGACGTTTATTGCCTAACCATTCTTGATTAATTGTGATATTTGCAGAGCCGATTTTATGTTCTTGTAGTGTTGCAAAAAAACTACTTAAATCTTTACCATTTATTTTCATGATCATCTTCCTTTTTTGATATTTAATGCCATTTGATTTGAAACCGTGCTATATAGTGGTGTTCCATCAATCTCATTATTAACGATTACAGTTATTGTCATATTTCCTAATGCATCATTAATCTTTGCATTAAACCCATCAAAACCTATTAATCCTGAAATCATTTCTGCCAAAGGTGATAAAGTGGTTTTATTAAGTGGCAATGCATATTCATGTCCCGCTTCACCGAACCCATTAGCATTCATTCCATTTGTTGGTAAAATTGTAGTACGAGTGAATAATCCCCCACGCTTATACCATGAAATGCTAAATTTTGGAACTTGTGGCGGCATTATTGAAAAACTTCCTTTGATACTGAAATGAGGTAGTTTAATTTTAGGTAACGACCAACTGAAATTAAAAAAACTTTTCATTTTGTCGATTGCGTTCCCAACGGTATTTTTTGCGTTATTAAATGAATCAGTGATTGTTCTTTCAATTCCTTTAAAAGTTGTAACTATTCCGTTCCACAACTCTGTTCCCTTTTGTTTTACAGTATCCCAATTTTGATATAACAATACACCTGCAGTGACTATTCCTCCAATTGCGGCAGTTGCTATTCCAATTGGTGAGGTAATAAAAGTAAAAGCACCACCTAACAATGTTGTTGCCGTTGTAGCCACACCTGTTTTCAAAGCAACAATATCCATTACTCCATTATAAATACCTATCGCAATAGTAGCAGTTCCAAATGTTGCTGCACCTGCACCTATACCTAATGCCAAAGCACCTATGGCATCTTTATTATCGTTGACAAACCCTAAAAGACTGCCCAATGCCGGTAAAACATGCTCATTTACTACTCCAGTTACATCGATTTCAAATCCTCTCTTGAGAGTTTCTAATTGCGTTTTAAAATCGTTATACTGAATGCTATTGATTTGTTCCAAAGAATTTTTAGTCGCACTAATATTGTCATTTGCAGTTCCTAAACTAGTAATAACATCAACCCCCAAGTCTTCAAACATTGTTCCAAACAAATCAACACCAGCCGTGCTTTGCGCTAAAGGATCATTCATTCCTTTTAAGGCTTCTACTGTTTGATAAAATGCTTGTTTTGCAGTTTCGCCACCTTTTGAAAACTTTTTAGACATTTCATCTGCATTAAGACCAATAAGTTTAAATCCCTCTTTGGTTGTGTCCGAACCATCAATAACTCTAATTGACAACTCCTTAACTGCATCACCAACTTTATCTAAATTAAATGCTCCTGCATCTGCACCTGATAAGAAAACTTGAAACATATTTTCTGCATCTAACCCCAATTTTTCAAACTGAGGTGAATATTCGATGATTGAATCCAATAATTCATCAGAATAATCTAATCCGTTTTGCGCACCTTGAGCGATTAAATTAAAAGCGGTATTTGCATCTATCCCAAAAGCATTCATCATACTTTTTGCAGTTCTAACCGATTCTTTCACTTCATATCCAAATGTATCACGTAGCATTAATGCATTTTTTGTAACACTAGTCAGTTCTGTTTCATCTAAATCTTTCATTTGTTTTTTTACTTCCGAAAGTGAAATGGAAATATCATCAAACGATTCACCGAATCCATCTTCATAAATTGATGTAATCGCTTCTTTAAATTTTTTACTTGTTTCCGTTAATTCTAACGTTGTTCCATTATAAGCATTTGCCCCTTCGCTTAATGCTCCGGTCGAAGTAATCAAACTATTAGTTGCTTTTTCTAAATCATTTGCGTTATTAAAAAGTAATTCACTTAATCCGCTAAATCCCTCTTTTATAACATCTGCAGATAATTCCGCTTTTAATATATCACCAAATAAAGAAGTCTTTTCACCGGTATTCTGCATTGTTTGGCTTAGTTCTTCCATTTCATTATCTAAGCCAGATACTTTACTTTTTTGTTCCTCGATTCGATTAGTTGTTGCTTTAATTTCATTTTGAATAGATGCTTGTTGATTTTTAGCGGTAATCAGCGAATTATTTAAATTGTAATATTCTTTTGAATTTTTACCGAGTGTCTTTTCTGCTTCGGCTAATGCATTTTCAAGAGCAGTTATTTTTGAAGCACTATTTTGAGATTGTTGTTGTAACAAACTTTGTCTCTGTGTTAATAACTCAATACTTTCTGAATTTCCTTTTAATTCTGTTGAATTTAAACGCAATTCATTTGACAGTGTTTTATTGGCGGCGTTCATTGATTTTACTTCATCAAGATAGGAATTAGCATTTGCTTTAAATTCTACTTGCGCTTGTGTTTTCTTTGCCATGTTTATTTATACCTTTCTGCCATTTTTTCTTTTGCATAATTTAACCAACTATCATATGCTGATTTGTTTTCTGCTACAGATAAAACAAAAGAAAGATCCGCATTCCAAAATAAATGAGGATCAATCCCTAAAATTTCAACATAATACGTATAATAATCTTCAACATCTTCTAATTTAAATTTTGGTATTCTAATTTTAGAAGATATTTTTTTCTTAAAAGCTTTTCTAAATGCTACTTTTTTTTAACACTAATTAAAGAAGTAACTGTTTGATTTAATTTTGCTAAATCAAACTCCAACAAATCAGCAAAACTATCGTAATCTAAAAGTGTCTCCTGATTATCTCCACAAAGGTAAGCAATATAAATAATTGTGACGTAATCAAAAACATCTTTTGCACCATTGTTGAAAATAAAATTAAATTTTTCATACTCTTCCTTTTTCGTTGATTTAAGTTGATACAATAGTTTAAAACTTAATTTTAGATTAACTGTTTTACCGTTATTTAATGGATAATTTATTACACTATTCATAATATTAATCCCTTTCTATAATTATTCGTTTTCTCTTTTGACAAGTTCATATGAAAAACTTGTCATCCAATCTGTCACCAATTTTAGATCTTCTGGTTTTTTTTGATCAATTAACGCTTCATACATACATTGTTTGTTTTCATCCGAAGCCAATGCAATAGTCATTTCAAGTTCGGGAATTTCTTCAACCGTTGCATCAATTTTACGAGCCGGTCCGGTTTTCATCGTACAGTTTGGATATGCTTTAAGTTTAATTTGATCATCCATATCTAATACTTTTTGCATGATTTTAAAAGTTGGCATACTTGCATCACCAAAAGATGTAATATTATCTTTTAGTTTTTTATTGATCATCCCATAAATTTTATTGTAAACATCAACCGGCACATGAGCAGTAATTTTTAACTCACCAGTACCGGCTTGTTTTGTGTAACTTCTAGTTACTACACCTTTACATTTTTTTGAAATATTTTTAACATCTAGCGATTCTTCACTTGTTCCAACACAACCAAATGGAATGGCAGTTATTTCACCTGCTAAAATAATAGACATCTCATCTACTTGATATTCTGAAAATTCTTTTTCCATGTTATTCCTCCTCAATCGCTTCTTTTAACGAAATTAATAACCCCTCAATAATCTCATCATGAACAATATCTAATCCTTTTTCCATAAATTCTTGAGGATCATTATTTTTTGAAGTTCCAATTCCTAAATCAGGAAACACTAAATAGTTATATTTTGATTTACTTTTAACTTTAAAACCTAAATTTGGATAGTCTGTCTCAAAAGGATTACTGTTTTTTGCTGCCTTTGTCTTTCCTTTCCACGTTCGTCCACTAGATGGTAAAATATCCATAATACTTTCAATTGTCATTGAGGAAGCATAATTTTTAAAATAATTATTAATTAATGCTTCCGAACGATCAGGTAATTGGGCAATATGTTTAATTAATTCTTTAATTTCTTTATCTTCTAAGGCTATTACATCTGACATTTATCTATCCACACGAAAGTCAATGTTAAGGTTTCTATAACATCTTTCGATTCTCCGCGTCTTAGATAGTAAAATGGCATTTCATTATCTAACAATTTTAATTTTGTGTCTTCTGTTACCTTTTTTATAATCTTCTCTGCTAATCCCTCTTGAATATAATTTTCTTGGCAAATCGTTACTTCGTATTGAGTGATATAATCTTTGTTCTTTTTTCTAAAAGACGAACGTTTATAAATAATGATGTTCCAATCGTTTTCAGGATCAAAACATTTTCCATAACAGACTTTGTAATTAAAAGTCTCTAACGAGTTCCGAAGTTTATTCAATATCGACATGACGATTTCCTCCTTTGTAAGCACATAAATATAAATAAATTTCATTGTCTGTTGGATCAGCGTGTAATATATTGTATAAAGCATTAGTTTTGTTGATTTGAATATAATAATTACTTTCTAAATCAATATTGAAAAATGGTATGACAATCTTTTTTTCAATTTTCTTTTCAAAGATGTTTTCCATTTCTAAATCACTAATTCTAATCGTCTTCTTATCGAAAGGTGCTTTTGCCACTAATGTAAATTTTGTAGGGTTTTCCTTTGCGTTAAAATCGGATATTTTCTTTTTTTCTTTTAAAAAATAAATAAAACCGTCACGATACCTTTGCTTTTGTTTCTTTTTCATGTTCGGACACCTCATATTCAAAACGTAATTGTATAATTTCGCTTAAATAATTACGCTCAAAATCCTCATATTGGTCGAAATATTTATACTTACAATGTGCTAAAAAAACATCTTGCGCAGTTCCGGCTATTTCTATATCGACGTCTCCAAAATGCTTTTTCATATATTCGATTCCACCGTCATAAATATTTTCAAGTCTTGAATTTGTGCTATCATCGTCCCACGAAATTCCACATTCTAATTTAATTCTTTGAAGCATTTCTTCTTTCATAAATTTCCTCCAAGGCAAAAAAAGGAACTTTCGTTCCTTTTCTTAAATTATTCTTTCGCTTCTCTAGCAGCATCATTTAAAAGTTTAACAACTGTGTATAATTCTTCCATTTCGGAAATATCTAATAAAATTGAACATGTATTGTCTCTTGGCATTCCATTACCATGTAGTTTAATTTTATATGCTCGTTTATCTTCTAGGAATTTGACTTCATCCGAATGTTGAATTTGTCCATCTTTTGATGAAGATCCTAATCCGAAAAAATATTCTTTTGGTAAAGTTAAAATTGCTTCACCATCTGCCAATTCATTTGAGATGCATATTGTAGTTGGGAATGGGAAAACATCTCTTACATATTCACGATTTGAAGTTTCGGCAGTTGTAGCAGGCATGATTTTAGTTAAATAATCAGTCATATTACAAATTAACAATACACTATTAAATTTTCTTTTTTTACCGCTTTCTGTTTTTGCCATCGATGATAAAACTGTACCATATTCTTTTGGTCGAAAACTTTTTAATTTGACTTTTTGCTTATCTGGATAACCACTTTCATCATTAAATTTTCCTTTGGCAATATCTTTTCGCATTCCAACTGGCCCTTTTAATCCATTACCACCGATAATTTCCTTTTCAATACCTCCTTGTAATGAATCTTTTAAAACCGTTCTCACATAAACATCAACCCATTCAGGTCCTAATTCAAGCATCGACATATCCATTAAGAAAAATGCAGTTAATTTATGTTGATTTAACTTAATTTCTTTAAATGCTGAAGTAATTTCTTTTGTAATACCTTCTGTTAAATTACCCCAAATAGCAGTTTGAGTGGTATGATCGTTTAAAATCCAACGAGTTGCATATGAAGTAGGGGTGAAATCAATATAGTTTAATAAATCATGCTCTTCTGTTAAATCACGATAAACATCTGTGATAATTGTTTCAGGCATTGCTACATCGATTTTATTAATTGCTTGTTTAAAATCAGAACTTTTCGAAGCATCAATTAATAACTGATAATATTTCTTTTCTGATGATGTTAATTGTCTAACATCACGATTTTGTAAAATAGTGGCATCATTTGTTGCGATATATTGTTCATATTCATTACGTAAACTTTGTTGTAATCCTGTATGATATTGCATAAATGCTTCACCATAGGATTTAGGATCATTTTGTTCAAGTGCATCTTTCATTTTTTGCATTAATTCTTCATTTTCTTTATTTTTTAAATCAATTGATTGTACGCTCATTAGTTATCCTCCGTTTTTTCTTTATTAAATGATTGCATAAAAAAAGATGATAAACTTTCTTTTGACTTTTCATCTTTCTTCTTAATACGTTGTTGATCTAATTGTTGAATAGATTGATGAATTACTTTTTGTCGTGCTAATTGCATTTTTAATGAATTTGTGCGTTGTTGTGCAAGTTCTAACATTGTTTCTTCATTTGTTTCCCCATAAATTTCATCGCAAAGTCCGATTTCCAAGCAATCTTTTGCAGTTAAATATTCTTCATTTTCCAACATTTCAATCAGTTTTTCTTCTGTTAAATTTTTACATTTTTTGAGATATAACGTTCGGTTTCCCTCCATCATTTTATCTAAATCATCAGCATTTTTTCTTAATTCTTTCGCATTACCACAGCATGCTGTCCACATATTATGAATCATTGCCATTGATTGCGATGTCATAATTACTTTGTCAGAAACACATAAAAGCAATGATGCTGCACTTGCGGCAAAACCATCAACGTGTGAAATAATTTTTGCAGAATGTCTTTCTAATTGTGAACAAATACCATATGCCTCATAAACATCGCCGCCATTAGAATTAATATACAAATGAATTTCATCAACATTTGGATATTTATCTAATTCTTCTTTGAAATATTTACTCGAAGTTTCACTTGTGACTTTTCCGTCCCACCAATTATAACTATCGCCTTGAATATCATCATAAATATACATCTCTAATGATTTAATGCTTTCGTTATACTGCTTTAGTTTATACTTCATCATTCTCACCTCCTTTCGTAAAAGTTTCATTATCTAAATGAATATCTTTCACATCTAAATCTTTTAGTAATTCGTCAATTGTTCCATAATTTTTAGTCATATAGTGTTTTTTGCTCCATTCTGTATCTAATGGCTTTTCGCCAATTTTCTCTCTAACTTCATCAATACAATACACACCACTACCTAAAATCTTATCAATCGCATTTGCCATTTCTAAAATAGAAATAAATTTAACTTTTGAATAATCAATATCAATGTAACTTCCTTTTAAAAATGAACTTTTTCCAAATGTCTTATAAGTTAATTCTTCACTAATATGCTTTGCAATTGGTTTGAAAGCAAAAGTTAATGTGTTATTAATGACTGTATCATCAAGTGAAGCAGTATCACCAAACATAAAACTTGATGGGATATTGTAGGTTTCACCAACAAGAGAAAAAATATCTTTGCGAAGTTCTCTAAAATCAGTAGTTCCGCTTCCTTTTTGATCGCCTTTATCTCTTTCAAATTTATAACCTTCATAAACTGGCAAGACTGTTTTACCGTGTTTTAAAAATGTTTTTAATTTATCGCCGGTCATTTCTTTAAACTGTTTTTGAAATTTTGGACTTCCATATGCAGTAGTAGAAATATTTAAGAAAAAGTGATCATCTGCATTTTTAAGATAACTTTCTTTAGAAGCGCTTAATAGATCACCATAACTTTGATATACTCCATCAATAAATCTTTTAATATTTTCATCATCTAACGATAAATAAAAAACTTCACTTTCTTTAAATACCCGATTAAAAGTAATATCGCCAACTGCCACACTCGTATATGTGTTTTCATACAAAGTATATTCATTTCTAAAAAAACTATCTGCGACATACAAATGTTCATTTGGGGATATAATCAAAACTTCGTTATCATTAATCAATTTAGTAATGATCCGTTTTCTAAAACTTGCACTACTTTGATTTTGATTAGGGCGAACATTCCATCGATAATAATCTTCATTCTTAACTTCTATACCATCAATATAAGTTTTAAATTCGCAAAGAGATAAAATACCTCCAATAATCTTGATTACTTTTAAAACAGCCAATTCTTTAAAATAAACTTCCGAATAAACTCTTGTAATTGATGCATCATTCAATGAGAGTTTTCCATCTTCCCAAAAAAAATTATTGAGCCAATTAACAATAGATTTTCTTATATGCAATTTTTCACCCCCTTTCTAAATAACAATGACATCAATATCTGGGTAATCACAATATTCAGGCAAATCACCATTACAAATAGCAGCCGCAACAAAAGCCATAAACCCATCTGTTTTACGTGATTTTGGTTCGATTTTATCATATTCAAAATTCCCTTTATTTACAGGAACAGTCTTTGTGTTGTTTGTAAACCATTTCATTAAAAAATTATCACCCCAACGAATTGACCCGTTGTTAAACCACGATTCAATTACCGGGACAATTTCCATTATATCGCTTGGTCTAACTAATTTTACTCTCGTTCGATCTAAAGGATTAAAGCCTATCTTTTTTAAGTATTTAGAAAATAAAGAATATCTATATTTATCCAAACAAACTTTTTTAATGTCATAATATTGCGCTTGTTCTTCTAACCAATCTGTAACGTGTGATGGATTGATTTCTATATCATCAACAATCGTTAATAAGCCTTCATCAACTGCTCTTTTTAAATCTATTTTTATGCGTGCTTTATCTTTGGATTGTGAACAGAACCATGCATGTGATTTCCAATAGATCATATCGTCTTTTTTAAATAATAAGCCTGCAACAACAAAGTCACTGATTAAAGCATAATCAATTCCGGCAATACAAGGCATACCCGTTAAATCGATTAATGGTTTATTTGCTCTTAAAATATTGTCCCAAGAAGTCACTGCTTGTTCTACCGCCTCTTTAATCAAGTTCATTCTTTTTACAATGAATGCCCTAGATGTATTTGGGTGTTTGAGATACTTTTGATACTCTTTTCGCATCGTTTCAAGCAATGTTGGACGGTATCTTAATGATGGATTGGCTTTATTCCATTTTGATTCATCATGGATCTCTTTTTCATCATCTAACATGCACATAAACACTAATGTGCCATTATCAGGCTGCTTAAATCTTAATATATCTTTTGCATCACGAACATCATCATCAAGTGGTCCATCACGGACATCGCCTTGCGTTGAAATTGATGTCGTGCGAGGATGTTCGATTTTACCAAGACCAGTATTCGCAACATCAATTAATTCCCAATTTTGATATGCATGCTTTTCATCAAAATCATTTTTCCCCGGTCTTCCGCCGTCTTTAGTATCCGCATTTCTAGTACGATAACGAATAGTTGATTTTGTTTTTAAATTAGTGATTTCTTCTTTGTTCCAATAAAAAAATTTGCGCATGATTTTTTGATTATTTTCTAAAACGTTATATATTTCATTAAATGATGTTTTGGCTTGGTCCTCACTAGTTGCATAAATATCAATATTGTAATTTTGAATACCATGTGTTTCAGTGAGTAAACAAAAATCTTCAAATGATAAATATCCATTTTTTCCCGCGCCACGACCTACTAAAACAAATAAATCAGGAAATCGTGGAAAGCCATCTTTTCTAAAAACACAATTATGTAAAACAAAGCAAAATTTTTCCCATTCAAGCAAATTAAAAGGGAAATATTTTTGATATGAAAAATATTTTTCTATTTGATTTTCATCCCAAAACAATGTCTCATTTTTAAACACATGAATAATAAAGTCGTAAAGTTTATGCTGCCATTTGCAGTGTTCCTCAGGATGCGTCTTAATAAAAATTAAATATATTGCAACGTCTCTTGGCAATTTTGGAAGTTCATTTAAAAAATCATAACTCAATGAGATCACCGGCATTAAATTCGATATTTAAATGCTGCAATATTTTCAACATTTGAGCATTTACTTTTACTAATTCAGCAATCGAATCATTTTTCTTAATAATGCTCTGTCCTTTTGCATTATAACTTTCGACGGATACACCTCTTTTTTCAATGTCTTCTTGCAACATTTCTTTAGTCAACCAAAATGACATATAATCTTCCACTAGGTCTAAATTCTGTTTAGAATTCTTTTGTGAAAACTCTAGTTGCTCTCTTAAACCATCTCTTAATTCTTTGTATTTTTTAGTACGCTTAGTATTTTTCACTTCCATTTTTACACCTCACCTAATTTCTTTTTTATTCTATTTAAAACCTTATTTGCTTTAGTTTGAGGTGCTTTAATTAAATAAAAGTAGGGTTCTTGACGTTCAAGAGAACAAAAAATACATTTGTAAATAATTGTTTTTTTCATTACAAATGTATCTACTTTTTTATATTTAATTTTTTTAGTAACCCAACCATGATAGCACAAAATAAAACACCTACCTTAATAACTTGTGTGTATGCGTGAGAAATCGAAACTGTTCGGTATCCCCCTCCGTTGAAACGCCCCCTTTTTAAAATCAATTTTATTTTGACGGGGGGTTATAATTTGGAGTATTCATTTACATATTTCAATAAATTATCTATTGTTTCTTTTGGAATGAAATAGTATTGTTCAATTGTTTTATAATTTTTTTCATTTATCTTATCAATTACTTCATTTGATTTTATAGAACGACAATGATTAACTTCTACGATGTATCTTATCTTGCCATACAGTTCATAAACCATTTGGTTAATCTTTTTAAGTTTCACTCGTTCATTCATTGTCTTTGTTTCTTTAGAATTAAGGAAGATTGCTTCTTGTATTAATTGATCTATCATTTGTTCACCATCTTTCCTCATTCATAAATTTATGACTATCTAATTGTTTCTTACGTCTTGCTTTGATTAATTTTTCCGGATGAAGCATAGCATGGCATTTTGGACATACTGCTATTAAATTACGATATTTCTTTCCATTATGATAATAATATCTGTCTAATGCCAATCGTGGATATTTTCTTACAAACTGAACATGATGAACAGTGTTTGCTTTCGGCTCTTTGCAAATCTCACATTCGTAATGTTGTTCTTTTAATATGTCATCTTTAAGATGTCTAAATTCTTTGCCTTTATAAAATCGCCACAGTTCATCTTTATCTATTAATTCTTTAATCCATTTCTCTAACGCATCTTTTGTCATTGTAAAATAAAAACACAATCTCATTGATTGTGCTAAATCTTCTTAACATTAGTCGCTTGTAATCCACGTTCAGCTTGTACAATTTCAAATTCTACACGTTCACCCTCTAAAAGATTTTTAAATCCCTCTTGATTAATTTGTGAATAATGTACAAACACATCTTTTTCTTGCTCATCATCTGTAATGAAACCATACCCTTTATTTTTATCAAACCATTTTACTTTACCAATTTTTAACACTTAATCTTCCTCCTTAATTTCTTCACACTAATATATTAACACATAAAAAAGCAAAAAACGTTTCTATTTTTTCGCAGTTTTACGGACTTTTTTATATAACGAATGTTACATATCTTATATTGTGTTAAATTCGTAAATATTTAAAATCATACTATATTTACTAGCAATTCTCGTTATTTTAAAAAATGAATGTTACATCGACTCATTATGTAACATATTTCTTTATTAAAGAATATAAACGTTGCGTTTTTAACTTATTTCTTTCGTTCTAGTGGATTAAACGACTTCATTGCTATTCGTTGTTCGTCTTTTTCAATTCCGATGTATCTAAGCGTAATTTGTGGCGAAGAATGATTAAACAATTTCTGCAACATCACAATATCATGAGTTTGCATATAATATTGATATCCAAATGTTTTTCTCATTGTGTGTGTTGCCACAATTCCAATTTCATCACCGAAAAGTGCTTGAATATCTTTCTTTAAAAAATGATATGCACCTTGTCTTGTTAATGGTTTATTATTTTTACGTGAAGCAAATAAATAATCTGATCTTTTTAAATCATATTTTTTTATATACTTTTTTATTTCCTTTACTGCAATATCATTTAAATATAATGTTTTTTGTTTTCCGGTTTTCTTTTCAACCATTTCTACACGATCATCTATTAAATCACCAGCACGAATAGGCAAAATATCACTTACTCTTAAACCACTAAAAATTCCAAGAAAAAATATGAGATAATTTCTATCTCTTATAAATTCTTGGTATTTTGTTTTAACTTCTTTATTTTTTAATGAATCCAACACATCATTTAACACATGATTATCTTTAACTGGATCTACATATCGCATATTATTTCCCCCTTTCCATACATAAAAAGAACTCCTTTTACAGAGTTCTCTTTAGATGAATTAATCAAATTTTTAAAAGCGTGATCCGTATGTCTTTCGACAATGTCATTATAACATATAACACGCTATAAAATGTCTCGATTTTTTCGCAGTTTTTATGCATTTTCACATTAATTAGGCATATAAGCCTTAATCACATCAAATGCTTTATCTTCATATCGATAGTAAGTCGATTTATCAATATACAGTTCATCGCATATTTTATTAATGCTGATATTATCAAAATATCTCATTTCAATAATCTTAAACAATTTATCATTTACATTAATTTTTAATTCACTTAATGCGGCTTCGATATTTTCAATCGTATAAATAAGTTCAATTCTTTCTTCGATTAATTTATCTTTTAATGAAATATTTCTAATATAAATTGAACCTTTATCATGTTGACTATTTGCACATTGTTGATCTAGTTTAACAGATTGAATACCTGTATAATTATTTAATTCTTCTAAACGATTATTAATGTTATGTAACTTGCTTTTAAAAGCGTTATATGAACGCAATTGTATTTTAATTTCTTTTTTTACATCATAAGAATAGCGCATATTTTTCCTCCATTGCTTTTTTTACGGATCACAATGAATACTTACTTAAAACAATTATCTTTCACTTCCTTTTTCATCTTGAAACAACCCCAATTCTTTAAGAGTGTAATGTTTATCAAGTTTCATTCCTTTATACATTTCATTTTCGTGAAAACAAGGAAGTCGAAATATTTCTTTATATTCAGCATCTTCACAATGATCTAAACAAATTCGTATATATATAGTATCGTTTTCAAAATAGTTACTGCATACTTTACAAATATAAATAACCCTATCTTTAAAAGGCCTTAACACACTCTCAAGATAACGTTTTTCAACTTCATCAAGAATTGATTGTTCGATTTCATAATTACCACATAATAAATCAACAAGTATTGATTCATTATGAATATGTGTTCTTAAAGAATATAATCCATATTCATCAATCATAAATTCATTAAGCAAATTTTTAATCTTAAAAGGCACACCCATTTCTACTCCTAATAATTTAGCAACTTTTTTCATTTTGTTTTCTACCATTGTTATTCACTCCTTAAAATATTCATATCATAATTTGATTGCACAAATTTAATTGTTAATTTATGATTTACTGCATTTCCTAATCTTGTATAAATCAGTTCCATATCCTCCCTTGTAAAATCAGTTTTTAGAAAATTGTTTATATTTTTTCTAACATCATCCTGATATTTTTCATTATGCTTGTCCGATTGATAAGGCATTGATTTACACGCATCCCTTGAACACCATTCAAGAACTTTGCATTTTAAATCAAACTCACTTTCAACATTGTTTAAAGAAAAATATAAGTTTGTTCTAGGAATCAAAATCAATTCATTTATGCGATTGATAAATGCTTTATCAAATATAATCATTAATTTTGTAATATAACTAGGTAATTTCATCACTCACACCTCAACATTCAAAATAAAAATCTAAATACTTCCCATTATCTAAAGGAAAATAATAATGTCCGCTAAAATCATCACCAAGATAACCAACATATTGTTCACAATATTCTCCGTTGTCTTGTTCATCTCCACTTGGCTCATCAACTATTTTCATACTTTCAAAAAACAACCCCTCGGTGTCTAAATTATTTTCTATCCACTCGTAAATTTCTTTATCAAGTTTTAATTTTGTTTCAATCTTTTCTCTAATCTCTTTTGGTATCATCACTCACACCCCACATTCGCCATTTGCACTGGAAAGAAACGATTTTTTTCAAATTTCAAACCATCTAATTCATCTTCTAAATGGTTTCGATATACAACGATTGGCCATTCATAATTATTGTTTATTTCTTTAATCAAAAAGCAAGTTTTTAGTCTACTATCATAAACCCACATACCAACTTTCAAATCTTCAAATTCATATGGTTGTGTGTTGTTAATACACTCAACAACACACCTTTCAATTTCTTCATACGCATTGATTGTATATTTATTATCATTTTTTGTTAAAGTCACTTCCACATCAATTTCTAATGTTTCAAGAATTTCTTTAATAGATGAAAGAGAATATAACAATTTTTCTTCTATACTAAACATCTGTCATTACCTTGTTCCTTTTCAAAATTTTAAATCTCTTATTAAAAAAATCTAAATTACAATGAAGAATAAATTCAGTTCCATTCACTCTAAATTCATCTTCAATAAAAATACAATTATATTTTTCATTTATTTTAAAATATTTTTCAATTTCATATGTATTCACACATTTCACGATCAAATGATGAAAATTAATACTTGTTTTCATCTTCTAAATTCCTAATGTCATATTGACATTCTTTAACATTTTTTCTTTTGCTTCTTTATAAAATTGTTTTTTAATTTCAAAGCCATAGCAACTTCGATTTAATTCGGCACACGCTCTTAATGTGCTTGTGCTTCCTGCCACTGGATCAATCACAACATCACCGGGATCAGTATAAATTTCAATCAACCTTTTAAGCACCACTACTGGTTTTTGCGTGGGGTGAATTTTTGGATAATTTCCACTTCTATCCCATTGAAACCAATTTAAAATCATATGTCCGTCATTATTAAATTTAGGTAATTTATCACGATACAAAAGCAAAGCAACTTCTACCGCCCCGCAAATTCTCATATTTGCTTTTAATGCTTGGGAAGATGATTTCTTAATGAAAAACAAAGGTTGAGCGTGTTCAAATCCGAATTTTTTTTGCATACTCTTTAATTTCATTTAATTGCTGCCACGAACAGAAAATAATCATACATGGTGCTTTTCCTTTTTCTTTCGGTTCTTTTTTTAATAAACGAGTACAAAATTGAAAGAAATTAAAGATTTTAAAATCTTTGTCTGTATCAAAGAAGGATTTACCTGCTTTTTCTGATTCACCATTTTTGTTATCACCATCGATATACCAGTCAGTCCTTGAACCATATGCATTTATACCAATGTTATATGGAATATCCGCAATAATTAATTGCGCTCTAGGTATTTGATACCTTTTAGCATTTTCAAAATGATCGTTATACAATTCTATTTTATTCATTTATACAAACTTCCCTTTTTTAATCTTTTATTTTCTCTTATCAATCGTTGATTTATTTCTCTTTGTTTTATGTATTGAGATTGTGCGTATGCCCCATCACTTAAACAACGAATTAAATTCTCTGTATTATCGACATTGTCATAATACATTTGTTTATACTTGTCACGTTCTTTCATAACTTTGCTTAATTGAATTACAAATAGTTTAATTAATAAATTCCATTTTTCTTTAGTTAAAACAATCATATTTTTACTCCTTAGCGTTTTTTGATTTATTTAGTATTATTTATCATATTTTTATTAAATGTCTTTATATCAAAAGAAATGGCATCAAATTCAAGCTATTTATGTACTGTTTCATCTTGGAATACATAAATTTTCTTAACAAAATGAGTTTTATTTGTTTTTTGATGTGAAATACGGGAAAACAATGAACTCTTTTTAATACCTAAATATTTTGAGATTTCGTTAGCATTTCCAACAAACTCTAAATAATCATTTTCATCATATAAAGCGTAAAAAGTATTTTTAGCCATTTTTCTTACGTTCCACAAAACTTGCAATTCGATGATCGACATCATTTATTGTTGCTGATTCACAATAACCTAATATTCTTGAAACAATACGATCTGCATCAATATCATTCAAGCCTTTAGTATCATCGGAATATTTTTTTCTTAATCCATCGACATTTAAATTTGAAGTATATAAGGTCTGTAAGTTATGACGATTACGTGTATCAACAATTTCAAATAATTTTTTGGCATCAAATTCTTTCATGTACTCTGCTCCTAGATCATCAAGTACGAGAATTTGAACTTGTTTAATAAAACGCTCATAATCAAATGATGCCTCTGCACTGTATGACTTCTTGATTTCATTAAACATTTCATTGACATTTGTAAAATAAACATCTTCACCTTTTCTAAGCAGCATGTCGGCACACCAAATAATCAAATGAGTTTTGCCAACTCCACAAGAACCGCTTAAAAATAAACCTAAACTTGTTTCACGATTGAAATTATCGCAATATCTTGAAACGAGATTATAAGCGTTAATATTGTTTTGGTTAGTCCTAAATGGAGTTTTTAACATTTCAAGCATCTTTGAAGAAATATTACTAACGCTTAATCGTTGCTCATATGTCTTAGATATTAAACGTTGAGTAAGTTCACGCTCACGTTCTTGATTTTCTTTTTCAATTTCACATGAACACAATGTCATAAAATCAATACCTAATTTCGAATTGACACAATGATATATTTTTTCACCACACGTAGGACATACATGAGAAAATATTTTTTCATATGGCGCTTTAGAAACTAACTCCTGAATACTTTTCATCACGTTTCACTCCTTTTTTGATTGCTTCGTTGAGATACTTCTCAAAATTCGCTTCTCTAAACAACGTATTCGGTACTAGATACTTTTCAAAAGACGTTCCCTCCCAATCTTTGATTTTGGCATCAATAACAAATTTCATCTGCTCGACAGTACGACCGGTTGCAATGAGTTTAGAAATTGCTTTGATTGTTTCTTTTGTTTTAGGCGAATAATTAACATTTCTTTTTTGATTTAAATATTCGATAACCTCCTGCACGACATTATTTAAATATATTTCTTTATTTTGTATATCTTTACTTTGTATATCTTTATTTAATTGTGGTCGATTTTCTACCCCTAGAACTTCTACCCCTAGAACTTCTACCCCTTGACTTTCTACCCCTAGAAAATCACCCCCTAGAGATTTATTGTTATTTTTTTGATTTAAATCATGACATGGCACTTCGTAAATATGATATATGTATGTAATTCTTGAACTTCCTTTCTTTGCGTATTCTTTTTCAACCACTAAATGATTAAATTGTTTTAATTCATCTACTGCTGATTCAATTGCTGATGTCTTTTCTTTGCAAATAGCGGCTAATCCATTGATGCTGTAAGACCAATTATCAGGTAAAGAAAGCATCAATGTAAGTAAACCTTTTGCTTTTAAAGATAATTCGGTATTTCGCAAATATTCATTATTAATCGTTGTATAATTTTCCGATTTATGTGTTCTCAAAACTGCCAACTCCATTCACTCCTTGCTAATATACTTTATTATTCACTGCCCAATTAACGATGCTTACAACGATCATTACGATCAATACGATAAACATCATAATATCTAATACTTTTCTTTTGTTCATCTCGACGCTCCTTATGAAAACTAATTAATGTCACAACGCAAAACATTAGTGTTTCTAATCCTAAAATTATTATCATTGTTTTAATCATAACGTTTACCTTTGACTAGTTCATATAATTCTACTTTTTTAGTTAAATCAGAATATGTAACTAATGCCTTATCGTTATTCTTATCTATAAAAATTAATGAATTTTCATCATGAATTGCGACAGACAAACAATCTATTTCAAAATTGTTTTCTAAAAATTTCAAACACTTAAACTGCGCTACTGTATCTACTTTAAACATTGTTTTTTTCCTACCTTTCTACATTTTAAAAGTGTCATATAACCCATAAATCAACACTGGAAATAACCATGCAAAACATTCGCCACCAATTCCCGGTTTTGTTCTTGTGAAGTTCACAAGTTCATTAAATTTAGGTGTTAACATCATCAATAAAACTGTTGAAATAATCACTAATATGTGAATTTTATTCATTTTTATTTTCATTTCTTTAACCTCACTTTGACATTCGCTCTCATTCACCTTATAATTAAGATGAATTTTTGTGAAATTCGCTATTTGTCACTAGTTGCCGCTAGTGACTTTTTATTTTGCAATAAATCAATTAACGCTTGTACTAACTCCATGCTCGGATTTTGATGCCACTTCGTCATATAATCTTCAAATGCTGCTCGTGGAATATGGAAATTGTGATACCCACCCTCACTCACTGTGTAACTTCCGGGTAATGTATGGTTCATAATTGCTTGGCGAACAAATGCATGACTTTTTTTCATGCGTTTAGCGCATTCATCAATTGAAATACTTTCGTTCATAAACTTCGCCCCCTCTCATTTAACTTTCTGCTACAAACTTATTTACAAAATAAATTTGTCCTTTACCTGTGATTTTAGTTGTAGTAGTAGTTCTAATTGAACCATCAGGATTATTAATCGTTGACTTTTTAATCTCCATTAAACCTAAATTCATAGATTTCTGCGTTGGTTGATTATAGGCTTCGCCTGATTTCATTAGATAACCATTTTCACGTAACCATTCAAATAATCTCTTTTGACCAATGTCATATCCATTGGCTTTAATAATTTTTGCCAGTTCACCTATAAGAATTGAATTTTTACTGGTTGAAACAGCATCAGCAAATAATGCTTTCGGCTTCATTTCTTTATTCTCTAATTCAAGTTTTTCATTCGCTTCAACTTGTGCCACCAATTGAAGTAAGGCTTCTTTATAATTACTAGGTAATTGACTTGGTTTGGCTTCTTGTGACTTAAAATAATGTTCAACTAAACTGTCATATACTTCCCATGCCTTATCAGTGTTTAGCGATTTAGCGTGTAAGAATGCCCCGCGTTCAGTCCATAAGTAAACTTTATTTAAGTTCGTTGGCAATTCGTGAATTTCACGAAACGCTCTTAATTCTTCTTTTTGAAGCAAATAAAAGTGTTTTCCTTTCTCATATCTTTCTTTATTGTGATTAAAGTTATAAGATATTGCTTTGCTATCAGTTCCATAACTTTCTGCTAATTGTTGAGTTGTTAAAACTCTTTGATTTTGATGTTCTACGATTTTTAATTCATTCATACAATTCCCCTTCCTACTCTTCGATAACTACTGCATTAACTGCTTCATTCAAAAGTAAATTGACTATGTACTGAACACTGAAATCAGTTTGTTCACTAATCACTTTGATTTTTTCGTGAAGCTGTCTGTCAATTCGCACCATAGTGGTATCTTCTCTTTTACACAAGTTTTGTGCTTTCTTGATAATGATTTTGTTCATACTCCCCCTCCTTCAACTTCCTACTGTTTGAATTTTTTGTAATGAATACTCAATCTGTTTCGATAAACGCATCCTCCATTTATGCTATAATCAACATGAAAGGAGGAAAAATATGTTTTTAATACCAAAAAATTCTTTAAAATTGCTTATCAAATTATCTTCTCAAAGAAATTTCGACATCACACCATCTAATATTGGATATTTAAAAATCCTTATAGATAAAGAATTAGTTAAATTACATAAAGAAATAAATCTTGAAAATCTAAAGACAAATAACAAATCTTTAAACTATTTAACGATTACAACTGAAGGTGAGATATACATAACTTCAATTAAAGAAACTCACAGACAATTTTGGATACCAACCATACTATCGATAATTGCCTTAATATCATCTTTCAAAGAAGAAATATGTAAATTAATCCAATGGTTATTAAATTGAGCAGAATATATTTGATAACTTTCTTAATCTTTATTTTTTTAGATACATTTACTGTCTTATCCAATGCACATAACCATTTAAAATCAAATGGGTCTAAACTATCTCTATTGGAATAGAGCAGTTTTACATCACCCCAATTTTGACTATGCACATTTTCTTCAAGAATGCCGATTAAACATTTTTCACTAACAGTTATGTTGGATATAACATCATAATTTTCACTGATTACCAAGACATTAATCTTTTTCATAGTTCTCCTTTCAGCTCTTTTTCGTCTATTTCAAAATCCAATCCTCAAAAGGGATTCTGAAATAAAGCATTGTTAAAACAAAAAATAAAATCCAGATACTAATTAACAACGCTCCAAAGAATATTGCTTTTTTTAATTCCATATTGATTTCTTTGGAAAAATCACCACCTTGCATTCGTTCTAAACTTAAGACAATAAGTCCACTTATTGGATATGGTAAATACATTAGAATTAAAAATCCTAATCCATTCCATAAAATTTTTAACCACAATGGTATCATATATTTGTCGCCCTTTCATTCTACATTTTGTAGATTTTCATCTAAAAAAATAATATCATTAACAGAAACATTTAAAACATTAGCTAATTTATTAGCTTGAGCCATTGTGATATCTTGTGGATTTTCTTCCATTTTTGCATATGTCATTCTGTGGCATCCTAATTTATTAGCCATATATTCTTGGGAAAATCCCCTCATTCTTCTAATTTCTACTAATTTCATTCTTTCGCTCATGCTATCACCTCCTTGTTCTACACACATGATACTCTACATTTTGTAGAATGTCAATAAAAATATACAATTTGTAGATTTTTTTAATCTTTTTGCTTTATTTATTCTACATTTTGCATTATAATGAAGTTGAAAAAAGGGGTGATTCAATAATGAAAACACAATTCGGTACTAGAATTAAACAATTAAGAGAAAAAAGAGGATTAAATCAAGAAGAATTAGGTGAAATTGTTGGAGTAAGTGATAAAACAGTTTCATCATGGGAAATAAATAGAACTGAACCAAAAATGGGAATAGTTCAACAATTAGCTGATTTTTTCAATGTTACAACAGACTATTTAATAAAAGGTAATACTGCAGATGATGAAGACCTTTACCAACAATTAGATATGAGTTATATAAAAGTACCTCTCTATGCCCCTATATCATGTGGAAACGGTGCATTTGCTGATGATAACATACTTGACTATGTTGCAGTGCCTGATGATGGGCTAAATCCTAATAAGGAGTATTTTGCACAAATAGCAAGTGGTGATAGCATGATTGAAGTTGGCATTGATAGTGGCGATATTATTGTTTTTGAAAAATCTAATACTATCGAAAACGGTAAAATTGGTTGTTTCTGTATAGATGATAATGTTGCAACTTGTAAGAAATTTAAAAAAGGTGATACATTCATTCAACTCATACCAGCAAATAAAAATTATGATCCAATCGTTATCGACTTAAATAACAATAATTTTAGGGTTATTGGTATATTGAAAAAAGCAATTAAGAATTATGAATAGGAAGATTAAATGAAAAAATTTTTAAAAGAAAATAAAAACTTAGTTATTGGGATATTTTTATTAGTAATTATCTTTCCATTTATTATATTAGTCCCTTCTCCAATAGGTTTTATTCCTTACGAAGTTGGTTTAACTTTAATTGGTTATGGAGGTTCAATTATTGGTGGTTTTCTCACTTTGTACGGCGTCTGGTGGACAATTAATGATCAAGAAAATAAAAGAAAAAATGATTTAGCTATACAGTATATGCCTTTAATTACTTGCGATCAATATGAAGTTGAAACAAATGATATTGTTGATAATATTATGGATTGTATTTCAACATCCGTATTCTCAACATTTAAAGGAGAAATATTAAATAGCAATATAAAAGAAGTAAAAATCATACTAAAATTTACTAACCACGGTAGAGGTGAGGCTATAGTTACAAATTTAAAATCTTTACTTGCAATATATCCAGCAGAAGATGATAATTTTATAGATGAATATCATGATAATCCTTTAGAATACAACAACATCATAATAGCCGTTTCACAATCAAAAAATGTTAATTTAATATTATCGTTTGATAAAACAAAACCAATACCTAAAAAAATGATATTTAGTATATATCTTACTTATTTTTCACATTTTGACAACAGTGAAATTAATCTTCATACTTCTTTACGCATAAAGATAGATAAAAATACATTCATAAGTGATAACAAAATTCAAGTAGATATATTTTCTTCAAATAATGAATACGAAAAAAACATATAAGTTTTAATTTTTCTAAAGTAATTTTGAACTAGTATTCCGTGAACAACAAAAAAAACTCCCCTGCGCCAACAGGAGAGAATTATAGTGATACGCCAATATAAAAAATTACAATATTTTTGATTTAACCTGACAGAGGGAAACAATATAAAAAACAAAAAAATATTGAATTTATCATACTTTTCCACAACAAAAGATTGACATACTGTATACAGTATGGTATACTATATTTGTAAGGAGGAAAGGTAAATGAGTAAGAAAAATAAAAAGAGTTCTAAACAACCAGTCGCCAAACAAGTCTTAGAACTCATCAAATTAGTGCTAGAAATCATTACTCTAGCGATTGCATTAATCAAGAGTTTAGGGAATTAGTTCCCTTCTCTCTTGCTCATTATATCATATATACATAAATTATGAAAGGGGCATAAATTATATGAAACACTTTGAAACAATTAAAATGATACTAAACATAATTATTATAATACTGTTAATTGCGTTATTATCAACATGGTTTATAAAATAAGGAGATTCTTATGAAACAAGAAAAATTTGACCAAAAAAAATATACCCAAGAATGGGATAAAAAAAACATGAAACTTGCTGGTGCAAGATATAAAACTGAATTCGTTGACGAGTTCAAGGAAGCATGTGCAAAGCTAGGTATTAAACAAAGTGATGTATTTAGAAAGGCTATGCAGGAAGTGATAGACAAAGCTAAATAAGTTTTAAATACGGTATGTATTAGAAAATAAAAACCACCCTACGCCAATAGGATGTTCTTATACTTACACTGACATTGATCGTCATCAAATGGTAAGCTACCTAGAAAATTCTAGCATATTAATTTATTTTATTCAAACAAAAAAACCACCCTACTCGCAATAGGATGGTCATGAGATACTCGCAATATCTCTAATGTAAAAACTTTTCGGACGTGTTTTTACGTACTTAATTATAGCATGATTAACACGTTCAAATCAAACTAAAATGAAAGGACGTGTTTTTATCATGGCAAAAAAGCGTAAATATAGGCGGAGACCTAACAAAAGTGGAACAGTAGTCAAACTATCAGGCAATCGAAGAAAGCCATTCATGGCTAAAATAACAACAGGTTACGATGTCATCACTGGCAATCAAATTCAAAAACCTATCGGTTATTTTGAAACTCGACAAGAAGCACTTGATGCCTTATCTATTTATTCACTTACTCAAAATAAAAATTTAAACTCTAATACTTTAAAAGAGTTAGGTGGTAATACATTTGATGAGATCATGAAAATACAAAATAAAAGTCTACCTAATTTTGGGCAAATATATGACATTATTTTTGACAAAGATTTATGTAATCTTTCAAAGCAAAGTCAAGGTGCTTATAACTCTGCTTTTAAAAGATTAAAAGTGTTACATCAC
Source organism: Erysipelotrichaceae bacterium (assembly GCA_018365815.1). Taxonomy (GTDB): domain Bacteria; phylum Bacillota_I; class Bacilli_A; order Erysipelotrichales; family Coprobacillaceae; genus Beduini. The sequence continues at coordinate 76,134 of JAGZJH010000001.1, forward strand.
AGAAATATTTCGGATATTAATTTATTTGATATGCAAAATCAACTTGATTTAGCGTCTACCGAAGTTCAAGAAAAAACCTTATTAAACATGAAAAGTATTTGTGTTAGAGTATTTGAATATGCCGTTATTCATCAATATATTGAACGTAACAGTGATTTTACTTCGTACTTAACTTGTAAGTCGAATAAGACAACAAACACGCACAGAAAGCATATACCGTTTAGCATAGATGAAGTTAAACTTTTATTTGATGATTACTCAATTGAATCTAAATGTGTATTAGTTTATATTTTTACTGGTTGTCGACCAATCGAATTAATCAACTTTAAAAAAGAAAATTTATATTTAGATGTCTTATCAACTGATAATGGAAACGAACTAAAAATCGATTATATTATTGCCGGTTCAAAAACAGATGCAGGAAAAAACAGAATTATCCCAATTCACCATTTAATTAAACCTTTTATAAAAGAAGTAGTTAATGAATTAGGAAAATATAAAGCACCTATACAAGTGAGAAATAAAATCTTTATGCCTTTAATGAAAAAGTTAAAACTTGAACATATTCCATACGATACACGACATACATTTGCTACTTTAGCTAAATTATCAAACATTGATGAGTTTTCAAGAAAGCGAATTATGGGACATAAAAGTGTAAATATAACCGATGATGTTTACACTCATTCTATCAAAAATAAATTGTATATTGAGATGAATAAAATCAGTCTAAATATTTGATACTTGTTTGTTACTTATTGTATGTTTTTCATTGTTTCTGAAAGCGATAAATTAAGAGAAAATCAGCAATTTTTATATGTTAAATATTTCTGGTATGTAAAATACAAGGATATTTCATATTTTTAACTAGTTCACTCAATTTTGCTTCATATCCGTTTGCTTCGATATGATAATATTTTAGACATTCTATTAATCCATACATATTCACTCCTGTAGGTGTCATTTTACATTTTTGTTTAATACAATCAATTTCTTCATTAATTTTAAAATATTTTAAAACCATCATGATACAATATGGTCCACACGCATAAGTTTCATCTTGTAAATAAATCGGTAATTTTCCCATGTTTTATCCCTCCACTTTTATATACTTTCAAATCATAGTCAATTACTTACTTTTTTTAAAATTTGTTTTTTACTAGGAGAAATTCTATAAATTTGTTAAAATGGTAGAGGTGATTAAAATGAATGAACAACAATATCAAAAACTCCTTTCAAAAATTCGAAAATCCAAACAAAAAGAAAGAGTATTCACTTTTTTATGTCAATACTCTCCAGCAAGTTTAATCATTATCTATACACTTTTAATTTGTTATCTTTTCTTTACTCAATCGTCTTTACTACTTGAAACAATATTTTTTCCACTTTTCACATTAATACTTACTACTGTTTTACGTAAAATAATTAATGCCCCAAGACCTTATGATATATATCAAATTGAACCATTAATTAAACACCATTCCGGTCAATCTTTTCCTTCTAGGCATACTTCAAGTGCATGGATTATTGCATATGTTTGTTTAAATGTCAATACAATCTTAGGAATATTTTGTATCTTTATTGCTTTATATGTAGCCATTTCAAGAGTGATCGCCGGCGTTCATTTTATTAAAGATGTTGTTGCAGGAATTTTACTTAGTAGTCTTGTAGGTTTGTTTTTATTTCTTGTCTAATATATTGAATTACAGTATCTAAGCCTTGATCTTTAAGCATTGTTAGTAACTTTTCAAGTAAGTTAGCAGTTTTGGGATGCATTAAATGACGATCTTCTTTTTTAAAAAAATAATTCAAAGCACTATCATTACGATAGTTTTCTTTTTCATAAACCTGACAAGCAATTACACGATCACAAAACATTTCAAACACATAACGTTTTTCCATTTTAATGGGTATATATACTCCATTTATATTATCTAACCAATATTCAAAATGATGTTTATTTCTTCCTTTATGATGTAACCAAGCTCTTGAATACCCTAATACTTCTTTTTCATAGCTAATTGGCGAACGATTTCCTTGATAATATTTAACACCTGCTTTAAACTCTATCCATGAATATTTTGACAAATCATGAAGTAAACCTTGTTTATATAATCCACATTTAAAGCATAATTTCATGACTTTGATTTTATGTGTTGTAATCGTTTTAAAATGTCCCCATAATTTTTTTAACATAATCACACCTCGTTAAATATTGTAATACTAAAAAGTATTATTTTCAAAAAAATAATTGCTTTTTTAATTTCTTAATTGTATAATGTAATAGCAACAACAAATGCCCGAGTGATGAAATTGGTAGACATGAACGACTCAAAATCGTTTGGCTATGCCATGTCGGTTCGAGTCCGACCTCGGGTACCATTATAAAACTGATGAACATTATGATGATAATGTTCTTTTTTATTACACGTTTAAAACTTTCAATAAAAACCATCATTACAGTTTATATTTTTATTTGGACTAAAAAATTTATTATTTGGTATTCAATTTTATCTTCTATTTCATGTTTAAACATCATGAATTCATCTTACACTCCATGTTTAAGTATTATGAATTTACCCTCTATTTCTTATTTAAATATTATTAAGTTTAAAACTATTAATGATGCTTATATTTAATAGGATAGAGGAATAAATTTAAAGATTTATTGCCCCTCCCGTTGACCCGTACGTACGAGTCTCGTATACGGCTCTACATTTATATCGTAATCACAAACTCTTAAGATAGTAATCTAGGGGATGGACTAATCCAGGTCTATCTCCTATTTTATTGTCTAGAACAGTTGATGATAAAGTGAAGTTCACTACATCTAGTCCACTTCTTCTATACCACCCTAATCTTGAATTGGCACATTTAAAGATATCTTCATGGTTAAATCTACATTTATATTTAATGTTTAATACCATTAGATTTCTATAAATGGTCTTTGGTTTTTTCCATTGTTTAATGATGATACATCGTATCTTGTGGCGTAACCATTGTCCGAACGTATCAAGAAATGTCTTTATGCTTCCTATCTTAAAGTAGTTTATCCATCCTCTTACTATTTGATTTACTTTTGCAAATGTTATCGCTAACAGCCTTGAAACGGCATGTTTTCTTTTAAGATACTTTTGTATCTTTGAATACAAGCGTTTTTTCTATCTTTGGTAGGTTTGCATTTCCATTCCTGAGAGTTCTTATAAAAGGTAAAGCCTAAGAATTGCTCCTTCATTGGACGTACTACTTTTGTTTTCGTTGCACTTACTTTCAAAAATAGTTTTCTTTCTAGCCTTTCATTACTCGATTTGCACTCATCTCACTTTTAGTGAATATGATACAATCATCTGCATATCTCACAAATCTTAAATTTCTTGACTCTAATTCCTTATCAAATTTATCTAAATAGATATTTGATAAGATGACACTGATAGGACCTCCTTGAGGTGTTCCTACTGTTGTACTTTTGATAAGTCCTTTGTCTAATACTCCTGCTCTTAAATATGCTCGTATTAAATGTAATGTTGTTGCGTCATTGACATTCTCTCTTAAGATTGAAATTAATTTGTCATGATTTACTGTATCGAAGAATTTCTCTATGTCTAAATCTACTATCCATTCATAACCTTCGTTTAAGTAATATAATACTTCTTCCATTGCCATATGTGTACTTCGTCTTGGACGAAAACCATAACTGTGTTCACTAAATATTGGCTCATAGATAGTACTTAATACTTGTGCCATGGCTTGTTGGATTACTCGCTCAACTACTGTTGGAATACCTAATGGTCTTTGTTTTCCATTTGGTTTTGGAATATATAGACTCTTTTGACAGGCATTGGTCGATATTGTTTATTCATTATCTTTGAAATTAACTCTTCTTGGCATTGTTCAAACCAATATTCAATGTCATGTACTGTCATTTTATCTACTCCAGGTGCTCCTTTATTTTGTTTGACCTTTTTAATAGCCATTTCTAAATTTTCTTTACTTAAAATCTTTTCTATTAATTTCATTTGCTGCTCCTCCTTCTATTTGTAAATTTATTTGAAACCATCCCAATTACTTTTACCATCTATGATTACGATTCATAGGTCTAGGCTATCCTCATATTCGGACTATCCAAACATTACTTATAGTGATTTGCACTTTATAAACGTTTCAGTCCTTCAGCATTTCTACCTACTATGACTTCATCTGACTTCTTATGATAAACCTTTTTCGACCGAGGGTACTATCACTGATTTTAAAGTTTACTAGGCTTCCTCGTCCATAAGACCTCCCGGGGTAATTCACGAATCCTATTTCTTTCACAACGTCTTGATTTACTGTCTTGGTTTTACGTTTATCTTTCGGATTTCAGTTTGTTTAGCAACCTTATCCACCATTTAGCCTCATCAAGTTTCTATGCGTACGCTCAAAAGAATTGTTACATCACTTCCTTCACCCATTACATCACTATCAGTGGCTTGTGGTTCACTACAATTGGCGGTAACTACCTGTGGTTGGTTTATCTCCAACTGAATTCATGCTATGCCCGGCACACTGAAAAAAAACTTAATCTCAATTAAGAAATTAAGTTTTTAATGATTAAATTTTAGGTTCTGCAAAACGATCTTTTAAAATTTCTTTTAAAATTGCTACTGCTGCTTCTTTTGGTCCACTATGTTCATTTCCAGGAATTCCTAATCGAGTTCTAACTTGCCCTACCTTTATTCCTTGTTTAAACATACGTTTAAAATAATCAACTAAAATAACTTCTGTTTGACTTTCACGTTGAACCGGTCCAAATGGATTGGCAAAATAACTTCCTACTAACCCTCGTTCAGTGGTTGTCCCTTTAGCCATTCTTTCTCCAGCTCTAAATACTTTCAAAGCCTCATCAACATTATCAAAGAAACTTAGTGATTCTCCTACTTCTTCATAATTATTTGCATATAAGAAATAATCTACATGATGATGTTCAACAACATCTTTATAAGGGGTAATTGGAATCACAATACGTGCATTGATTTTATCTGGATTCATAAATACAGATCTATCTAATTCTTTATAACCATACCCTACATCTAAATCATCTAATCGAACAAATGCTCCAATTTCAGTTCCACTTGTTTTGATTTTATTATCTTCGATGAGTAATAATCCCATATCATCATATATTGTTTTTAATTCTCGAATATAAGGTGCTCCATAGACTTTAATCTGTTCAATTGTTTCAGATTTACCAGCTCCGCTATCGCCCATTACAACAACATTTTTAACTTCACCAGTTTGTAAAGTAATTTTAACCATCGCACCATGAACCGGTAATTGTTGTTGATTAATCTTTTTGACATTATGCAAAGTCAACATCATTTTTTTCATATAACCAAAATAATCAAAATCATCATTAGCAGAAAGTAAAGCAACCATTATATCATTTTGATCATCTTGGTAAAACGCTTCATTACGTAATCCATCTTCATATCCATAGACATAAATAATATCCGGTTTGCGATTACGATATTCTTCTTCTGTTGCAAGTTCAAATAAGTTACATAAAGTTACTCCTTGAGCCATAAATGAAGCACTAAAATAAACAAACGCTAATAAATCGCCTACTTTAGCTGGATAACAAAACCATTGGTCACTATCAAATTTTTTATCCTCAATTGGATTATATTTAATTTCCGGAAAAATGCCATCACGTTTATTACGTTTTGAATAAGTAATAAACGGTGGGTGAATAGTGACAGATTGAATAAATGGAATATCATCTAAATTACGATATTCATAAGGTAAAAAAGTTCTTAATTGACTGACAATTAATCCTGCATTTACACCTGCTGTAATTTGACGATAAACACGTTGTTTATATCCTAATGCAGCTTCTTCAATTTGACGATAAGTTGATAAAACAACTTCTTCAAATTTATTTTGTGCATCGATAAATTGTACATTTTGAAATCCAGTTTGAATCCTTTCATTAAACACCACTGCATAACGTTCTAAACGTCGCCAAAATAAATAAAATGCTTCAATCACATTGACAAACATTTCGCGATTATTAAAATATGGTACATAGTTATCATAAGTCATACAAATTTCATCGACATTCATGACTAACAACAAACGTGAAATTGTTTTTAAATCAGCCATAATTCCATAATCATCATCATTGCATTGTTTTAAATAATGATAAATAGTATCATCTTTTAATTTAAGATTTTCAACAAAAGATTTAGTTACTTTTGCAAATCCTTCACTTTCTAAAATTTCTAATCCAGTATGACAAAATTCTTCTGAAAAATTTAAAATCGCATTCCCACGATCTAAATTAAGTTTATATCCCACTGCATTTTCACCTTCCATTCATCGTTATCTAATTATCGTGCTTATTTTAGCATATCACAATAGATTTTCCCATTAAAACAACTAAAAATTTCAAAAAGTGCTTTAAATCCTGTATTTTTTCACTCAATTGTTTTAAATCAAAAACATGAAAACAGTTACACAACTACCATACCACTTGTTTATTTTCCAAATCAATTTTACATTGATCATTAAATAAAACATGTTCAATCAGTTGTTTTTCTAAATAAACTTCTCCTTCAACAATATATGAATCAAGTTTAAGTTTTTTTAAGGTAAAAGTATTCTTTTTAATATTAAAAGAGTTTAAATAATCATTTTGAAGATTTCCTTTCAAGATTGAAAAACGTTCATGATGATAATTATATTCAACCTTTAACTCATTTAAAGTAAAAATCATACTTTCTTTTTTAGAAAGTAAAATCATCTGTGCCTGATCTAAATGACTATAAATATTATATAAATCATTTAACGATAAAAAAGTATATTGATCTAAATTAAAGTAATTTTGCGTATAAGTATAAATACTATTTTCCTTAACAAATTGTAAATCAACTTTTTCTATATTTCCTAAGTATTCACTATACTTTGGCTTTGAATATTTTTTATATCCTCCTATTATAACTAATATCATTAACACTAACAAAACAAATAAAGCTACATAAACCCATTTTCTAAGTTTTCTTCGTTTACGTTTTGCCATAATTCCTCCTAAAAATGGTAAATGACTTTTCCTAATACATTTTTAGTATGAATCAAGCCAATTTGCCTTGAATCGATACTATCATTACGATTATCTCCTAGTACAAATAAATTATTTTCAGGTATGATAAAATCCATATCTTTTGTATTCATCTTTTCTAAAATATAATCTTCTGTTTGTTGAACATCATTAATAAATAACTCATTATTTTTAATCACAATATGATCACCTTCAACACCGATCACTCGTTTCAACATCTCTTTATGTTCATTGCTTTTACCAATCACAATTACATCACCAAAACTATATTTTTTATCTAAACTATAATAATTAATAATGACATAATCATTTTCATGATACAAAGGTTCCATTGATGTTCCTTTAACTTGAAAAATCATTGGTAAAAACAACTGAATAAAAACAAAAACAACTAATAAAATTATAATATATTTAGACAACTTATGGTTGTTTTTCATTAAACGACACCTCAGCTATCTATTATAACTACCAACTTAAAAAATTACCATAACTTTTAAAAAAGTTGAAGAAAATTATTCTTCAACTAATTTAGACTTTAATTTCATAATAATTTTCTTTTCTAACCTAGAAACTTGAACTTGTGAAATACCTAATTTTTTAGCAATAACCTCTTGATTACAATCTTGATTATAGCGCATATCTAAAATCATTTTTTCTTTATCTTCAAGTTTTTCAATTTCCATTTCTAATGCCATTTTTTCAAACCACATTTTATGATGATGATCTTCAATCCTTTCCTCCATTGAAATCGTTGAACCGTCCTTTTCATAAATCGGTTCATTTAACGAAGTAGGATAATAAGAAGCTTCAATAGCTAAAATAACATCTTGTGCGTCTACTTGTAAAGCTTCAGCAATATCATTAACAGTCGGTTCTTTAAGTGACTCATTTATTAATTTTTCACGCACTTTTTGTATTTTTAAATTTAATTCTTTTAGCTGACGTGAAACTTTAATTGTTCCATCATCTCTAAAATACCGTTTTATTTCACCCATAATAATCGGTACTGCATATGTTGAAAATTGGACATTATATGAAAAATCAAAATGATAAATGGCTTTCATCAGTCCTATACAACCAATTTGGAACAAATCTTCTTTATCATAATACGTATTTTTAAAACGATGTACAATAGACCATACCAAACCTACGTTTTGTTCTACTAATTGATCAATTGCCTCTTGTTTCCCCTCTTGAGCAAGGCTAATTAATTCAGCTGTCTTGGCTAGCATGATGCTCTTTGAAAGTCTTTTGAATCATTAGTCTAGTCCCTTGGTTAGATGAAATAATTTCAAACCCATCTGCGAGTGTTTCGATAATGCTTAACCCCATTCCAGCATGTTCAATCGATTTTAGTGAAGAAAAAAGTGGTGTTTTTGCTTCTTCAATATTACGAATTCCAATCCCTTGATCAATTACTTCCAATTCTAATGTACGATCATTGATACGTGCTTTTATCACCACTTCTTTTGTTTCATCATGTAAATATCCATGAATAATTGCATTTGTTACTGCTTCTGAAACAATTGTTTTGATTTCAATAATTTCATCAATTGTGGGGTTTAAAAACATCACAAAAGAGCTTACACTATTACGTGCAAATCCTTCGTTAATCAAACTTGCACTAAATTTAATCTCCATTTGAGTCATCTTTTTTCCCTACCTTTGTATAAATTTCTTCCTCTGATTCAATATACTCCATCAAACTAAATATTCCTGTTAATTCAAATAAACGATAAGCCACTGTATTTAAATTCATTAAATACATGGTACCATGATTTGCCTTAACCTGATTATAACGACCTAATACTAATCCAATTCCTGAACTATCTATAAAAGAAACATCATTGAAATCAAAAATCACCGCTTTATAACAATCATTAATTTCATCAATTAATAAATTACGATAATTTAAGACTGATAAACTATCAATTTCTCCAAAAAAACTTACTTTAAGGTAGTCTTCTTTTTTGTCTATTTTTATTCTATTGACCATTTCTTTACCTCCTTAAAGCCTATCATAAACTAAAAAAATTACAAAAGAAATACTTTAGACAAAACTAGAACATACACGACAAAACTAGAATAAAATAGACAATTTATTGAAACATTCTTTGAATATTTATAACTGTTTTTTGAACAAAAGTTAAAGCAGCAATATTTTCATTAACGATTAAATCACTTGAAAAAACAACAGTTTCTTCATTCATCACATCAAGTTGTCCTACAATTTCCCCACTAACAAAAGGAGCAGTGTTTTTTAAAATACGAATTTTATAACTCGGTCCTTGATCTTCACCTTTTTTAACTAAATAACTAATATCTTCTTTAGCATATACACCCGTTGTTTTTATTTCACTATTATAAACATCAATTTGAGTAACTAAATCCCCTTTTTTATAAACTACTTTATTTTCATATAAATTAAAGCCATAATCTAACATTTGACACACTTCTTTATTACGTGATTTTGGATCACTTTCTTGCATGACAACGCCAATAATTCTTAAATCATCTTTTTTAGCGGTAGTCACTAAACAATAACCTGCTTCTTTTGTGTATCCGGTCTTTAAACCATCTAAACCAGTATAAGCATTTAAAAGTTTATTCGTATTCACGAGCCAAAATTTTTGATCTGTGTTTTCTCTAATATAAGTATCATAAGTTGAAGTAACTTCTAATAACTCATCACCGCCTATTTCAATTAAATACGCCGCCATCATCGCTAAATCATAAGCACAACTATAATGTTCAGGATCATGTAATCCCGTTGCATTTTTAAATTGCGTATTGACTAATTTTAATTCTTTTGCTTTATCATTCATCATTTTAACAAAAGCATCATTTGTCCCTGCGATGTATTCTCCAATAGCCACTGTGGCATCATTGGCTGAACCAATTGCCATGCATTTAAACATTTCATGTAAACTCATTGTCTCATTTTCTTCTAAATAAACTTGGCTTCCTCCCATACTTGAAGCATAACCGGAAGTTGTGATTTGATCTTCAAAAGAAATTTGACCGGAATGAATTGCTTCAAACATTAAAATCATCGTCATTATTTTAGTCGTACTTGCAGGAAAAAGTTTTTCCGTTTCATTTTTAGCATTTAAAATTTGTTTTGAATTGGCTTCGATTAAAATTGAAGCAGTTGCATTAGGGGCTAAATCTAAACTTTGTCCGTTTACTTTAATAAACGACATACTTAAAACAATTAATACAATTATGATTTTTTTCATCTTCTCACCCATTACACTATATGTCAAAACAGTTTATTTTATGAAAAGACTTCGCTTAATTATCTTAAAACAATAAGATTGAGATAACTTTTTTCAAGTCCCTACAAAAATACTCCCACTTCTTTAAATGGAAGTGGTTTACCGACTATTTTTACTTATCTAAATATTCTTGTATAAAATCTATTCTATCAAATACTGTGGGTTTAAAATATCCTGTAATCCCACAAACAAACTGATGAGTTTGATTGATATAAATGACATTTCCACTATTTCCAATGGCTGCATAAATCCCCTTTTTAGCATCGATAATCCACCACAACAATCCATAACTCATATTTCTAAAATTACCATCAGTAATTTGTGTTTCTTCTGTCATTTATTCAATCCATTTTTTTGAGACAATTTATTTTTGGTTGTAAATGCCCTTATTTAAACATAATAAACCAATTTTTACTAATTTACTCGCAGACATACACAAACCATAACCGGTTGTTCCAATTCCTTGTGGATCACCAAACCAAATAGGTGCCTTTGGTGTTTTTGATATTGTAAATTCTTTATGTTCTTGAGCAGTTTTGGCTAAATAATGATGATGTCTCACTATATTCAACGGTTCAAATAAATATTGATTTGCAAACTCTACTACTTTCATATGACTTACTTTTAAAATGATGCCTGTTAATACGTGTAAGCATACTGTATTATATCTAAATTTATCTATAAATCCTTTTCGTCCCCCTATAAAATCTAATGAAGCTTTTGTCCAATCATCACTTGAACATACTTTTGTCCATGGATCGTATTTACATTTTAAAGGGCCTTTCATACTCATCATATGTATTATCGTCACATCGTAGATAGTCTTTCCCCTTCTTTTGACTTTATAATTAGGAAAATAATCTAATATTTTATCATCGATACTTTGAATTAACCCTTGATCTATACATATTCCAATCAGTAAAGAAACGATACTTTTTGTAACTGACATAATATGAACTGCATCATCTTTGGCATAATTATTCCAAGTTTCAGAATATATTTTTTGATAATCTTTATAACATACAATTTGACAAATGTTAGGTAGTTTATTTTTAACTATCTCATAAAATTCTTTTTTATCCATTTTTTTACTTTCTTTTATTTATCGTGCATTAAAAAAGAAAGGCTTATGCCTTTCCATTATTTAATAAATTCAAATTTTTGCCAAGGTTTAATTTGGTCTAATACACACATTTCTTCATCAGTAATGCGCCCTACTAAATTACGTTCACCATCATTAGGAATATCTTCCAAAATAATTTGAACTTCACCACGATAATGTTTTAAATTATCATTAATTACACATACATCACCTTTTGTAAATACTTTTTTATCGCAAGGAACAAATGGAATACTTGTATCTTTATATAAGAAACGAGTAAATGAACTTCTAATCATGTAACTGCTATAATCTCCACGCCCAGAATGATTTTTTTGTTCAAAGATTAATTTGCTTTCTTCTTCACTAATTGTATCAGCAACATCTAATTTAATTTGAGTTGTATTACGGTTAATTTCACTTAATGCTTTTAATTCTTCTTCAGTTGCATAAGCATTACCGATAATGACATCATCAATTAATCCAGTTGAGAATAAATGTCTTGCTTGTAAATCAATTGGTAAATTACGGTGCATTTCACAAGTTGGTAAACCTGCATAAACTTCCCAAGGTCCAAAAGTAGGTTGGTTATGACTAGATACGAAAGCAGCTAAAGTAAATCCCATTGATTTCCACTCTTTAGAAAATTTCATAAATAAATCAAAATCTAATCCTGTATATTTTTGTGGATAGAAGTTATGACAAATTAACATTTGATCTTGTCTTGCTCCCATTTTCATCATCGCTTTAACATTATCAGCAGTTGATGAACCGTTAAATTCAATTTTTAAACCATATGGATTTTGAGTGACAATAGTATCTAACATTGTTCCAAATGACATATCTAAACGTACAATATCACAGTGCATATCTGCAAATGGTTTTAAATCTCTTGCAGTTGCTCCTAAATGTTCAAATACTTGTGGGTTAGTATCCACTGCAACTTCAAATCCTAATTCATGGGCTTTATCCATAAATTCTCTAAATTCTTTAATCATTTCTTCTTTTGGTTTATTTACTGATAATAAACAAGTAAAAATTCTAGTAAAACCGTATTTTGCTGCTAATTCCATGTAAGCAAAATCTTTTTCTTTTGTTGAATGTTCTGGATAAATTGAAATTCCTAATCTTCTCATTAAATTGTCCTCCTTATTTCAACACTTCACATATCGATTCCCGTCATCACTATGAAGCATATCCTTTATTCATTTGAGGATTATACCATAATCAATTATTTATATATTTACAATTACAAAATATGAAAATAAATTACATATTTTTAAGATTGATTAACTTCATTTGAAATGGAATGATAACGAATTTTTAAGGATAAACTCTTTATAAAAAACTATTTTTACAATACCCTATAATAACTACCGTATTGAAAGATAACATAAATTATAGCCACTATTAAGAAATGATAATCACATTTTTCTTATTCTTTAATACTTTTCACTTTCAACTATAATAATATTTTTATTTTCATCTTGATAGTACCCATTTAGATGCATATAATTTTTATTTTCTATTAAATTTTCTAATCTAAATAACATATTCTTTCTAATCATCGATTTTACTTGATCTAAACTAACCTATCGATGTTCAACATTTTCATCACTGTTTTTAACCTCTGCACTTTTAGCTTCGCAAATAAAATCAACAACCAAAAGCGTTGGGATTGTTTCAACACCATTATATCCTTTCTTGGTTTTGATATTAGAACTGATATTTAATACTTTAATAATATTCACTTCAACCCCTACTCTTCATCTGCTTCTCGTTTTAACGTTTCTCCTTGTTCAACAATTTCACCGGGTATTTCCCAACCCTTTCTAGGATTTTTGATTAACAATAATTGATCCTCATGAAAAAAATAAAGACCGCTACACTAATGGTATGTGATGGTAAATTCATTCTAATCCCTCTCTAACTTAAGATAAAATCATGTCAATACAACATTTTATAGTTAATATGTTTTGATGACTATACTTTCAACAAAATATCTTTTATCGATCATATTAAAATAATTAGTAAAAGATACAACAACTTACTCCTTTATATTTTTAAACGCCGTTGAAAGCATTAATTTAATACGATTTAATTGATTAACTTCACTTGCACCAGGATCATAATCAATTGCAACAACATTACTTTGCGGATAAGCTTTTTTAAGTGCCTTAATCACGCCTTTTCCGGTCACATGATTTGGTAAACAAGCAAATGGTTGCATACATACAATATTAGGTGCTCCCTCTTCAATAAGTTCAATCATCTCTCCTGTTAAAAACCAACCTTCACCAGTCATATTCCCTAATGAGACAATTTCTGATGCTTTTTTAGCAATCGTGTTAATTGGTGTAGGGGCATTAAAACGTTTTGATGCTTTTAATGCTTTAATCATGTCTTTTCTTAAAAAATCAATTAACCATATTCCACGATTACATAACCACAAAGTTGACTTTTTTCCTTCAAAATGATCTTTTTTAAAACGAGCATTATAAAAGCAATATTGGAAAAAGTCAATTAAATCAGGCATAACGGCTTCTGCCCCTTCTGCTTCAATAATATCTACAATTTCATTATTAGCGGTAGGGTGGAATTTGACTAAAATTTCTCCTACTAATCCTACTCGTGGTTTTTTAATATCTAATATTGGTAATTGATCAAACGCTTCAACAATCTCATACACATTCTTTTTAAATTGTTTCATATTTCCATTAACAACATTTTCCTTACACTTTTCTATCCAAGACTGATATAACTGATTAGCTGATCCTTTAACTTTTTCATAAGGTCTTACTCGATATAACACTCTCATAAACAAATCGCCATACATTGCCCCAATCGCCACTTTTTTAGCAATCGAAAAATTAATCTTAAATCCTGGATTGTTTTCTAAACCGGATAAATTGGCTGAAATAACTGGAATATGTTCCATATTCGCATCTTTTAATGCTTTTCTAATAAAAGCAATATAATTAGTTGCACGACACCCGCCACCGGTTTGAGAAATAATAACAGCCACTTTATTTAAATCATATTTTCCACTATTTAACGCATTCATTATCGAACCGGTAACTAAAATACTAGGATAACAAGCATCATTATTCACATATTTTAAACCTTGTTCAACTGCACCTGAATCAACTGAGGGCAATACTTCAAAATTATACCCTTCAGATTTCATTGCCGTTTCAATAAATTGGAAGTGTAAAGGTGACATTTGAGGGCACAAAATGGTATATCCTTGTTTCTTCATTTCTTTTGTAAAAGGAACTTTCGTCACTTCATAGTTTGAATTAACATTCACATTTTTATTTTTCTTTAATAACGTTGCTTTTAAAGAACGAATTCTTATACGCACCGCTCCTAAGTTACTTCCTTCATCTATTTTAATTAATGTATAAATTTTATTACGTGTTTTTAATATTTCTGAAACTTGATCACAAGTTACCGCATCAACCCCACAACCAAAAGAAGTTAATTGAATTAATTCCAAATTAGATTTTTTTGACACATAAGAAGCTGCTTTATACAAACGAGAATGATACGCCCATTGATCCACAACTCTTAAATCTAAATGCTCCTCATCTAAATGACATACACTATCTTCACTCAATACCACAAATCCCTCACTGGTAATTAATTTAGCGATTCCATGATTAATTTCAGGATCAATATGATATGGTCGTCCGGCTAAAACAATTCCAGTTAAATGGTTGTCTTCAATATATTTTAAAACACGCTTTCCTTCATCACGAACATCTTGATGATAACGTTCTAATTCTTCATAGGATTTTTCAATCGCTTGATGTAATTCTAAATCACTGACATTAAATGCTTCTAATTCTTGTTTTAAAATTCCAAACAATGTTTTAGGGTTATTTAATGAAATAAATGGGTTTTTAAAATTAATATGCTTTGATTGTAAATGATCGATATTATTTCTAATCACCTCCGGATAAGAAGCTACTACCGGACAGTTATAATGGTTTTTAGAATCGTTGTTTTCTTTTTTTTCATAAGCCACTGAAGGATAGAAAATAAATTTAATTCCTTTTTCTATTAAATCTTCAATATGACCATGTACCATTTTAGCCGGATAACACACACTTTCACTTGGAATAGACTCAATTCCCTTTTCATAAATCT
The DNA here is from genome assembly GCA_018365815.1 of Erysipelotrichaceae bacterium. GTDB lineage: Bacteria > Bacillota_I > Bacilli_A > Erysipelotrichales > Coprobacillaceae > Beduini. The sequence continues at coordinate 91,759 of JAGZJH010000001.1, forward strand.
GTTTTGATGTTCTTGAAGAAAGTACGACTTTAAATTTTAATTCAGTAAAAAAAGTATGCCAAAATGGGTAGTTTTCATAAATATTTAACACTCTTGGAATTCCAACTACTCCACGAATTGCCTCTTCTTCTTTTAAAGAGTGATAGTTAAACACTCGTTTATATTTATAATTAAATAAATTAGGTAATGATTTTTGCTTAAGTTCAACATTCGCTCCTCGTTCACAACGATTACCACTGATAAATTCTCTACCATCATTAAACGTAGTAATTGTTAACATACAATTATTAGTACATTTTCCACAGTTTTTCATTGTATTTGCATAAGTTAATGCTTCTAATTGTTGTTCATTTAATAATGTCGACTGAGTGTCGTCATCTCTTTCTTTCGCTAAAATAGCCATACCATAAGCGCCCATTAAACCAGCAATATCAGGGCGAATAACTTCTACTCCGGTCTCTTTTTCAAAGGCACGTAAAACTGCATCATTATAAAAAGTTCCACCTTGAACGACTATATTTTTACCTAATTGTTCTTTATTTTTTAATTTAATCACTTTATATAACGCATTTTTAATAACTGAATAAGATAAACCGGCTGAAATATCCTCTAATAAAGCCCCTTCTTTTTGGGCTTGTTTTACTTTAGAATTCATAAAAACAGTACAACGGCTTCCTAAATCAATAGGGGTTTTAGACATTAATGCTAGAGAAGAAAAATCTTCAATTGATTTTCCTAGAGAATGGGCAAAAGTTTCTAAAAACGAACCACAGCCAGATGAACATGCCTCATTTAAAGTAATATCTTGAATAACATCCTCTTTAATTGAAATTGCCTTCATATCTTGACCGCCAATATCTAAAATAAAATCTACTTCATTTAAAAATTGTTTAGCAGCTTTATAATGGGCAATTGTTTCTACTTCACCAAAATCAACTTTTAATGCCGCTTTAATTAAAGCTTCACCATAACCTGTCACACCGGTTTTTTTGATTGTACAGTTTTTAGGTAACATTTTATAAATTTCTTTTACTTTTTTAATGACTAAATTAAGCGGATTGCCTTCATTAGAGCTATAAAAAGAATATAAAATCGATCCATTGACATCTATTAAAAGCATTTTAGAGGTTGTTGAACCAACATCAATTCCTAAATACACATCACCTTGATAATCTTTTAAATCCACTCTTTTAACTTTCGCTAAATCATGTCGTTTTCTAAACAAATCTAATTCTTCTTGATGTTTAAATAATGGTTCTAAAACATGACTGACTTCATGTCCTTGATTTTTTAATTCTTTAAGTGTTTGAATAAATCCACTTAATGTCATGTCTTTTGGATTTTCTTTAGCATGAAGACTTGCTCCCATGGCGACAAATAGTTGAGAATTATTAGGGAAAATGATTTCATCATCTTTTAATGATAATGTTTCAATAAAACGTTGTCTTAACTCATCTAAAAAACAAAGGGGTCCGCCTAAAAAAGCCACCTTTCCTACAATTGGTTTTCCACACGCTAAACCACTGATTGTTTGATTGACAACGGCTTGAAAAATAGAAGCAGCAATATCTTCTTTTTTAGCCCCTTCATTAATTAAAGGTTGAATATCTGTTTTAGCGAATACACCACATCTTGAAGCAATTGGATAAATACGTTGATAATGTTTGGCCAATTCATTTAATCCTTTAGCATCTGTATGTAAAAGGGTTGCCATTTGATCAATAAATGCCCCGGTTCCTCCAGCACAAGTTCCATTCATTCTTTGTTCTAATGCCCCATCAAAATATGTAATTTTAGCATCTTCGCCTCCTAATTCAATGGCAACATCAGTTTCAGGGATATATGTTTCAATTGTTTTTGTACAAGCAATAACTTCTTGAATAAAATCAATTTTTAATGCTTTAGAAATTGATAATCCTCCCGATCCGGTAATAACAGGTGTTAAACTCATTTTAGGGTAGTTTGAATAAATCTTTTCTAATTCATTTAAAATTGTTTGTCTGACATCTGAATTATGTCGAACATAACTCTTATATAAACATTTATTTTCTTGATTAGTTAAATAGGTTTTAACAGTTGTTGAACCTACGTCAATTCCTAAAAAATATTCATTCATATTTCCACCTCTTTATTTATCATTTTGTTGACTCATAAAATATGCCACACGTTTCATAATTCGTATGTATTCCTTTGTGTCATGTTCACCTAAAAAAGTTAACACTTTAGAAAGATGCGTAATAGCGATCTCTCTTTTTTGATTAACGTGTTCTTTACCAAGATTAGTCAAATAGACGTTTATTTTACGTTTATCACTGGAATCTGTTTTCCTTTCAACAAATCCCTTTTTAGTTAAATTTTTTAAAATAGCCGCTACTCTTGATGTATTCACCATAAAACGTTCACTAATATCATGGGCAGTGGCACCGTTTTTTTCATCAAATAAGTAAATTAACACTGCCACTTCACCTTTACTAATGGTAGTCACATGGTTTTTAAAAAAAGGGCGACTTTGTTCATTTTTCATTAAATAAATAATTAATTCTTTTGCTTCGTTTTCGTAATCCATAAAATACCTCACACCATGAGGCATTTTATATCTTTCGACAAATATTGTCAAACTTTTTAACCTACATTCAACATTCTAAACGCTTACAAATAAAAAAACGGTATTAAATCAATATACCGTTTAAATGATCTATCTCATGTTGTATAATTTGAGCCGTTAATCCTTCAAAAGTCTTAATCCTCTTTTTAAACTGCTCATCTTCAAATTCTACTTTAATCTTTGGATAACGTTTCACTTCTCTTTGAGTAGCATGTGATAAACACCCTTCCATAGTATTATAAATCTGACCTGAGAATTTAATAATCTTAGGATTGATTAAAATTAAAGATGAATTTTGAAAAGTGACAATAATTATATTTTTACTTACCCCTATCATATTGGCTGCCATTCCTAAACATTCGCTTTGATAAAAAGCAAGCGTATCTTTCAAATCTTGAATAATTGAGTAATCTTCTTTAAAAGCCGGTGAAGATTTGATAGATAAAAATATTGGATCTTTGACTATTGTTTTAATCATGATTTATACTCCGATCTTATCATTATTTGAATTTAGTCTTGAAGGTGACTATTCTGAGTTGATAAATACAAATGGTTTAACGGACCTCTACCATTGCCTAAATCTAATCCATCTTGAATAGCCCCTGTAAGATACTCTTTAGCTAGTCTAATGCTTTCTTGTAAGGTATTCCCTTTTGCTAAAAAACAAGCAATGGCACTAGATAAAGTACACCCCGTTCCATGTGTATTAGGATTATCAATTCGTTTTGATTTATACCATGTAAATGTATTCTTGTCAAATAGTAAATCATTGGCTTCTTGAAAATGTCCGCCTTTAATTAATACTGCTGTATGAATTTTATTTGCAATAATCTTAGCAGCCTCAAGCATATCATTTTCATCATGAATTTGAATACCACTTAAAACCTCTGCTTCTGATAAATTAGGAGTAATCACTGTGGCAAGTGGTAAAAGTTCATTAATTAAAGTTTTGGTTGCTGTTTTGTTTAATAAACGACTGTTGCTAGTAGAGACCATTACCGGATCAACTACTAACGATGTCACTTGATATTGTTTTAACTTTTTAACAATCGCATGGATAATATTTTCATCTTGAACCATACCAATTTTAACACTATCTGGAACAATATCATTAAAGATACTATCTATTTGTGCTTCAACAAACTCCGGTGATACTTCGCTAATTCCTTGAACCCCAGTCGTATTTTGGGCAGTTAATGCCGTAATGACACTCATACCATAAACAGATAACGCACACATTGTTTTTAAATCCGCTTGAATACCGGCTCCACCACTACAATCAGAACCAGCTATTGTTAAAACTTTTTCCATATTCTATCCCTCTTTTTCCATGAAGTTAAATAAACATCACAAACTTCTTGAATATCTTCACCATCTTGTAAACCCACTGTTTGATAATTCAAAGAAGTCAATGTCTTTAATACTACATACGAATCCTCTATAAAAATAACTTCTTGTTGATCAAAATTTAATATTTTTAATAATTGACTATAATCATCAATGGTTGTTTTATTAAAATTAAAATCATTACACGTTAATATTTGATTAAAATATTTTCTTAACCCAAAACGTTTTAGCGTTATCTCTACAATCTTTGTGGTATTAGTTGTATAAATATAAAGTTGAATCCCTTTTTGATTGCATTCTAATATAAATTTCTCAACATCTTTTTTTAATGTGACTTGTGTTAAATATTGATGAACAATAAGATTTGTGATTTGATTTTGGATTGTTTCAATACTTTGTTCAAGTTGAAAATGTTTTTTTAAATAAATCGATGATTCTTTTAATGTCATATCTTTAACTTTTTGGTCAATTTTATCATCACTAATATTTAAATTTTTTAAATATGTAGAAGCCAAGTGTTGCCATAAATTCATAGAATCTACAATCGTACCATCAAAATCCATGATTATTGCTTTAATCATCAATGATTTCACTCACTTTTTCATACAATTCTTTTGTTTTTGATTGGATATGGTCTCCTTTAAATATGGCTGAGACAACTGCAATTCCGTTAATATGACTTCCCCTTAACAATTTCACATTATCTTTTGTAATCCCACCGATAGCCACACTGTATATTTTTGAGTTTTCAGTAATTTGTTTTAATGTTTTAATTGAAACATCTGTGGCATCTAATTTTGTTGAAGTATTAAAGACTGCACCGATTCCAAAATAGTCAATGTCTAAATCTTTAGCTTTTAAATATTCATCATAATTATGAATTGAAAGTCCGATAATTTTATCCGGTCCTAAAATTTCTCTTGCCTTAACAACGTCTAAATCATCTTGTCCTAAATGAACCCCACTTGCATCAATGGCTTTAGCCACTTTAAGATTATCGTTAATAATTAAAGGAATATTGTGAGCCTCAGTAACTTTTTTAACTTTAGAAGCAATTTCAATAAACTCTTGATCTGTGCAGTCTTTTTCACGAAGTTGTATCATTGTGGCATGACCTAAAATCGCTTGTTCAACTGCATCTTCTAATGTTTCATTTTCCTTTAACCATTGTCGATTAGTAATTGCATATAATTTTAAACTTTGTTTATCTAATCTCATATTTTGCTCCTTGTATTAATTCTTTTGAATCTACTAAACTAATAGCATCTATTAGATAAGTTTTATAACTTGAAGTCCCTTTGTTTTCTTGTTTTATTTGATCATATGCTTTTTCACCACAATATCCCATCAAACACACTGCACACATCACTGCTTCTAAAGGGGAATGAGAGTTTGCTGATAAATAAGCATTAATTAAAGCAGATAACATACACCCTGTTCCTGTTACTTTTGACATTAAAGAATGCCCATTGTAAATTAAATAAGCTTTTTTCTCGTTGGCAACAATGTCAATTTTACCAGTAATGACAATAATACTTTCATATCTTTTTGCCATTTGTTTAGCTAAAATAATAAGATCATCGAGATTATTTTGATCTATTTGTTCATTAGCATCTACCCCTCTAGCAAGGCCATGTCCTTCATAAATCGCTTTAATTTCAGAAACATTTCCTTTAATTACACTAAAATGAAGTTGATCTAATAATTCGTAAACACAATTTGTTCTTAATTGACTCACTCCCATTCCAACCGGATCTAATGAAACCGGGTGATTTAGTTCATTGGCTTTTTTTCCGGCCTTTATCATTGATTTAATGGTTCTTTGGTTTAATGTTCCAATATTAATATTTAAACCATTACAAATAGAAGTGACTTCTTCTACTTCCATTTCATCATCAGCCATAATTGGTGAAGCATTAGCAGCTAGTAAAATATTAGCACAATCATTGACTGTCACATAGTTTGTAATACAGTGAATCAACGGATTTTCAACTTTAACATTTTTCATCATTGTTTCAAACATAATTACGCTCCTTTATATCTAAAAAGTCCTCCTAGGATAATTGTCTAGGAGGACAAAATTTTCAATCATTCCTACGTTGGCATTATCCAAATCAGGTTTATGGGTCGAAGTTGATGACTTCCTCTCAGCCTACTACATAAGCTCCCCGTTAATTATTTAATTATTTTCTAAATCTTCACCATTTGTGGCAATGACTTTTTTATACCAGTCAAAAGATTTTTTCTTAGAACGTTTTAATGTACCGTTTCCTTGATCATCACGATCAACATAAATAAATCCATAACGTTTTTTCATTTCACCTGTTCCAGCTGAAACTAAATCGATACAACCCCAAGGTGTGTAACCGATTAAATCAACACCATCTTCATTAACTGCTTTATCCATTTGTTCAATATGTTCTTTTAAATATTCAATACGATAATCATCATTAATTGAACCACCTGCTTCAACTTGATCTACTGCACCAAGTCCGTTTTCAACAATGAATACTGGTTTTTGATATCTTTCCCATAAAGTATTTAAAGCAATTCTCAAACCTTTACCATCAATTTGCCAACCCCAGTCACTTGCTTTAATATATGGATTTTTAACCCCAAAACTAAAGTTTCCACCTGTATCTTCTCCTACTGGTGTACTAGATACACAACTTGATGAATAATATGAGAATCCTAAATAATCGACACAACCTTCTTTTAATACTTGTCGATCTTCTTCAGTAATATCTAAGACTACCCCTTCACGTTCATATTCTTTTAATTTATAAGCTGGATAATATCCACGACATTGAACATCGCTATAAAAATGACGTTTACGAGTATCTTCCATCGCTAAAATTTGATCATCTGGATTACATGAATAACCATAAGTTGCCCCATAAGCAACCATTAATCCTACTTTATTTTCAGGATCGATTTCATGAGCCATTTTAACAACTTTAGCACTTGCTACAAATTGATGATGAACTGCTTGTGCTTTGGCTTGTGGTGAAGATTCAACAACCCCCCCTGCAAAAAATGGTAACATTCCCATAATGTTAATTTCATTAAATGTCATCCAATATTTAACTTTTCCTTTATACTCATTAAAAATTGTTTTACAGTAATTAACATAAAAATCAATCACCTTGCGATCTAACCAACCACCATATTTTTTAGTTAATGCTAAAGGTGTTTCGTAATGTGAAATAGTGACAACCGGTTCAATATTATATTTGTGTAATTCATCAAAGACATGATGATAAAATTCAATTCCTTTTGGATTTGGTGTTTCATCATCACCATTAGGGAAAATTCTTGCCCAGTTAATTGAAAGTCTAAAACATTTAAATCCCATTTCAGCAAATAAAGCAATATCTTCTTTATAATGATGATAAAAATCTATTCCGATATGACTTGGATAATAATATCCTTCTTGCACATCACAAACAGCCTCTTTTGGTAAATCTGAATAAGGCATAATTGCTTGCGTCCCTTTAGTTCCATCAGGCATTGTATAAGTAATACGACGAGATACTGTATGACTTCCGGCAGTAACAACATCTGCTGTACTTAATCCTTTACCATCATCTAAGTATCCTCCTTCAAATTGATTAGCGGCAGTCGCCCCACCCCATAAAAATCCTTCTGGTAAACTCATTTTAAATTCCTCCTTCAAAAATACAAACAAATTATATCACTTTACCAAAATACATCTTTGAATTTTCAAAAAAATAAAAAGAGAAGCGCACTTCTCTAATCTGTTAATTCATATAAATTATAATGATAATATAAAAATGATAAAACAGTTGCCATAATACCCATTACAAGCATCCCTGCAATACATAAATATCCAACCATCTTTCCAGCAAAATAGATATTATGAATTGTATTTGTATAAATATTTAAAATCGTATATTCCATAACCAAAAGTCTAGCACTCATGATATTTAAAATAATACAAACAACATTAATCAAAACCAATATTTTACGTTGATTGCTTTTTAAATAACAAAGAAGCATTAAAATCAGTCCATACGCAATATAGTATAACGTAATTGAAATATGCAAATCTAAATCTACAATTCCTACATAATCATACATAAAACTATATAACGTAAAACAAAATAGTAAAACTGGAATAGCGATTAATAACTTATTTATCCAAAATACATATTTCAAAATACGATGATGTGCAATTTCAAATTTATATTTTAATAAATATTTAATTTCAAATAATGCAAAAATAATACTTATAAATATTCCTAATAGTACTAAAACCCCCATTAAAACCTCTCCCCTTTATTTAAGTTTAACAGTATATTTTTTTAAATGTTTAATCACCGCAATAGCACTTAATCCTGTAAAAATCCCAGTAGGTATCGACGTTACAAATAGTAATACAATAAATGATGCCATTAAGATTGATTGGTAAATATATACAACAACTATAATCTGCCCAATACCATGAAAAATAGCACTGATAATTGAAATAGAAACAATAGGTAAGTCTGTTAGTTTTTTAGCTAACATAATTGCAATACTACTTAATAACACCCCACCTACTGAAATAAACCACACATAATTAAAAATTGATCCTCTTAGTAATCCCCCTAAAACAACTCTTAAAATATTTACAATAAACATTTCTTTAGTTGAAAATAACTCAATAGTTACTAATGAAACAATATTTGCAAAACCAAGTTTCACACCATAAGGCAGTGGAATTGCTAAAGAAGCTTCAAACATATGCAAAGCAATCGCCATTGTGGATAATAATGAAACATAAACTAACTTTTTTGTTTTTTTATTCATCTATGATTCACCTAATTGTGCTTTAGCATCTTTTAATGCATTTGATACAGCCTCTAGAACACCATCACTTGTTTTAGTTGCTCCTGTGACTTCGTCTACATTAGTTGTGGTGTTGGCTTGAATAATTTTATCAAATAATTCAGTTTCTACTTCTTCATAATAACTTGCAGTTTCACTATGACTATTTGTCACTATTTGAGTAATTTTACCATTTTCAATAGTCACTGTAAGATCAATAACTCCTCCCATACCTTGACCTTCACCGCTAAATGATCCATCAGCGTATTCAACCTTAGGTTCATTTTTACATCCAGTCATACATAACAATAAAGTCAATATAATTAATATTTTTTTCATGATGTCTCCTTTTTGGGTTGATTTTGAAATAACAACAAAAATTGTTTATATGAAATAATTTTTAAATCTTGCCCTTTATTTACCAATTCTTTTGCCTTAATTAAATTATTAGTTAATTTATTTTGGCTAGTCACTAAATAATTTGTATTAATATTTACTTTATCTTGTACAAAGCCCCCCATTTCAACAATATGTTCTCTTAACTTTTTTAAAGAGGCTTGATTAATGGAATCAAAGCATATACATTGATGGTAAATATTTTCATTAATATCAGTAATATTTTCTTCTTTAAAAATTAAATTGTTTGAAACATCACTGACATAAATATTACGATAATATCCCGGTGACATTGTTCCATAACTCACTCGTACAAGTTGATGAAGCATATCTAGACTTTTAACATGATAAATACTTTTTAATCGTTTAATAATTCTTACACACATTAAAGCATCTTCTAAAGCATGATGATGATTGAAATTTAAATGAAAATAATCAGCAATACCATCTAGTTTATATGAACGACACCCCTCTAATAACTTACGAGCTAATACAAATGTACAAGACATATTGCAATGAGGATATGGAATATGATAATAATCCAAAACAGCCCTTAAAAACAATGAGTCTTGTTGTATGTTATGTGCTACAATTGTGGAATTTTCAATATAAGGTTTAATCTGCTCCCAAATTTTATCAAACGTCGGTGCACTATACATTCGTTCTATATTGATACGATGTACTTTATAACTCCCTTTTTCAACAAAAAATGGTGCAGGTCGTACAAGTGAATAAAAGGTTTTTATAATTTTGTTATTTTCAACCACGCACATTCCAATCGCACAAATACTACTAGGGTGCCGATTAGCCAATTCAAAATCAAGCGTAGTATACTTTTCCATATTATCACTCTCCACCCCTCAATTCTATCATAAAATAAAAAAGAAATCAAAATTGATTTCTTTAACCTAAATACAACATCGATTGTTTTAAATCTTTTGAGTTAATTTCTAATATTTCAACTAAAGAATACGCAAAATCAAAAGTTGTTGCTGGTCCTCTACTAGTAATTACATTTCCATCTATTACTACATTTTTTTCAAGATATTGTTGACAAATAATTTCTTTTTCAAATCCCGGATAACTTGTGACTTTTTTATCACCAATTAGTTTAGCTTGACTAAGGACAATAGGTGCCGCACAAATGGCTGCAATCCATCTTTGATTTTGATTCATTTGATTTAAATACTCAATGACCTCTAGATTATCTTTTAAATTTGTTGCTCCAGGTAACCCACCAGGTAAAATCACCATATCCACTAACCGATGATCAAATAACAAATCCGTCTTGATTTTAATTCCATGAGAACCGATGACTTCAATATTTTTCATACCCACTAATTTACAATCAACATTCGCACGTCTTAAAATATCACACGTTACAAGTGCCTCAATTTCTTCAAATCCATCTTCTAATAAAATATATGCTACTTTCATCTAAAAACCTCCTTTATTTTCATCTTTTTCTATTTCCCCTTTAACATGAGGATTTAACCAACGATCAATATAATATTCAAAATAACCTTGATCTTTAATATTAAAAAACTTATGATGTCCCATCATTAAAGAACTATCTTGATTATTCATTAACTCTTTTAACTTAGGGATTTCATCAAAAATAAGTTGACACTCATTATCTTTAAAAAATATTTTAATCACTCTGACATTAGAAGTTTCAATAAAACATATTTCTAATTTTAAAACTAATTGTTGATCTTCGTTATATGTCAATTGATAACTCGTACTGATTTTATAATATTCTTGATTAAACTCTAAAACTTGTTGTTTTAAACTTGTATCAATTTCATATTCATGATGTGATTCTTTAATCACCAATTTCAATTTTTTCTTTTCAACTTCTAACATTATTGACTCAATTCCTAATGTGTAATTATTATTTAACCCTTGAATAAACAATGGCATAATACTTGCAATATTAGGTTTTAAATTGATTAAACGATGATGATAAGGCTGTAATAATTGTAAAGGGAGTGACGTTGAAAAAGGATTAAATCGAGTACTTTTAAGTTGTTTTTTTAACTTGAAATAACTTAAATCTAGATAAGGTTTAAATTTTAACGTTGGAAAAACAAAATATCGATTAATCAGTTCAATTTCCGGACTATTTGCAAAAACTGATGTACTTCCAGCACACATTGCAACGACCATATTTTTTTCAGGGATTATCACTACATTTTGACCTAACATTCCATTAAATTGATAACAATTTTCTTTTTCATTTAACCAGATATGATAACCATATCCATATAAATTCAATGTTGGATCTGTATTGATTTGAAAGGAAGTTGCTTCTTCAATTAACTTTTCATCAATTAAACGTTGGTGATTATACACCCCTTTATTTAAATATAATAACCCAATTTTTGCCATACTCTCTAAACTTAAATAAACACCCCATCCTCCTTTATTATAACCTTTAGGGCAAGATTCAAAATAATGTTGAAATATCCCCAAAGGTTCAAATAAACGCTTCGTTAAATACTCTTCTAAAGTCTGATGTGTTACTTTTGTAATAATGACTGATAAAATATATGTATTCAAACTATTGTAATGAAACTTTGTTCCTGGTTTAAATTTTAAATTGGCTTCTAAATATCCTTTAACCCAGTTATTTTCAACTAAAGAATTAGGTTCAGTAAAATCAACGCCACTACTCATTGTTAAAAGGTGTTTAATTGTCAATTTTTTCAATTTAAAAGCAGTCAACATCGTCGTTTCTTTACTAAAATAATCAATCACTAAATCATCTAAATGAATTAACTTTTCTTGAATTGCAAATAAAACGGCCAATGAAGTAATACTTTTACATAAAGAATGAGTAACATGCATAATGTGATTATGATATGGAGAATATGAAACATCTAATATTACTTTTTCATCTTTAATAATCATTACCCCATGAGGGTTCGTATGTTTTAATTCATTAAATTCTTTTAAAAATGATAATAAATACTGCGAAGGTATTGTCGCTTTTTGAGGAGATATTCTTTTTAAATGAACATCTTCCTTAAATTGACTAAAATCAATTTTTTGAGGAATGTATTGATTTGAGTAAATAGGTGTTGTTCTATTTTGAGTACATTTGTTAATAAAGGATAATATTTTCATCTGTGTTTTAATATCCATCATCTTCACCTCATTTTAATTATCTAATATTTTAAATTAATAAGACAACTCATATATTAGACCTCTAGTTTTGTTGGGTCTAAAAATTTAGTTTCATGTTTTTTTAATTCAATGAATGTCCGATTGGCAATATCTAAAGACAAATCGCCAATACGTTCAAGATGACTTAAAAAATCTAAAATTACAGAAACTGCAATTGAATTATCACATACATTTTGTCTCATTCTTTCAAAATGATTGTGTTGACAAATTTGTTCTAATTGATTTAAACTTTCTTCTTTAAGATTTAAATCATTTAATAATTCTACTTCACTATTTTCAAAAATAGTCATCGCTTCTTCTATCATTTGTTCAATTAATAAATAGACTTCTTCAAGATCATGATAAGCAGATTTAGAAAAACGACCGTTTTCTTCATATACCATTTTATAAAATTCTATCAAATCATTCACACGATCGGATATTTGTTCTAAATATTTAATAATTTGATAATTTTTATAATATTCTTGTATCTGATGATTGACCAGTGTTGGTTGATTTGCAATTTTTAATAAGTATTGAGATAACAAAGTATCGTATTTATTTACAAGGGCTTCAACTTCATGAACTTCATCATAAACTTCTTTTTTTAGTAAGTAAATATTGTTTTGATAAACGAATGTTTTCTAATATATTTCTTCCCATTCGAAGAGTATTTTTTTAGCGATAGCTAAAGCTACAACTGGAAATCGTTCAATTAATGAATCGTTTAAGTTGTCAATATTTTCGATTTTTAAATCTTTATTAGTTTCATCAGGAATTATTTTTTCTAACAACTTCACACTTTGTTTCACAAAAGGAATAATTAAAATTGTAGAAATAATGTTGAAAATAAGATGTGCTTGAGCAATATACATTTCCCCACTACCATTTAATAATTGTGTAATATAGTTTGTAAGATTAACAAAGGGCGTTAATAAAACCATTCCTAATAAAGCACCAAATAAATTATATACAGCATGGAACCATGCGGCTCGTTTAGTTGGCACTGAACCACCTGCAGCTGCTATTAAAGCTGTCATACAAGTTCCAACATTTGTTCCAATTGTAATACCAATAGCTTGCATTAAACTCATTAATCCTGCTCTAACTAAACTAATTGAAATAACAGTTACCTCAGAACTTGAATGAAGTAAAGCAGAAATAACTATTCCTACTATAATAGACATTAATAAATTACTTGTATATTTTGCAATATAATCTCGGATTTTAGTTCCTGCGATACTTTTTAAAGCATCACTCATTAAGTTAATCCCATATATAAATATCGCTAGTCCTCCTAAAATTAAACCGATAGCATAAATATTTAAACCATTCATATTATCTCAACTTTCTTACTAGAAATATTGTATCATAATAAGTTTATGAATGTCTTTTTTTTCACAAAATGTACTTAAAATAAAAAAAGAATAAGGTTCACACCTTATTCAACGCATACAACTAAGTTTAAGAAGTTAGTTGATCCAGTTTGTCCTGGATTTCCACCAGTAACTAAGATTTTTGAACATGATTCAATACCATTTTCTTTAGCTATTTTTATTGCATATGGTACCATTTCTTCAACTTTTTTAATTGGATCACAAATTACTGCATTAACTCCCCAATTTAAAGCTAAACGTTTAACAGTCACTTCATGAGGTGTAGCAGCAATAATTGGACAACCTGGTCTGTATCTTGAAATACGTTGAGCAGTACGTCCTGATTCTGTAAATGCAACGATTGCTGAAACATTAAATTTGTTAGCAATTTCTGCTACAGAAATAACAATTGCTTCATCAGTATCTTCACTATTTGCTGTTCTTTCTGCTTTTCTAAATAATGAACCATGATCTAATGCAGTTTCTGTTTTTCTAGCAACTTTAGCCATAGTAGTAACAGCTTCCCATGGATAATCACCTTGAGCAGATTCTCCTGATAACATAATAGCATCAGATCCGTCAAAAATTGCATTAGCTACGTCACTTACTTCCGCACGAGTAGGACGTGGATTTTTTTGCATACTTTCTAACATTTGAGTTGCTGTAATTACTACTTTTCCAGTAGCATTACATTTTTTAATTAATTCTTTTTGGATTAATGGTACATCTTCAGCAGGTACTTCTACCCCTAAGTCACCACGAGCAACCATGATACCATCAGCAACTTCTAAGATTTCGTCCATGTTGCTTACCCCTTCACTATTTTCAATTTTAGCAATAATTTGAACATCTGGACGATTATTTTTATTTAATAATTCTCTTACTTGTAAAACATCATCAGCACGTCTTACAAAAGAAGCGGCTACATAGTTAATTCCTTGTTCACAACCAAATGTAATGTCACTAATATCTTTTTCAGATAAATAATCGAAACCTAATTTAATTCCAGGAACGTTAATTCCACGTTTATTTTTAACATCACCATTGTTTAAACAAGTTGTGATAATATCTTTACCTTCAACTGCTTCAACTTGTAATTCTACTTGACCGTCGTTAACTAAGATGATTCCACCTTCTTTAACATCTTTATATAATTCTTTATAAGTAATTGAAAAACGATTGCTTGTTCCTTCGATGTCTTCATAACAAATAACTGATTTTTGACCTTTTTTAAATTCAGCGACACCATTAACAAAGTCACCAGTTCTAATTTCTGGTCCTTTTGTATCTAATAAAATAGCACATTCTTTTCCAGTTTCTGCTTTAATCGCTTTAACTGTTTTAATACGTCCTCCATGTTCTTCGAAATCACCATGTGAGAAATTTAAACGCATAACGTTCATTCCCGCATCGATTAAACTTTCTAAAATTTCTCTTGGTTCTGAAGCAGGACCAATTGTACATACCATTTTAGTCTTTTTAAAAGCTTCCATTTATTTCTCTCCTTTTTTTTCATACTCAATATATATTTAACGAAGTTTTTGAAAATCTTCGTAAATACCTATATCTTTAACTTCATCACTTAAAGTCTTTTCAATCGATTGATTTATAATACGGCCTTTGATCAAACAAATTGCCTGAGCCAATTGCTTTTCTTCTAAAAGTTCAACCGCTTTAATACCCATACGAACAGATAAAATACGATCACCTACACTAGGATTCCCACCTCGTTGAATGTACCCTAATTTAATTCCACGACTTTCAATTTGAGTAGTTTCTTCAATCATTTTTGCAAGTGAATAAACATCAGTGACGTTTTCACTTACAATAATTATACATTCATCTTTTAGTTTAATCATTTCTTTAACTGTTTGTGTGATAGTATTTAAATCAATATCTTTTTGACTTACAATAACTAAATCTACATCACTTGCAATTGCACTATATTGAGCTAAATCGCTACAATGTCGTCCCATCACTTCAACAACAAGACAGCGACTATGACTACGAGCAGTGTCTCTTAGTTTTTCAACATTTTCTAAAATCGTTGAAACTGCGGTTTCAAAACCAATAGTTCTTTCAGTACCGATAATATCATTATCAATAGTTCCTGGAATTGCAATAGTTGGGAAACCTAATTTTGATAATGACATCGCACCATGATATGTTCCATCTCCGCCAATGACTATTAATCCTTCGATTTGTTGCTTTTTTAAATGTTCAATACATTTTAAAACGGTTTCTTCTTTTTTGAATTCATCAAAACGAGATGATTTTAAAATCGTACCTCCAAGATTTGAAATATTTGCGGTATTTTCTAAATTCAAAATTTTAAATTTTTTATAAAACAAACCACGATAACCTTCTAAAATTCCTACTACTTCAATTCCTTTATGATGTGCCACTTTAACAATACTAGAAATCGCACTGTTCATCCCCGGGGCATCGCCACCGGAAGTTAAAACTCCTATTCGCTTAACCATAAGTCACCTCAACACATTCAATTCATGTGCTATTTTAACATGAATTTTCATTTTTTCAACACCAAATAAAAAATTTCACATAAAAAATTTACTAGATTTTAGTTCCACTTCAACACTAACCGCTTTCATTTTTTCAATCAATCTCTCTACCTTTAGTTTATCCCCAATTTGCTTTGATAAAACATAATATTTTTTTAATTCTTCTAAACTGTAAACACTGGTAAAAAAAGTCGGTATTTTCTTTAACGAACGTTCATTTACAATCGCTGCTAATACTTCATCACGCGACCACGGAGAAGCGTTTTCACCTCCAATATCATCTAATACTAAAACATCTACATTTTTTAGACTTATCAGTAATTCTGAACTATTATTAGAAGATGAAAATTGTTCTTTTAACGAACCAATTAAATTAGGAACATTGATAAATGCACATTGTTTTCCTTTTTGAGCCAATTCATAAATAAATGCTGCCATTACTGTGGTTTTTCCATTTTGCATTGCACCATGTAAATAAATTCCTTTATCACTGGGTTCTTTAATGTAATTAAGCATTGTATTCAAAGCTAAAGAACGTGATGTTATTGAAAGTTCTTTAAACGGAATATCAAAAATAGAGTATGGCATATTACATGGTTGAATACGACTTAACACCGCTAAATGATGAGCATGTTCTATTTCAAAAGTACATGGTTGCATATCTAAGGAAATACGACCATTTTCACTAATTAATTGACGTTGATAGCCTTTCATATTTTTAGGACAGTTTTGAATAGACTCACACCCTATACACATTTGATAATCTTCTTGATAATTTAATAACTCAATCCAATAATCATCCATCATTAAACGTGTCATATGATGCGTTTGCATAAATGCTTTAATTTTTGAATCTTGACATAACTTGTCTAAACTTTCTTTTTTGATTTGTTTAATATTATTAGGTAATCCTATCTGCGAGGCTACGTTTTTCATCATTCATTCCTCCTATAAACTTTTCATTAATTCGCGTAGTTCTTCTTCACTGATGGCTTCTTGATCACTAGGAACACTACTTTCTAATTTGCTTTGAGCAACTTGTTCTTGATACCATTGTGGCATATGTTGAGTTGCATTAGCATTTTTAACTTTCATATAGTTTTTAGCCTCCTGCATCGCTTCACTCACTGTTTTAATTCCTTTACGACGCCATGAAGCCGCTATGGCTTCGACATAATTTCGTGGCATTCGATTATCATTTTGTGCCCATGTTAATTCAAGTAACACATTAATCACGCCTGGTTCTAACCCTTGTTCTATCATTAGTTTTTCAACTAAAGAAAGATCCCGTCTAGTTGGTGTACTCCCTTGTTTTTTAGCAATCAATTTATAAGGTGACCACGATTCTAATTGTTTAATATGACGTGATTTTGAATCATTTTTTTCTCCGTTATAACTATATTGAATTGGTTGACTATGATAAACCATTTCAAATTGTTGTGGGGCTTCTAGTTCATGATAATTTCTTGCTTTTATACTTAATATTTCTTCATTGACACGATAATCTTCAATTGACTCATAAACTAATTGAGCCATTTGTTGCCCACTAATATGATAAACAACCCCTAGTTGTTTAACTTTATTTTCAACACTTGATGTAATCATATTTCTTCTTACTTGAAGTTCTTTTAACTCTTTATAAAACAAATCTAATGGATAATTAATCACTGGACTATGACTAACTTCTTTTTTAAGTTCTTCTTTTCTTTTTAAAACCGGAACCCCTTCTAATGAAGTATCTTCGATATAAAAAACTTCCTCAAATAAAGCCGTTGTTTCTTCATATTGTTCTAAGTCAACTTCTGGTGCAATAAAATAAAATTTATTTTTTTCATAATTCATAGTGCCTATTGTACGATATAATAAAGCATTTAATAATTCATTTTTAAAAAAAGTTTGAGCTTGTAATGGTAGTAACATTTCATAAAGATAATGGGTTATTCCATTTTCAAATTTAACATATGTTTTCATTAATCCTATCCCCTCTAATAAACGGATGGATTGTTTAATTTTATCTAAAGGAAGTGCGGTTTGCATTGTTAAACGGGCATGAGTCGAAACTAATGAAGTAAGTTTCACTAAATCAATTTCGCTATAAAGTGTTAAATAAAGACTCATTGCTTCTACACCAATAAGCGGTTGATATAATAAAGTTAAAATAGGTAAACGTTCATTTAAAAAAATCGAATCGCTTTTAACTTCATAAGTATCACAACTTAACAATTGTTCCATTCTATCTCTCCTTTGTTTATCTTTTTTAAAAACACTTCAATTTGGTCATATAAATTATTTAAATCGCCTTCATTATTAATAATATAATGAGCTAATTGTTTTTTTGTTTCAATCGGCATCTGACTTTGAATTCTTGCTTCAACTTCTTGATTAGTTAAATGATTACGCTCTTTTAAACGTTGTTTTTGTAACTGTTCATTGATATAGACAACAACAACATAATCACATAAATATTCCAACTTTGCTTCATAAAGCAAAGGAATATCTAAAAAAACGATAGTTTGCATTGAATTTTTAATTTGTTTTTTAATGTTTTTAATGACATAAGGGTGTACTATATCTTCTAACTGTTGTTGTTTTATCTTATCATTAAAAATAATTTCTCCTAATTTTTTTCGATCAATATTCCCATTTTGATCTTGACATTCAAACTTTGTTAAAACATTTTGAATACACTTAGTATCCTTTGTTAATGCTTCAAATGAAATTTGATCTGCATCGATGACTTGATAACCAAGTTGTTTTAAATAATGGCTAACTGTACTTTTACCGGTTGCTATACCACCTGTAATTCCTATAATCATATCATCACTCCTTATTTATATATTTTAACATAAAAAAGCACTTTCGTGCTTTTTTATGACTTTTTACGCTGACATTTTTTACAAAAATAAGTTCCTCTTCCTTGTAGTTGTATTTTTTCAATCGGTGTATGGCAAATCGGACAAGGTTGATTAACTTTGCCATGCACATTTAATTTAACTTGAAAACGGCCGTCAATCCCATTAGCACTAAAAGTATGAATTGTTGTTCCACCTTGTTTAATGGCATCATTTAAAACATCAATTGCAATCTCTACAAGTTCTTTTACTCTTTTTAATTTCAAACGATTGACCGGTGTTAATGGATTGATTTTCATCCTAAAACATATTTCATTAGCATAAATATTGCCAATTCCAAGTATAATATGTTGGTCTAATAAAACATCTTTAATCGGTCGTTTACTTTTTTGAAATTGTTGATATAACCATTTGCAATCAATATCAAAAGGTTCTTTTCCTAAAGTATTAAAAGGTTTCAAATTAGCATATTGATTTAAATCTGTTAACTCCATACGACCAAATTTACGAGTATCATAATATCTTAAATCCAGTTGATTTTCTAAATGGAAAATGACATGACAATGTTGATTATAAGGCTCATCTTGACTGACGATAAAATATTTACCTTCCATTCTAAGATGAGATATAAAAGCAATGTGATCTAATTTAAAAATTATATATTTTCCGATTCGATCAATATCTCTAAAAGTTTGATGTGTTAATGCTTCAATAAATTGGTTTTTGTCTCCTGTAATTATTTTAGGATAAAATACTTCAACACTTTCAATTTTTTTACCAATAATTTCGTGTTTTAAAGTATTTTTAATCGTTTCAACTTCAGGTAATTCTGGCATATTATTTTAAATCATACCAATTTTTTGCATATGTGCCATCTGCTTTTAAAGAAACTTTTAACTCAATTGCTTCTTCCATTCCTGTTTTTACGATTTCCATCATTTTTTCTAACTCATCGCTTATGACATCAAAAATCAATTCATCGTGAACTTGAAGAATCATTTTTGATTTCATGTGATTTTCTTTCATCAAACGATCTACTTTAATCATCGCTAATTTTAAAATATCTGCTGCACTTCCTTGAATTGGAGAATTCATCGCTAAACGTTTTCCTAATTCTTGACGCATGAAATTTTTTTCATTAATTTCATGGATATAACGTTTACGATTTAAAATAGTTGCAACATATCCATGACTTTTACAAAATTCAATTTGCTGATCCATATAAGTTTTAATTTCAGGATACTGCATAAAATATTTTTGAATAAATTCTTTTGCTTGGTAAACCGGTACCCCAATTTGTTCTGACAACCCAAAATCACTCATTCCATAAATAATTCCAAAATTAACCGCTTTAGCTTGACGTCTCATTTCGCTAGTCACTTCATCATCACTGACATCAAAAATTTCAGTAGCAGTATGAGCATGAATGTCTTTATTTTCATTAAAAGCACTAATTAAAGATTGTACGTTTGCTAAATGAGCAAGTACCCTTAATTCAATTTGCGAATAATCAAATGAAATTAAGTAATCATAGCTAGGAATAAATGCTTTACGAATCATTTTTCCTTCTTCGTTACGTACAGGAATATTTTGTAAATTTGGATCAATTGAAGATAAACGTCCGGTTTGTGTTAAAGCCTGATTATAAATGGTATGAATTTTATCATCAATAAATATTTGTTCTTGTAACCCTTTAACATAAGTTGAATTAATTTTACTAATCATACGATAATCTAAAATATGATTAATAATTGGGTGAACATCTTTTAATTTTTCTAATACGTCAACGGCAGTTGAATAACCGGTTTTAGTTTTTTTACCATTAGGTAATTGTAACTTTTCAAAAAGAATTTCTCCTAATTGTTTAGGCGAAGCGATATTAAACTCAACTCCTGCTAAGCCATGAATTGTTTTTTCTAAATTTTCAATGCGTTCTTTAAAATCTAATTCTAACTTTTCTAAAACTTTTTTATCAATTTTTGTTCCTGTAAATTCCATCTTAGCTAATATTTTAGCGACCGGTATTTCCACTTCTTCATATAATTCATATTGATGATCTTCTTTAAGTTTAGAAATAACTGAATCTTTAAGCGTGTAAATGGCTTTTGCTTGTAAGCAAAGATGTTTTGCAATCAACTCACTTTCAGGAATATGACGTTTAGCCCCTTTACCAAACACTTCTTCATCATACATCACGTCTTCATATTCTAAATAATCACATACATATTTGATTTCATCTTTTAAACTTGGATTTAAAATATAAGCCGCTAATTGTAAATCAAAACTATATCCTTTAATACTAATTCCATTCCACAATGAAGCCACTTGATGACGTTTAATATCATAACCAAATTTATGATAGTTTTCATTATTTAAATAGGCTTTAAATTCTTCATCATTTAAAGCATCTTCATAACTGATATAATAACACATTTCTTGATTATAAATGGCATAGCCTAGTACAATTGATTTATGATAATTACTATTATAAACTCCACTCACTAATGAAACATCACTTTGAATGAGTGGCATTTTTTTAACAATTTCAAATTTGAATTCACTGTTTTTTGTTTTACTTTTTTTCATCGTTAATTTTTTTAATAAGCTATTCATATCATAATGTTTATAAAAATCAACTAACTCATTTTCATCAAATTCTTTTAAACGATAGTTTTCTAATTCTAAGTCGATTGGAACATCTTTTAAAATTGTCGCAATTCGCTTTGATAAAATCCCTTGTTCAATATTATCACGAATTTTTTCACCCATCTTGCCTTTGAGTTCATCAAGATGTTCTTTTAAGTTTTCGATAGTTGAATATTCTTTTAATAATTTTAATGCAGTTTTTTCACCTATACCAACAA
Organism: Erysipelotrichaceae bacterium; assembly: GCA_018365815.1. Classification (GTDB taxonomy): domain Bacteria; phylum Bacillota_I; class Bacilli_A; order Erysipelotrichales; family Coprobacillaceae; genus Beduini. Next base: position 113,719 of record JAGZJH010000001.1, read on the forward strand.
TTCCTGGAATATTATCCGCACTGTCTCCCATTAATCCTAATAAATCTCGCATTTGATCTGGTTGTAAACCATATTTTTCATAAAATGATTGTGGTGTAATGGCTTCGTCTTCTTTGGTCTTCGTATTACGCTTATATACAGTTACATTTTCATTTACAAGTTGCATCATATCTTTATCGCCTGTCATAATTGATACTTTATAACCTTGTTTAGAAGCATGAGTCGCCAAAGTTCCAATAATATCATCACCTTCATATCCTTCTAATTCACAAAAAGGAATATGATGGGCTGTTAAATACTCCCTTACCAAAGCAAATTGGCTAATTAATTCTTGGGGTGTTTCTTTACGTGTTCCTTTATACTCTTGCATTAGTTCGTTTCTAAATGTTTTCCCTTTCGCATCAAATGCAACCACTACATAATCAGGATTATTTTTTAAAACATTTTCTAAACGATTGGCAAAACCAAACACTGCATTTGTGGGAATACCATCTTTATTAACCATTAAATTTCCCATTGCAGCAGTTGCATGGAACGCACTAAATAACCAGTAATTTCCATCTATTAATACAATATTTTCCATAATAATTCCTTTCTATTTTAATCTTTTTACTTGATAAACAGTTAATGATAAATTAGTTTTAAAAGTGATCTTTCCCTCAACTAAGCATATCGCTCCTTTAGTTAAAATATGACGGTACTTATCATAATTTTGACTAAATACTACCCCATCAATTTGATCATTTTCATCATTAAATGTTACAAAACACATCTGTTGTCCATTTTTATCATTAATTACTTTTACACGAACAATACTTAAAACACTGACAACACTTTGACCAATGTGTTTTTGATAATCCATAATATCAATCGTTTGATAATTTAATTGCTCTTTATAAAGAGCAAGAGGATGTTTCGTTAAATAGATACCTAAAACATTTTTTTCATTCTCTAATCTTTCTAAATATTGATCTTCTTCATATTTTAAAATCGGTTCATCTTGAATACCAATGGTATAAGTATAAGCATAATTTTCAAGTAACGCAATATTTTCTTTCATCATTTTTCTTGGATAATCAAACTCGTCTAGTGCTCCTGCATCAATTAAAGATTCAACGACTTTTGAAGAAATTTTATGTTTATAAATACGAACAAAAAAATCAAATATATTTTTGAATGATCCATGTTTTCTAATTTCTTCAAGTTCACGATAAGCCGCTTCTCCAACATTTTTTATTGCTGTTAAACTATATCGAATATTTCCATCTTCAACTTCAAAACGATCTGTTGAACGGTTAATTGAAGGAGGCAATAATGCCACACCGTATTTTCTTCCTTCTTGAATTAAAGACAATTTTGAAGATGTTGAACCTGCTTCACTGGTAATTAATGCAGCAAAAAACTCTAATGGATAATGTACTTTTAAATAAGCCATTTGATAAGCAATATAAGCATAGGCGACTGAATGTGATTTATTAAATCCATAATTTGCAAATTTTTCTATTAAATCAAATACTTTTGTTGCTAGTTCTTTAGAATAGCCATTATTGATTGCACCACTCATGAATTCATCTTTTAGTGATAGCATTAAATCTGATCCTTTTTTAGACACGGCTTTTCTTAATATATCTGCTTTAGACAAACTAAATCCTGCGAGTTTTTGAGCTACTTGCATAATTTGTTCTTGATATATCATAATTCCATATGTAGGTGCTAAAATAGAATCTAAATCAGGGTGTAATGATTCAATAGGTTCTAAACCATGTTTTCTTGCTAAAAAGATTGGAATATTTTCCATCGGTCCTGGTCTAAATAAAGCATTGGCAGCCACAATATCATTAAATGAACTTACTTTCATTTTTCTTAAAAGTTGTTTCATTCCTTCAGATTCTAATTGGAATACTCCAAAAGTATCCCCCTCAGCAATCATTTTAAATACTTCATGATCGTTTAAAGGAATTTCATTTAAGTTAATCTCAATATTTTTATTAGTTTTAATCATTTTTAAAATATAATCAATCACCGTTAAATTACGCAAACCTAGAAAATCCATTTTAAGCAATCCCACTTCTTCAATATAGTCTTTTGAATATTGACTCATTAGTGCTCCACTTGGTCCTAAACAAAGCGGAATGACTTGATTTAATTTTTCTTTTGATAAAACAACTCCTGCAGCATGTTGTGAAATATTGCGAGGAAGTCGTTCTATTAAAAAAACACTAGGCATAATATAGCGATAATCGTTATCTCGATCGACCATTGTTTGAAACTGAGCACTTGTATTATACATTTCAAAAGCACTTTTTTTTAATTTATAAGAAGTCGGAACTAATGAAGAAAGTCGTTCAAGACGAGGTAAAGGAATGTTTATGACCTTACCTAAATCTTTAATCGCCACTTTAGGTCCATAAGTATTAAAGGTTACAACACCCGCTACATGTTCTTGACCATATTTTTCAATGACATATTTTACCACTTCTTCTCTTCGATCATCTTGAAAATCGATATCAATATCAGGCATTGAAACACGTTCTTCATTTAAAAATCGTTCAAATAATAAATCATATTCAATAGGATCACAGTTTGTAATCCCAAGTACATAAGAAACTAAACTTCCTGCTGCCGAACCACGTCCCGGTCCAACTAAGATTTTATGCGTTTTAGCATATTTAACATAATCCCATACAATTAAAAAATAATCTGAATATTTCATTTTTAGAATGATATCCAACTCATGTTTCAAACGCTCAATATAAACTTTAGGAATTTTCTTTTGACTAAAACGCTTTTTAAGCCCTAAAATACATAACTGTGTTAAATATTCATGACTATTTCCATTTTTAGGAACTGGATAAGCAGGTAAATACATTATTTTTAAAGGAATCGTGGCATTTAATTCATCTATTAAATTGATCGTTTCATCTATTAATTCATGATCAAATAATGCTTCCATTTCTTGAGTGGATTTTAAATATTTTTGATTGGTTAACAATTCATGTTTTTGATTAAAAGTCATTGATTTTTTTGAAGCATTAACTAAATCCAATGCTAAAGCATCTTTTTTTTCCAAATAACTCACTTGATTCGAAACAACTATTTTAATATTCAAAATTTGTGCTAACGATTTAAGTTGCTGATTGACTTTTTCTTGTAATGCGATTTGATGATTGTGTAAATTAATATAAAAAGATTGGCCAAATAGTTGTCTAAATTTTTCTAAATAGCGCAATGCTTCATTATAAAGTTCTTTTGTTAATAAACGTTCAATTAGCCCATTTTGTCCCGGTGTTAAAATGACTAAATGTTCTTTAAACTCTGCTAATTTTTCAATTGAATAATATCCTTCAACTTGAATTTTTGTAGAAATTTGACATATATTAAAATATCCTTGAGTATCTTTAGCTAATAATACAAATGGATATATTTCTTGATCAACTTCAATACTTGCTTCCATACCAATAATTGGTTTAATATTTGCTTGTTGGCATAATTTATAAAACTCTACCATTCCAAATAAATTATTTTGATCAGTTAATGCAATTGCTTTTTGATTTAATGCTTGAGCTTTTAAAACAATGTCTTTTGTAAGCATTGTACTTTCTTGAAAACTATATCCACTATAAACTTGTAAATGCCCAAACATATCATCACCACCTCATTTATTATTATACCATTTTTTTTATCTATGATAAAGAAGCAAACACTATAATAAACAACGATATGAAACAAGCAACAACAATATAATGATATATAAAGCACTACAATAATAAATAATACTTAAAATTAAATATCGATAAAAATAATTGTTAACTAAAATACGAAAAATAAACAGATAGATTAAATAATAATTATATTGACAATCAATACACCTAAATACTTTTGTATTGGCAATCACGACACATGATAATATCACTGCTATTAAATGAAACAAAGGAAGCCATTTGTATAAAAAAAGTTGCAAACTTAAACATATTACACATAAGACTTGTAATTCTCTTATTTTCTTAATTAACATTTTAATCACCTATTATATTATATGAGATAAAATAAAAAAGAAGTCCTGAGACTTCTATAAAGATGATTTTAAAGCTTTCGCTAATTGATCTGGGCAAGATGTTGATTTAGCTCCACAACGAATACCTTCTAAACGTGAAATGACTTCTTCAACATTCATACCTTCTACTAATTTTCCCACACCTTGAGTATTTCCAGAACACCCACCAACAAATTTAACTGATGAAACTTTGCCATCTTCAACAACAATTTTCATATTTTTACAACATACACCTTCTGGTTTATAATTAAATTCCATGTTCATTACCTCCCTTATAAGTTAGTATGTTATCATTAATAAATAAAAAAATCAATAAAAGAGAAACGCTCTCTTATTGATTTTTATAAAAATTATCCCCTTCAACAAGTCCAGAACTATATTCTACTGTTCCATCGTTTAATAACCAAATTGCTTCTACTCCTTCTAATGATTCTACAAATGCTTTACCTTCTTCAAAAGGAGTTAAAAATAATACTGAGGATAAAAAATCAGCATAACCTGAATCTTCTGTGACAATACTTACAGATCTAAAATAAGTCGCTGGATATAAGGTATCGGGATCAATTAAATGGTTATAAACTTTACCATCAGTTCCAACAAAATTACGTTGATAATCGCCACTTGTCACAACTGAAACATCAGTCGCAATAATATAAGCAGGATAGTTTTCATCATATGCCCCACTATTTGGTGTTTCAATTCCAAGTAAAAATTCTTTTTTACTTCTTGGTAAATTTTCATTTCCTTTAGCTTCTAATTTACGAGTTCCATGCCCGGCAACATTTCCGCCTGCTGAAAGTAAGAAACTTTCAACACCAGAATCAATGAGTTTATCTTTTATAATCTCAACTGCATACCCTTTAGCAGTTGCTCCTACATCAATTTTGGTATTGACATCACTAATATATACAGTGCTATTTTCTTTATCAATCATGATATTATTGATGTTTGTATATTGATTGGCTTGTTCTAATTGCGCTTGAGTAGGGGGCTCTCCTATTCCACCTACTGCGTTTTCACGGCTATCATGCCACAAATCAAGCACTGACCCCATCGCAATATTCACTTTAGATGAAATGGTATGATAATTTTTAATCGATTCTTCTAATAAATCAATAATCACTTGATCTACTTTCACTGGTTTAATTCCCGCATTATCATTAATTGTTTTAATGTTATTGACACCTTCATGTGAAGTGTATTTATCAAACAAGTGATCAAGTTGCGTCATTTCCTCTTTAATCATTGTCACTTGTTGATCAAATTCTTCTTGTTTTTTTGCATAAGCAATATATGTGGTCACTGTATCAAACGGTCCTGAAAAAGTTGTTTTCAAATATTGATATTCAGGTTTAGATTTGCAACCTGTTATTGATAATATCAAAGACAATGTGCAAATAATTTTTAGTAGTTTCATAAACTCCTCCTTTTTAGATATTATAAACTATTACTCTAAAAATAGAAAGTAAAATTGTTTATCTTGGTATGTTTAATTTATTCTCGTTTTCAAATGAATAATGTTGCCCTTTATAAATGACTTCACTAATATTTTTAAACCCTTCAATACTTATAGTTAAAGTCGATTCATCACCACTTACTATGATTTTACCAATTTCTCCATTTAACCCATTCACTGTTTCTTCAAGGTAACTATTCTTTGAAATTTCATATAAACAAATTGAAACACTATCTAAATAATCATAATGAGCTGAGTTTTTGTTTAATGAAGTGACAATAATTGAATTTTCTCTTGCTAATAATGGTAAATTTATATAATCATAAGTTTCATGGATTCACTGGTTTCTGTTATATGTTTGATGAGTTAATATATTTGTCCATTTTCCTTAAAGATTGGGGCAACAAGTAGGTTTTTACCTAACATATATTGATGATCTAAAGTATGGGTATTATAATCTTTACTAAATTCTAACACCATTGCACGCATTATTGGAATTCCTGTTTTTGATGTGAAGTTGGCTTCTGAATATAAATATGGCATTAATGCACATTTTAATTTTGTGAATTTACGTGTGACTGCAACTGCTTCTTCATCATAATTCCAAGGAACTTTGTACTCACCACTACCGTGGTATCTTGAATGTGTCGAAAGTAATCCAAATTGTGTCCAACGTTTATACAAATCAGGTGAACATCCATCTTCAAATCCGCCAATATCATGTGACCAATAGCCAAATCCAGATAACGTGAAAGACAATCTTCCTCTTAATGATTCTGCCATTGACGAGTATTCAGAAACACAGTCTCCGCCCCAATGAACAGGAAATTGTTATCCACCAACTGTCGCACTACATGCAAATAAAACTACCTCATTTTTTCCTTTTTCTTTAATCAATAATTCAAAAACTGCTTTATTATAAAGATGAGTATAATAATTGTGCATACGTTTTGCATCACTGCCATCTGCATAAACAACATCAGTAGGTATTCTTTCTCCAAAATCAGTTTTAAAGCAATCTACCCCCATATCAAGTAATTGTTTTAAATATGATAAATACCAATTAATGGCTTGTTTGTTAGTAAAATCAACTAATCCCATACAAGATTGCCACATATCCCATTGCCATACACTGCCATTTTCTTTTTTGAGTAAATAACCTTTTTCCATTCCTTCTTTAAATAAAAGCGATTTTTGAGCAATATACAGATTGATCCATACACAGAGTTTAATTCCTTTATCGTAATTTTTTTGAAGCATTGCTTTAGGGTTAGGGAAAATTCTTGAATTCCATTTGAAATTACACCATTCAAATTCCTCCATCCAACAACAATCAAAGTGGAATACATCTAAAGAAATATCTCTTTCAAGCATTCCAACAATAAATTCATTGACTGTTTTTTCATCATAATCTGTTAAAAATGAAGTTGAGAGCCATAATCCAAATGACCATGTGGGAGGAAGCGTTGGTTTACCAGTTAAAATAGTGTAATTTTCTAATACATTTTTCATATTATTTCCACCAATAAAACAATAATTTAAAATTTCTCCCTCAACACTGAATTGTACTTTTGAAACTTTTTTACTTACGATTTCATAACTGACCAAATCCGGTGTGTTAACAAATATTCCATAACTACGATTCGAAATATAGAATGGAATTTTTTTATACCTTTGTTCACTTCCAGTATCACCATCTTTATTGTAAATGTCGACAATTTGTCCATTTTTGACAAATGGAGTAAAACGGTTCACTAATCCATAAATATATTAAATAAAATTAAAAACTGGAATTAATCCAGTTTTTATTCATCAGCTTTAATTATTTTATAGTTTTGGTTTAATTATTTTGCGTTTGCAATTGCTTCAGCATATGCTCCTAAGAAATCATCGATAACGATTGTACATCCAGCAGCTAAATCTGTTCCTGTATTAGCAGCTTTTCCACCATGGAAATCCATAGTTTCTACACCAGCAATTTCATCTGCAGTTTTTCCGTTAGCCCATTTTTCAAATTCTTCAGCTTGTTCAAACCATTCTTTTTTGATAGCTGAAGCATCTTTCATTCCATAATCAGCTTGTAATTCTTTTTTAGATTTTGATTCATCTTTACCATTAGGGTTTTGAGAAACATCTACGAAAGACCAAACAACTTTACCTTTGCTATCTAATGCAACAGCAGCAGTAGTTGTATTTTTTTGTCCTTTTTCTTCATTATAACTAGAAATTTCACCAGCACCTACTTTGTCTGCTTTAACTTCAGTCATATTTTTTCCAGCTTCTTCAATAGCCGCTAAAATGTCATCTAATACAATTGTACATCCAGCAGCTAAGTCTGTTCCTGTATTAGCAGCTTTTCCACCATGGAAATCCATAGTTTCAACTCCTGCGATTTCTTCTAATGTTTTACCAGTTGCCCATTTTTCAAATTCTTCAGCTTGTTCAAACCATTCTTTTTTGATAGCTGAAGCATCTTTCATTCCATAATCAGCTTGTAATTCTTTTTTAGTTTTAGTTTCATCTTTTTTGTTAGGTGTTTGGAAAGCATCAATATCAATAAATGCTACTTTACCTTTACTATCTAATGCAACAGTTGCAGTAGTAGTACTTGTTTTATCACCTGGAGTGATTGTCATACCAAAACCTACTTTTGTGTACTTAGCTGATGATGAAGTACACCCTGAAAGTGTTGCCACCATTGTCGCACAAGCGGCAAATGCGATGACTTTTTTCATTTTGTTCATATAACTTCCCGTCCTTATAAATGTATTTGTTAGACCATTTACATTTTCTAACGAGACTATTATACACTAAAATTGTTTATTAGACAAGACATTATCGACTATTTTGTAACCTCTTTCAACGTCGAATGATGACAATTTTTTAAAAAAATTTGATAATTACAACACTTTTTCAACTTGATTTAACATTACTTTTTTAAAATTATTCGTATTTTTCACAACAAAAAAAGTATTAATGAAGCAATATAATGAAATATAAACAAATTTCATACACGCCCCATAATACTTTTTTGACTATAATTTAACCTTCAAAGTTGTACCATCTGGTCCAGGAGTAGTATTTAAATATTCTACTAACTCTTCTTTAACCTGTTTATTAGTTGGTGCACATTTTGATAATTGTACAACTTCACCATTGATAATAGCAGCAGCAAACCCAGCACAACCCGGATAACCGCAACCACCACAATTTGCACCGGCTAATTTAGATAATACATAGTCTTCTCTTGGATCTACTTCAACTTTTAAGAATTTATCTGCAACCCCTAAAACAGTTCCTAAAATAGCTCCAATGATTGCTAATACTAAAATTGCTTCAATCATTTTACTTCCTCCTCATGGTGTACTGGATTGTGTGTACAATCAACTAATTTGCATCCATCACAATCCACAGTTAAATTTTCGCATCCTTTTGGTTTAGGTGTTTTTTTATTGGCTAAATATAAACCAATGTACAAAAATACTAAAACTGCAAGCCAAATAATTGCTGTCATATTAAACTAATCCTGCTAATCCCGCAAAGGCACAAGCCATGATTGAGGCAGTAATTAAAGCAATTGGAACACCTTTAAATCCTTCAGGTGTGTTTGCAATTTCTAATCTTTCTCTAATTGTCGCAAAGATATAAATAACTAAAGTGAACCCTAAAGAAACTGCTAAAGAAGCCACAATTGTTTCTACAAAGTTATACCCTGCAGAAATGTTGTCTAAAGCTGTTCCTAAAACTGCACAGTTAGTTGTAATCAAAGGTAAATATACCCCTAATGTTTTATATAATGCTGGTGTTGTTTTTTTCATAAACATTTCAACAAATTGTACTAAAGAAGCAATTACTAAAATGAAAGTAATTAAATCCATGTACTGAATTTTTGCTGGAACTAAAACAACTGTATATAATAAATACGAAATCATAGAGGCAATTACAATAACAAATGTAACAGCAGCCCCCATACTTAATGCACTATTAGATTTTTTAGAAACCCCTAATAATGGACATACTGCTAAGAATTTTGATAATACAACGTTATTAATTAAAGATAACGAAATAAACAACGTAAATAATTCCATATGTTATTTCACCTCCGCTTTTTTAGCTTTTTTTGCTTTTGCTAAAGATATAGAATTAATAACCCCGATAATTGTTCCTAAAGTTAAGAACGCTCCGGCTGGTTGAGTAAGAATTGAAACAGCATAATCAGCAAATAATTTAATTTCAAAAATAATTTGTGTAGAATCAAATGGATTCAATAAAGAAATCACACCTGTTCCTAATAATTGTCTAAAGAAAGAAACTAATAAAATCGCTAAAGTGTATCCAAGTCCCATACCTAAAGCATCAATTAAAGAATCTAAAACGCTATTTTTACTTGCAAAAGATTCTGCTCTTCCTAAAATGATACAGTTAACTACAATTAAAGGAATAAATACCCCTAATGAGTTATATAAAGAAATCATATATGCATTCATTAATAATTGAACACATTTAACTAATGTTGCAATAATTACAATATATACTGGAATACGAATTTCTGTTGGAATTACTTTTCTAAGTAATGAGATAATCACATTTGATAAGATTAATACACATGTAACCGCTAATCCCATTCCAATTGCATTTGTTAATGAAGTTGTGATTGCTAAAGCCGAACACATTCCAAGTAACAATACGAAAATTGGATTTTCAACAGTAATACCGTTTTTGAAAATTTGACTTTTTTTCATATGCTTACCTCCTTACTATTCATTAAATAATTCTGCTGCTTCACTAAATCCATCTACCACAACGCTAGATGTAATAGTTGCCCCAGTAATAGTGTCAATACCACTATCAACACTTGCTGATAAAACGCTCTTTTTAAATTCGTCTTCGCCTACTTTTGATCCAAATCCTTGAGTTTCTTGTGAAATATCAATGGCATCATACCCCACTACTTTACCTTGATCATTAAATCCAACGATAACAACAACATCGCCACCATAACCTTTACCTACAATTTTATAGGCTTTTCCACCAGTAGAGGCAGTGTATTCAGTTGTTACATAATCTCCTGATACTTCTTTTACAGTAAAACTAGCACCCGGAAACATTTCTTCTAAATATCCTTTTTCAGCTGCCAAACTTTGTTCTTCGATAATCGGGGCAGTCTTGCTATTTACAAATGAAAGACATAACCCAGAAAGTCCACTAATTGCAGCTAAGAAAACTGCTAATTTAATAATTTTTCCCATTGTCTTGTCCTCCTATTTACTTGCTGCTATTGCTTTTCTAATAGCTTTTACGATACCATTTGTAGTCATTGTTGCCCCAGTTTTTGTATCTACACCATTAATATCTTCAAACTTAAATTCTTGAGATAAGTATTTATCGTAGAATGCTTTACCACTTGCAGACATCATTGAAGTTCCTTCAATTAATTCTTTTCCGTAGTATTCAGTTTCACCATCATAGGATATAAATTCAATTCCTTTAACAGTGCTTGTTGATTTATCAACAGTGATTTTCATTGTCATTGGTTGATCTGCTTTATATCCTTGTTCAACAATTGTATAAGTACATAAATTACCATTTACTTCACGTTCCATTTGTGACATAACAATAGCACCTTTAATTGCATTGACAATTCCTTTAGTAGTCATTGTTGCTCCGGTTTTTGTATCTACACCATCAATGTCTTCAAATTTGAATGATTGAGTTAAATATTGATCATAGAATGCTTTTGCACCAGTAGGCATAGAATTTGATCCTTCGATTAAATCTTTACCATAGTATTCAGTTTCACCTTCATATGAAACAAATTCAATACTTGTAATCATTTCATTTGCCTTATCTACCATGACTTTAATTTGCATTGGTTTATCAGCCTTAAATCCAGTAGTTTCCATAATATAACCACCATTAATTTCTTCAACAACTTTCCAATTAAAGGCATTGGCTTCTTCTTCAGCTTTTTTCTTTTCAGCTTCTTCTTTTTTCTTTAATGCTAATTCTTCTTTAGCTTTTGCTTCAGCGATGTCATTTTGGATACTTTCACTTGCACCAAAAATTGTTCCACTTGCAATAACTAAACAAACAACAATAGAAATCCATTGTTTTACTTGATTTTTATTAGTACGTCCCACTGTCATGTTATCAATAAATGGCACAAACATATTCATAAATAAGATTGCAAATAAAACCCCTTCAGGATAGTTTCCTTTAAAACGGATTAACATTGTCATAAATCCTAAACAAATCCCAAAGATAATTTTACCTAATGGACTTGTTGGTGAAGTCACTGGATCAGTAGCCATAAATACAGCCCCAAAAGCAATACCACCGATAGCTAAATGTGTTAAAACCGCATTAATTGGATTAATTCCACTAACTGTAGCATTAACAACTACTAAAATCGCAGCAGTTCCTAAATAAGCTACTGGAATACGCCAGTCTAATACTTTTCTGATTGCAAGGATTACACCAATCACTAAAATCGCAATTGTGCATCCTTCACCAAGAGCTGACATATAATTACCAGTGAATAAATCAGTTAAACTATAATCAATTGAACCAATCCAGTTCACTGCTTTAAAAGCAGTTGCTGGAGTAGCAGTTGAAACTAAATCTGTTGTGGCCCCTGGTAAATAAGTCACTAACTTTGAACCAAATGATAAGTGAACAACAACACGTCCAACTAAAGCAGGGTTGAAAATGTTACTTCCAAATCCCCCATAAATTGCTTTACCAAATAAAATTGAAATAAACGCACCTACTCCAACGACATATAACGGAGTTCCAACTGGTAATGTTAAAGCAAAAATTACAGAAGTTACAACTGGAGATAAAATTGTATTTAAATATTTATTATCTCCTTTATCATTACGCTTAAATATTTTTCCACACACACCATCAGTAATTAAAGCCACAACAACCGAAGTTACAAAAATAGCAATCGCTTTAATTCCATAATCACTTCCAAAATTAACAAAATTTAAAATTATTGAAATAATTGCTAAAGCAATGACTCCAATCATTAAATCTTGCATAATTCTAATTGTTGAAAGTTTTTGACGATAGTTAGGTGCTGTTCTTTTTAAAGTTACCTTCATTTTTTAGCCCCCTCTATTTTTTTCTTGCATTTGCAAGTTGTAAACGACGTTTTGCCTTAGCAACAAAGTCTGTAACTTCAATTTTTGAAGGACATACGTAACTACACATTCCACAACTTACACATTGATTCACATCTAATTTTTCTAACATATCAGGATCTGCACGTTTTTCAGCCTGTATAATTTTAACAGGTTGAAGGAATGCTGGACAATATTCTGTACACATTCCACATTTTAAACATGGCATCGCTTCAATGTTTTCTCTTACTAAAATAGTTAATGCATTTGAATATGAAGTAATCACAAATGTATCATTCATTAATGAATTTCCCATCATTGGTCCACCATTTAATACGATACCATCAACTTCATCCTCAATATATCCACCCATTTTTTCAACAATATAATTAACAGGTGTACCAACTGCCACTTCAACATTTTGAGGGTTTTTAATTCCGTTTCCAGAAACAGTAACCACTCTTGAAGTAATGGCTTTTCCTTCTCTAATTCCTTTAGATAAACAAATCGCTGTTGTTGAGTTATTTTCAATTACCCCAACTTCTGAAGGTAAGCGATCATATTCTTTTTTAAGCACTTGTTTAATTAAAGTTCTTTCCCAACCCATTGGATAGCGATCAGGCACTTCAACACAAGTAATATTTGAAGTTTTTTCACAAGCCGCTTTTAATAATGCAAATAATTCAGGTTTATGTTCTTTAATAGCGATAATCGCATTTTTAGCATTGGCCGCTTTAATCATAAATGTTACCCCATCAATTAAAGCTTCCATATCACGTATCATAACTACATGATCAGAAGTAATAAATGGTTCACATTCAACTCCGTTAATTAAAATAGTCTCAATGTTTTGTGGATTACTATACTTAATATGTGTTGGGAAACCTGACCCCCCTAATCCAACTAAACCTAATTCTTTAATCGCCTCATAAATATCAGACTGACCCATATTGTCAGGATCTTTAACATCAATTGCTTTAACTGATGTATATTTCCCGTCATTTTCGATTGCAATATGGTTTTGCATTCTTCCAGAAATATGCATTCTTTTTTCAATGGCTTTAACAGTCCCTGAAACAGAAGCATATACAGGTACATACATATCTGTACGTGTTGCAACTTTAGTTCCAATATCTACATGGTCTCCTGGCTGTACATGCACATCAAATTGTGTCGCAGTCCCAATAACTAATGGTATATACACAACTTCAGGTGCTTCAATAGCTAAAATTGGTTTATCTTTAGTTAACCCTTTTTGGCCATCTAATTGCACTTTACCTTTACCAGATAAAATTGCCATAACTTTCTCCTCCATCTCTTAAATAAAACTTTTACACTTTATTATAGCATTAAAAAAAACGTTTGCAAAGTAAATCTCATCGTTATGCAAAAATTGTCGATTTTTTAAAATAAAAAAACCAACCAAGCCTAAACTTGATTGGAATTAGTTATTCAATCACTTCCTGATTAATAAACACATTATTAGGAACACATAGGATTACTGTTGTGCTACCTTTTTTGACCCAACCGATATTTTCACAATCATGATTAGGACATTCAACATCTTTAACACGATATTTTTGGTCTTTTACTTCTATTGTCATTTTCCCATAATCACCATTGATAAAATATTCATTATCTTTATTAATATCAAATTTTAAAATGATTTCATTATTGTAATAAACATTGGCATACTCGATGTTTTTTGCTCGCATCGAAGTAAAAATAATAAAACCAATCAGTAAAACAACACTCACAACACATAAACCAATAATAAATTTTATATCTTTTTTAGTCATGGTATCTCCATTTTAATTTAGCAATCACTTGAACATTTTGACTATGTGGCATATCATCAACAGGAATAATCGATTCAATTTGATAATACTTTTCTAACTCGCCAATATCTTTAGCTAAAGATGATGGTGAAGAAGAAAGGTAAATCACTTCTTTAATTTTCCCTTTAATTAAACTATCTTTAATTGAAGTGCGCATTCCAAGACGCGGTGCATGAACAATAAACATATCAAATGATTTGTTTTTAGTTAAAGTTTTAACTAATTCATCTATTTTACCAAACTCATAACTACAATGATCTTTTCTTAAAAACTTCGCATTAAGCGTTGCATCTTCAATGTGCTGTTTATTAAATTCAATTCCTTTGACACTTACTTTTTCATCTAAATTTAAACTTAACCAACCAATACCACCATTAATTTCAAGCACTGATAATTCACGTTCACCAATTAATTTATTCACTAAATCGACCACAGTTTCCACCATAGAAGTATTAATTGGAAAATCTGATTTAGGTGAAATGATAAATTTATTAGATTTGAGTTTAAACTCTTGTCTAGTTTTTCCATATACTTTATGATAACGACCGGCTGTGAAATCTTGTCCTTTATTAGTGTTAATTGTATAGTAAATAGATTCAACATAGTCTAATTGCCCAATTAATTCAATTAACTGTTCACTTAACGTATCACGTCCGGTTACAAAAATTAATTGTAATTTTCCATTAAAATGACGAATTGTTAAAAATCTTAATCCTTTACGATAAAGTTCACTATAAGCACTAGCATTTGTTTTTTCAAATAAATTTTCTAAATCATTTAAACAACGATTAATTATTGGATTTTGAACCCCACATTTACTCATCACTGTTAAATATTTTGTCTCTCTTTGGTAAATTCCAAAAGTGACTTTATCATTAAATTTCACAATTGGCAAATGCACTGTATCTTTATAGCCTTCTAATTTAATCGCTGCAATTGTTTTTCTAAAATCAAAACGACGAATATCTGTATTTGTATATTTTCTCAAACTATCACGAATAATATCTTTTTTATAATATAATTGTTCTTCATAACTCAATTGCATAATTGGACAACCTAAACAATTTGTTTGATTAAAGCAAGGTACAGTTTGTCGATGTTTACTTGGTTTAATGATTTTAACTAATTTTCCTTCTTTAAAATTATTAGTTTCATTAGTAATTTCTACTTCTACTTCTTCACTTGGTAAAGCCCCTCTCACAAAAGTGATTTTGCGATTAATATAGCCAATTCCTTCACCATTAATTCCTAATTTTTTGATTTCTAATCTTTGTGTTTTCATGTTTTTCCTCTTTTCATTCTACATTTTTCTTAGTGCGTTAATTACAAACCCTAAATAAAGTCCTTTTGCAAAAAAGTCACACGTTAATAATAATACCGCAATTGATGCAAAAGAGCCATATATATTAGAATAATTCGCATATTTTAAATAAATATTAATGCCAAAAATAATTAAAATAAATGAAATCGTTGTAAATAACGTTCCTACCCATATTTCTTTAATTGAAACTTTTATGCTAGGAACAAGATAAAATACAATTAATAATACCATAAACAAAAATGCAAATCCACCTATATATTTATAAACTACAAGTATAGCATCCAAATTTAAAAGTGACATGATCATTGGAATTACCCCTACTATTACAATCAAGACTAATATTAAAATCAAGACTAAAAACGTATCCATCAATGAATGGATTTTAAGTTTTAAATAAAAAGGCGATTCGTAATGGTAAAGCTCATTCACCTTTCTAATTAATCGATAAATTCCTTTAGAACATATATACAAACTCACAAAAATTGTCACAATTGATAGATAACTAATACGTTGATCGAATAAAGCATTTTCAATAATTAAAGCAATGTCATGAGTAAACACTTGATAAAGCATATCTTTTACAATTGTTAAATCTATATGTAATAAATGAGATAAAAAAGCTAATAAAGTAATAGCCGGTATCAAAGATAATAAGAAATAATAAGACAAACTTGTTGTATCTTCGTTTTGAATATGCGCTCGATAATAACTCATAACTTTAATAATATAATCCATAAAACACCTCTTTTTTATTAGATAGCAATTTTCTTATTTATTATACCATAATTTAATCATTGATAATAAAAAGTCATGAAATTCAATTTGATAAAATAAATTTTCCATGACCTTTACACACTATAAATTTTTTGCGTATTTAGTTGTACTACGCCATGTAATAAAACATGGTATACTCATTTTAAAAGGATAATTCAATTCACCTTTAGTCACTATTTGCCCGGCTAATTTGCCCATTTCTTCACATGGAACATGAACACTGCTTAATGATGGAAAAGTAAATTGTGCGCTTCCAATATCATTAAATCCAATGATTTCAATTTCTTCAGGAATTTTAATACCTGCTTCATTTAAATATTTCAAAGCACCAATTGCAATTTCGTCATTTGCGCAAAACCAAGCATGAGGATAGTTATTTTGACTTAAGATATCTTTAGCCATCATATAACCTGATTCACTATTATACTTCATCTCTAAAATACAAGAATGATCGATATGATACAACTGACAATAATATTTAAAATATTTCAAACGTTCATCATTATACTGGTGGTTGTCTATCATTTCCTTACCACCAAGATAAGCAATCGATGAATGGTTATCTTTAAAATAATCAACAACTTGTTTTAATATTCCATTAAAATCAGGCGCAATTGTTTTAATCAACGGATAACTTGATTTTAAATCCACAAAAATAACGTTTGAATGAAATTTAAGCACTCGTTTAATTTCTTCAAGTCCAAATTTTCCAATACATACAATGCCAATGACATCTTTTAAAGTGTCCGCAACGTTTTTATCATTTTTAAAAACTCGAACGACTTGAAGATGTTCATTTTCACAAAAACGCTCTACGCCCAATCGAATTTTATAATAATAACGATCTAATAACTCTTCATCTAATGAATACCACTGAATAATTCCCAAACTATTTGATTTTTTTGAAGTTTGACGTTCCTTTTTAACATAATTTAAATCCTTTGCCGCTTTAAAAATGCGTCGTTTCGTCTCTAAACTAACAACTAAACTTTGATCATAATTTAATACCCTAGAAACCGTTGCAATGGAAACATTTGCTTTTAACGCAACATCTTTAATAGTTGCCATTTTAAAACTCATTTAAAAAGCCATCAAAGGCTTCTTGTCCTTTTTGATCTAATTTAAATACCCCGGCATCTTTTAACACTTCTAAAAAAATTCTACCAACTTCTTGTTCAATTGTTTCATCAATATTTTTTGATGTTAATGAAAGTTGTCTTAATTGATCATACCATTGTTGATGATGTTTTAAAGATTCAGGTAACTCAGTTTCATTTTGAAGTAATAAACGCTTTAATTCAGTTAATTCACGATCTAATCTTGAAGGTAAAACCGCTAATCCCATGACCTCAATTAACCCAATATTTTCTTTTTTAATGTGATGTTTTGGAGCATGTGGGTGAAAAATACCTAATGGATATTTTTGGGTCGTGCGATTATTACGAAGCACTAAATCCATTTCATAATAATCACTTTTTTTTCGTGCAATCGGTGTAATTGTATTATGTCTAGCATCACTAAAAGCAATAATATCAATATCTTGGTTGCTGTAATTAATCCATTTAGATAAAACTTCATCAGCAAATTTTGCTAATTCTGTTTTGGAAGTACTTCTTGCTCGAATAACCGACAAAGGCCAATGCACTTTTGCATAAGTGACTTTTTTAAAGTTTTTCGCCATTTTAAACGTACTTGTTGAAGCTTTAGCCATTGCAAAGTCATAATGACCCCCTTGAAAATGATCATGAGATAAAATACTTCCACCAACAATCGGTAAATCTGCATTAGATCCTATAAAATAATGAGGAAGTTGCTCGCAAAAATCCAATAAACAATTAAATGTATGATAATCAATTTTCATCGGTGTATGATTTTCATTAAACACAATACAATGTTCATTATAATAAACATAAGGTGAATATTGCATATAATAAGTTTGATGATCTAATGTAAAAGGAATAATACGATGTTGATCTCTAGATGGATGACCTGTTTTTAAACCATAACCAACATTTTCTTTACATAATAAACATTTTGGATAATTTGTGTTTAGATTGTTTTTTTGCATAGCAATATCTTTAGGATCTTTTTCCGGTTTAGATAAATTGATAGTGATGTCTAATAAACCAAATTCACTTTCATAAACCCAATGTTTATCTTTAGCCACTCGTTCTTGACGAATATAATTACTACTTTTAGCAAGATGATAATAATAATCGGTTGCTTTTTTAGAAGATTGTTGAAGCAATTGATTAAAAGTTCGAATCACCTCTGATGGTCTTGGTGTTAACACATTCATTAACTTTGTATCAAACGCCTCTTTTGAAAGTGTTGTGTCTTCGATAATTCCTTTTTGAATTGCATATGTCACTAATTGATTTAATAACTCCTCAGCACTGTTTTTTGTATAAGCTGGTACTTCTTGTTTTTTAAAAGTCACCTCTTGCATTAATGCAAGTAATTGATTAATACAATAAATTTCATCTTCTTTTTCAATTAAATGTTCTTTTAAAGCAAAATTTACTAATTGTTGAATCGCTTGGTGCATATAACCCCTTCTTTCCTTTCATTTCGAGTTCAATATACCATTATTTTAGTAAATGTCAATTATTTTAGTAAAATTAATTTAATATTCTGACTAATACTCTTTTAAATATAAAGAATTAGGCTTTATTTGTTGCTCTTGACGATAAAAACTTGGGGAAATTCCCACTACTTTTTTAAACGCCTTTGAAAACGACAGTTGATTGGCATAACCAATCGAAGCTGCAACTTGCTGGATCGGAATATCCGTATTAATTAACATATTTTTCGCCTTTGTGATTCGATATTTTAGTAAAAATTGTTGTGGTGAAAGTTGCAAATGTTGTTCAAATAAAGTTGATAAATAACTACGATGAATTCCAACAAAATTGGCTAAAAGTTCTACTGTCACTGGATTTTGATAATTATTTTGAATATACTCAATCGCTTTACTAACATAAATATTTTCATTTTCAACTTCACTGTGATACGTTAAATTTGCAGACTTTGCAAGATAGGCAAAAAATTGATACAAATAGCCTTGAAGCATCAATTCATTACTATAACTTAACTGATGATGATAAAGCATTTGTTCTAAACAATTTTCTAATTCTTTCATATATTTACATTGCACAACGACATTTTCTTGAGTTAAATGACAATGTTCTAAATATAACTTAGCATTTTTACCCCCAAATCCTATCCATGTATATTCCCAAGGATCATCTTTATCCGCTTGATAAAAAGTCACTTCATTTGGAAAGATAATAAATGCTTCCCCTGCTTTAATTGGATAAATCTTATTTTGATAATGGTAATACCCTTTACCTTTAAGACAATAATGAATAAGATAATGTTCACGAATAGCCGGTCCATAGCTATAATTAGAAACACACTGCTGACGACCACAAAACATTAAATAAAACTCATCAAACATACGATTTTCAACTTCAAAATACGAATACATAAACGCCTCCCCTATTTATCCCATAAAAGTTTTACTAAATCCAAATCTTGAATATACGCCTCTAAAATATGATGAGGATCACAAATATTAATCACTTTATCTTTAACGATATAACTCATTAACACTTTATCTTGTCTTGACATATCAGTAGATAATAGTTTCAACCTTTCACCATTATAAAAAACAAATGAAAAAGTGACAACGATATATGGATAAGGAAACATCTCATATCCGGTTTTGATATAAGATTTATGATAAGTTAATGTTAAAGATTTAATTTGTTCATAAGGTTGAAAACGATCAAATTCACTTTGACCATTGTTTAAAATGATAATATAATACCTTAATTTATCCATTAAACTCATCGTTTCAAAAGGAATATAGTAAACTCCATTTTCGACAAATTCTATATAAGTAAATTGAGGATTACTAAAACGTAAATCAACTATATAAATTAAACCAATCAAAAACATAATTCCTAAATAAAACCAAAATGGTGCATAATAATGCATCACTTTTTTAAACCCTATTGCCGAGCAAACCAAAAGTATGATCGTCGTAATTAGCAAATAACAAATTGTTCTTTTTAATACTTTTTTATCCATTCGTCTACCAATACTGACATGATTATTTGCTTTAAAACAAGGTAAAAACACTGACTCTTGTTTTAAGTCAAGATTCGCTAAAGCGGGAATTAAAGGAAGTTGTTTAAGTTTTAAAAATTGAATTGTATTTTTCATTTGGTTTATATTTTCTAATTGCATTTCGACATCAATTTCTTTATGTTCTAAGCACTCCGACAATAATACTTTTCCCTCAAGCACTAATTTAATATCATCTAAAGCAATATCCATACTTCTTAAAAACTTAATTAAATGCAAGCATTGTAAATCTTCTTCGCTATAATCACGATATTTATTATCCAAACGTTTAGGTGTAATCAAACCTTCTTTTTCATAAAACATCAAAGTTTGTTTACCAATTCCTGTTTCTTTTACAACCTCATTTGTAAACATCTTTATCCTCTCCTTTATCAGCTATTAAAATTTCTATTATTTTAGAAATCGTTTCAAACGAATAATAATTATTTCTTAAATAAACAATGATAGGAAGCAATAAATCAACCATCTCTTGAGACCAATTTAAACTGATTAACCCCTTTTTTTCATATAATTCAATTGATTTTAATGTTATCGTATTATGATTTAATCCCATATTACCACCTCCATGTTTATTTAACACTATATACCTACTATATACTCAAGTCATTTTTTAAATTATACCATTATTAATGAGTAAAGAACTACAATTTTCTCACTTTTGTATGATAACTTTAGTCCACTTATTGTTTAGAAAATGTATTAATTAAACTTCTTAAAAATAAATAATGAAAGCGTTTTACATATTACTGGGATATGATAAAATAGAAATAGATACATTTACATTTTAAAGGAGCGTGATTTATATGAGAGAGTATCATTCAAATGAAATAGGTAATGTCGTTGTACTGGGCCATTTAGGAAGTGGAAAAACTAGTGTCATTGAAGCGATGGTTTATCGTTCAAAAGGAAGTTCAAAAATAGGAACAATTCAAGAAGGTTCAACAATTAGTGATTATGATCATGAGGAAATTAAACGCCATGCCTCAATTAATACTACAATAATCCCGGTAGAATGGGATAATTGTAAAATTAATTTACTCGATACACCAGGCTATAGTGACTTTATCGGTGAAACATTAGAGGCTATCAAAGCCGCTGATTCAGCTTTAATCATCGTTCCAGCGACATCTGGAATTACAGTTGGAACAAAACAAGCCATGGCAAGAACAAACCATTTACCTCGTATGATTTTTATTAATAATTTAGACGATCCAAATAGTGCTTATCATGAAAAATTAGAACAGTTAAAAAAAACATTTGGAAAATCCATTGCACCCATTCAAGTTCCGATTATTGAAAATAATAAAATGGTAGGTTATGTTAACGTCGCTAAAATGGAAGGTCGCCGTTTTGAAGGCGAACATACCATTCCTACTGACATTCCCGAAAATATGTGGGACGAGATTAAACCTATTAAAGAAATGATTGATGAAGCCGTAGCCAATTCAAGTGATGAATTACTTGATAAATATTTTAACGGCGAAAAATTTAGTCGTGAAGAAATATCATGGGCATTACGTCAAGGGGTTATGAATCGTACAATTATTCCGGTATTATGTGGCACACATAACATTGGTATTCAAATTATCTTAAACTCAATGGTGGCATTCTTCCCGGCTACCAGTGATACTTGTAATGAAATAGTAGTCACAGAAGTTGAAAGTGGTGAACAAGATATTATTGGATATAACGAAAGTTTACCCCCATCAATATTTATTTTTAAAACAATTGCCGATCCTTTTGTGGGGAAAATTTCATTGTTTAAAGTTTGTACCGGTACACTGCATAGTGGAATGTCATTATTTAATGTCAATAAAAAAGAAGTTGAAAAATTAAATAAAATCTCTATTATCAAAGGCAAAGAATTGATTGAAACAGATGTCCTTCATGCCGGTGATATTGGGGCAATTTCAAAATTACAATATAGCGATACAAACGATACCTTATGTACAATTGACTATCGCATAAAATATGAACCAATTAATTTTCCAAAACCATATTACACTAAAGCCATTAAAACAGTTGGTAAAGATAATGAAGAAAGAATTGCCAATGCCATTAATCGTTTATTAGATGAAGATAAAACACTAGCATTTTCAACTAATCCGGAAACTAAACAACAATTACTTTCCGGAATTGGAGATCAACATTTAGATATTACTGTTTCTAAATTAAAAAGTAAATTTAAAATCGAAGTCATTTTAGAAGATGTCATCTTACCTTATCGTGAAACGATTAAAAAAAGTGTTACTCAACGTTCTAAATTCAAAAAACAATCTGGTGGACATGGACAATACGGTGATGTGGAAATAACTTTCGAACCTTCTTATGATTTTACTACCCCATATATTTTTGAAGAAAAAGTATTTGGTGGCGCAGTCCCTAAAACCTATTTCCCGGCTGTTGAAAAAGGAATTCAAGAAAGTATTAAAGAAGGCGTTTTAGCAAAATATCCAGTAATTGGTTTAAAAGTCACTTTAATCGACGGAAGTTATCATAACGTAGACTCGTCTGAAATGGCATTTAAAAACGCTACAGCAATCGCATATAAAGAAGCCTTACCAAAAGCCAACCCTGTCATTTTAGAACCTTATGTTACTTTAAAAATAACAGTTGAAGAATCTCAAACCGGTGACATTATGAGTGATTTAAACAAAAAAAGGGCCCGTGTTATTGACATGGAACACCTTGAAAGTATTGTTAAAATTACAGCCGAAGTTCCTCAAAACGAAGTGATGAACTATGCCATTGATTTAAAATCCATCACTCAAGGACAAGGCACATTTGAAATGGAATTTCTTGATTATGAATATGCTCCTGAACATATTCAAAAACGGATTATAGAAAGTCATAAATAGTCGATTAAAAGGTCGGTAACACGACCTTTTTTAATTTAGTTTTTTCATAAAAATTTAAAGAATTATTCACTTTATCGCATTTTATCGTTAAAATAATTATTTATTCTATTGAAAAAAATCTATCAATCGTATACAATATTCACCAAGGAGGGGATTTTTATGGAATATATTAATAGAGTTTTAGAAAGTGTAAAAGATAAAAATAAACATGAATCAGAATTTTACCAAGCAGTTGAAGAAGTACTAGAAAGTTTAAAGCCAGTTATCAAAGCACACCCAGAGTATGAAAATATGGCTATCTTAGAAAGAATCGTGGAACCTGAACGTACAATTATGTTTAAAGTTCCTTGGGTTGATGATCAAGGCAAAGTTCATGTCAATCGTGGATATAGAGTACAATTTAATGGAGCAATCGGTCCTTATAAAGGTGGATTACGTTTTCACCCTAGCGTTAATTTAAGTGTCATCAAATTCTTAGGTTTTGAGCAAATCTTTAAAAATTCACTTACAACCTTGCCTATTGGTGGGGCAAAAGGAGGTTCTGATTTCGATCCTCAAGGTAAAAGTGATAGCGAAATTATGCGTTTTTGCCAAAGTTTCATGACTGAATTGTATCGCCATATTGGACCTGATACTGATGTTCCAGCAGGAGATATTGGTGTGGGTGCAAGAGAAATCGGTTACTTATACGGACAATACCGTCGTATTAGAGCAAGTTTTGAAAATGGTGTTTTAACTGGAAAACCATTGACTTATGGAGGAAGTTTAATTCGTCCAGAAGCCACTGGTTATGGGGCAATGTACTATGGTCAAGAAGTTTTAAAAGAAAATAACGAAACTTTTAAAGATAAAACAATCATTGTTTCAGGATATGGTAACGTTGCTTGGGGAGTATGTAAAAAAGCACGTGATTTAGGAGCAAAAGTTATTTCTATTTCAGGAAGATCGGGGTATATTTATGATCCTGATGGAATTAACACAGATGAAAAAATTGATTTTTTAGTCCAAATCAGAACAGATAACCAAACTACTCTTGAAGATTACGCCAAAAAATTCAATTGTCAATTCTTCAAAAATGAAAAACCATGGGGATTAAAAGGAGATATTGCTATTCCTTGTGCCACTCAAAATGAAATTCAATTAGAAGATGCAAAAAAATTAAAAGAAAATGGTGTGAAGTATATTATTGAAGGAGCAAATATGCCAACTACACCCGAAGCTATGGCTTTCTTTAAAGAAAAAAATATTATTTTAGCCCCAGCAAAAGCGGCAAATGCTGGTGGTGTTGCTGTATCGGCATTAGAAATGGCACAAAATTCTATGCGTTATTCTTGGTCTAGTGAAGAAGTAGATCAAAAACTTCACCAAATTATGATCAGTATCCATCAAGCGTGTAAAGAAGCAAGTGCTAAATACAATTTAGGGTACGATTTAGTCGCAGGTGCAAATATTGCTGGATTTGAAAAAGTGGTTTCAGCAATGATTTCACAAGGAATTTATTAATAGTATTATAAATTTAAGGATCTTTTAACAAGTTTTGTTAAAGGATCTTTTTTAATATTATTTTTTGATCATCTCTTTAACATAAAAAAGAAAATAACATATATGAAAAGAAAGTCATCCTTTTTAAAATACTATATTTGATTTAAATATAGTGTATTAATTTATTCTAAAATAAAAAATTATTAGACTTTGTTGATATAAAATATTAAAATCTATTCGCATGGTCAATCAAATTATTTATTAGAGTTAAAATTTATTCTTCATCTGAAGGCATATTTTTAATTTTTATGCACAAATTATAATTGAAAAAATTTTTTGTCGTAAAAAGTATTGACGATAAAACAAAGACATGGTATTATGATTAGGCGTTAAGAAATGCGGAGGTTTAGCTCAGTTGGGAGAGCATCTGCCTTACAAGCAGA
>JAGZJH010000022.1 GCA_018365815.1 Erysipelotrichaceae bacterium
ACTGATGATTTTATTACACAGTTAAATGATTATATTATTTGGTATAACACTAAACGTATAAAAGAATCATTAGGTTATAAAAGCCCTATTGACTATAGAGAATCTCTTGGTTTATCATATTAATAAAGTCCAAGAAATCATCCGCATCCCCAATTGTACATTTTATGGTTGACATTTATATATGACTTCATCTGACTTCTTATGGTAAACCTTTTTCGACCGAGGGTACTATCACTGATTTTAAAGTTTACTAGACTTCCTCGTCCATAAGACCTCCCGGTGTAAGGCATGAAACCTATTTTTTACAACATCTTGATTTACTGTCTTGGTTTTACGTTTACCTTTTAGACTTCGGTTTATTAGGCAACCTTATGCACCATTTAGCCTCATCAAGTTTCTGTTGGTACGCTTAAAAGAATTGTTACACCACTTTCTTCACCCATGACATCACTATCAACGGCTTGTGGTTCGCTACACTTGGTGGTAAATACCTGTGGTTGGTTTATCTCTAACTGAGCTTATGCCATGCCCGGCACACTAAAAAAATAATAACAAATTAAATAATTAATTTGTTATTACCCTAATACTAATTAAAAAACATTTGAATATAATCTCCGGCATTCACATTAACAATTTCATTAAAGAAAGTTTGTTGATCCTTTTCACCTCTATTTAAAGTCGTATGAATCACACCATCATGAACATAAATAAACTTCGTCGCATAACTTGCAATCATTGAATCATGAGTTACCAATACAATTGTCACCCCTTCTTCATTTAAAGACTTTAAAATAGACATTAACTCATGTGAATTTTTGCTATCTAAATTTCCAGTTGGTTCATCAGCAACAATTAATTTTGGATTAGTTATTAATGCACGCGCAATAGAAATACGTTGTTTTTCCCCACCCGAACATTGTGTTGGCAAATGATTTAATAGATGTTGAATATTTAACCTTTTAGAAAGTTCATCTACTTTTTCTTTAATCACTTTAGGATTAACCTTAGCTAATACTAAGGGCATCGCAATATTATCAAAGACATTCATACTCTCAATTAAATTATTATTTTGAAAAATATAACCTAAATTTTGATAACGATATTCTGAAATCACTCGACTTGTCATTTTAGATACATCTTCACCATTAATATAAACTTTACCATAAGTTGGTTTATCTAAAGTGGATAAACAGTTGATTAAAGTCGTCTTTCCGCTTCCACTAGGTCCCATAACACATACAAAATCCCCTTTATAAATTTCTAAATCAATTTCTTTAAGTGCTGTTGTACTGGCTAATTGACCTTCATTATAAATCTTTGTCAGTTTAACTGCCTCTAAAATCTTTTCCATTATAAATTCCCTCCTTTACGATAAGTTCTTTGATAAGTTAAATAAGTAGCTACATAAGAAATAAAGAAAATCACAAAATAACTGATAATCATTATACTTCCGACCATACTATCTAAAGTATTTAAACGCATTGCTTGTATCATCTGAATAAATATTAAAATAATTGGACAAATAGTAGTAAGTATATAATAATAAGTTACTTCTTTTAAAATAATAGACCTCAACTCACAATCTTGAAAACCAGTCACTTTAAATAACTTAAAATCATTAATTCTTGTTTTAATTGTAATCACATTTTTAAAATAAGATGCCCCCGCTAAAATAACAACAAACACAATATAACAAAAACATACAAATAATTGATATAAAGGTAAACTAAATTTAGTATTTACCAGGTTAATTAAATAAGGTAAACCAATCGTAATTAGTGCAATAACAGTAATAGAATCTCTTAATAATAACAATACATCATTTGCTACAATAAACGCCTTAGAATGTTTTAATAAATAACAATCATGAATACGTCCTAATACAATCCGTAAACTATAATTTACAATTCCGATTAACCCAATTGCACCAATATAAACATAAAATATATTAATTCCTTGAAAATCTTTTAAACCGATAAAACTCATCAAATATAAAACAATAAAAATCAATGCCTTAACCAATGCTTTAGATGATTTTTTCTCCTGTAATTGTCGTTTAAAGGCATTTTTTTGACTTTCTTGAAGATTCATATTATACGATTTTAACACTAACTTTTGACGATCTTTAACACTCATTCCAATTGTTCCAAGCCCTAATGCTGAAGTTGTAAACATTGTCTTCATTGAAAAACCAAAACCTTTGCCCTCATCTTCCATTTGCTTTTTCTTTTTATCATTACCATTTATAATATCGATAATTTCATTACGATATAAAAAACCTGATACAATCATAATGACATAAACGATTTTTGTAATAATGACCGTTAAAACTTCATAAACACCAGTTGAGTTATAAGCAAAAATATTATACGAATAATTAAAAGTTGAACAAATAAATAAATGAACAAGTGGTAAAATCAGTGCGCCAACAAACATTCCTAAAGGAACTGAAATTAGAAAAATCATCCCACATTGTACTAAAATAAATTCACTCATTTGGACTAAATTTTGTCCTGATAAAGATAGAATTGCTAACTCTTTTCTTAAAGTATCTATAAACTGATTATTGACATAAAAAGTCACGAAGAAACTAAATGCACTGACAATAAAAATCAACATTAAAAATGTTATTTTTTCATTTTGTGGCATTCGATTGACTAACATATGATTACTTAATTCAAATAAAGTAAACTCAATGCTTGTTAAAATAGTCATAATCGCTAAATATGAGATACTGTTTTTAAACTTCTTTAAAAAGAATTTGATTGAAAATTTAATCATGATCTACACCTCCCTATATATCTTTCTATTTATATTATAGCACTTTCATTTATATAAGTAATTAATTTTATTATTTTTATTATAAAAATATCATTCTCCTTTATTTTCGCTTCTAATTTACACTATATAGTCACTATACCCGCAAGTAAAATTTTAAAAAAAGTTGAAAATAAGCCCTAATTTTCAATAAATATCGTTTCAATGACAAAAAGGAACTTCAATTTGAAGTTCCAACATTAATAATATACTCCTTTAACCTGCTCTAAATAAATCGTTATTAGCATTGATGACTTCAAAGTCACTTTCTTTTAACTTTAAATTATCCACTAAAAATAATCTGATTTTTTCTTTAAATAAAGACACCCACCCTCTGACACATTTCTTTTCATAATATCTCCATTTACCAACCTTACTTAAAGTTTAATCAAAATGTCCATATCATTTTTAAAAGTTATAAAATAATCAAATTCAGTATGCTCATCTAAACTCAATTTAAAAGTTCCAAAAACAGGTTTTAATTTTGATTTTATTTGCATAAAAATCACTTTTTCTTACTTTAAAAACACTATTGATGATAAATCAATTTTTGATAAACACGTACTTGAAGATTAAACGATATTATCAAGTTTATAATTTATTGACAATGCACTGATCTATCTCACACTCTTTTTTTGAAAAAATGTAAACAGTACAAATAATACAATAAACATACTAAAATAAGCCAATATTGATAATACACTGTAACTGACATATCCCATTTTATCAATATACGGAATTGCTTGGGCGATTGAATTAATATTCCTTAAATACCAAATACTTTTAACTACACCATAAACAAAACAACTTATTGGTAATATGTACTTATACTTAGAGTATTTTAATATGATGATACATTCTAATAGTCCCAAAATAATGCATGGAACAATATAATGACTTAAATTACCGAGAAAAATTGAAAACATAAATTCCATAAGTCATCCCTCCTTATTAGTCACTTATAAAATTAATTCCATTCTAATGTTAAGGTATTAAAGAAATATCATGATTTTACTAAATAACTTACACTCTGCATTTTTTATTTTCATAAAACAATAAATAAGCAACGGCACATAATGTTAAGATAATAAACATAGTTTCAAAAGTGTTACCAAACATTAAATATAAAGTTAAAAGCACAATCATTAAACAAGTAAAGTAGAAATAAGCTTTATTTAACTTTTTAACGTCATATAACTTTTTAATTTCTTTAGGGGCTGTATTATATCCCGCAATTAAAAATCCACCTTTACCTTTATAAAAAATGAAAGCCGCACAAGTAAAAATTGCAATAATCACTAATAATATCTTACTCATAAATACTCCTCCTCGCCTTTTAATTAGATATTATTCATGATATTTCTTTTAATCTTCCTATCTACTATTATCATACTACAAATTTTAAAAAAAGAGAAATATTTTAGATAAAGTTCATGTATTTTCATAAAATTATTTCACTACTTTTATCTTTTTTTAATAACCTACAATAAATTATGTTATAATCATAACAACTCAAAAACTTTTACTTAGGAGAACTTTATGAAAATCACAGAGATTAAACAACATAAAAAACAATATCTTCCTTTACTTTTATTAGCCGATGAACAAGAAGAAATGATTGATCGTTATTTAGAACAAGGGACGATGTATCTTTTAGAAGATCATGGTGTTAAAGGAGAATGTGTGGTTTTAGAAATTGATGAAAATACATTAGAAATTAAAAACATTGCCATAGACCCACAATTTCATGGACAAGGGTATGGTAAAATTCTTATCGATTTTATTGAAAACCACTATCACCATCAATATTCAATACTACAAGTAGGTACCGGTGATTCCTCTTTAACACTACCCTTTTATTTGAAACTGGGATTTATCCCATCACATCGTATTCAAAACTTTTTTATTGATTATTACGACCACCCTATTTATGAAAATGGCGTACAGTTAAAAGATATGATTTATTTAAAAAAAGAGTTAAATAAAAAACAGTGAGAAAATTCACTGTTTATAAAAATTGACAAAGTTGAAATTTAAACCTTGTCAATTTTTTATTCACTTTAAACAATAAAACTCACTGTTTTATAATCTTCTTTTAAAATCTTCATAACCAAAACTTTTAATCAACTTCATTTCCCCATGTTTTGTATATAAATAAATCATAGGGAGTGGCATTCCATTAAAAGTATTGTTTTTAACCATTGTATAAATAGCCATATCTTCAAAAATTAATAAATCACCAATATTTAACGGTTGTTTAAATGAATAATCTCCTATCACATCACCAGCTAAACAAGTCGGACCGGCTAAACGATAAGTAAATTCACTTTCATTAGGTAAAAAACCATTCACTAATGGTGGACGATAAGGCATTTCTAATACATCTGGCATATGACAAGTAGCTGAAGTATCTAAAATCGCAATATCCATTTCATTATGAACAATATCTAAAACACTTGAAACGAGATAACCTGCATTAAGTGCAATCGCTTCACCGGGTTCTAAGTAAATTTCAATATCATATTTATTTTTCATATATAAAATAGTATCGACTAACGTTTTAATATCATATCTTTTTTTAGTAATATGATGTCCGCCGCCAAAGTTTAACCATTTTACTTTTCTTAAATAAGGTTCAAACTTTTCATCAACGACTTTAATAATACGTGCTAATACATCAGCATTTTGCTCACACATTGCATGAAAATGTAATCCATCTACATCAGTAAAATCAATGTCGTTTAAATCTTCTAATTTAATTCCTAATCTTGATTTAGACGCACAAGGATCGTATAACTCTGTTTCTATTTCTGAATATTCCGGATTAATTCTTAACCCACATTGTAATCCTTTAGACTTTGCCAGTTTAGCGTATTGATGATATTGATAAGCAGAATTAAATACAATATGATCGCTGACTTCTAAAATTTCTTCAATTTCATCTTGACGATAAGCAGGAGAGAAGACATGAACTTCTTTATTCATTTCTTCTCTACCTAATTTTGCTTCATATAACCCACTAGAAGTTACTCCATCTAAATATTTACCAATCAATTTAAAAGTAGAATACATTGAAAATGCTTTAGTCGCTAATAAAATTTTACACCCAGTTTGATCTTTGACACTTTTTAATATTTTTAAATTATCAATTAAACGATTTTCATCTACCACATAACAAGGGGTATGACATTGTTTAAAATCAATCATCTTAGTCCACCATTTGAGGATTAAAAGATTCTTGCCATGGTAATCCACATTCATTTAACTTTTCCATAAATGGATCAGGATTAAATTCTTCGACATTATAAACACCCGGTTTTTTCCACAATCCTTTTAACACCATCATTGCGCCAATCATTGCCGGTACACCAGTTGTATAAGATACGGCTTGTGAACCCACTTCCTTATAACATTCTTGATGATCACAAACGTTATAAACATAATATGTTTTTTCTTTACCATCTTTAATCCCTTTAAAAATACAACCGATATTTGTTTTACCCACTGTACGAGGTCCAAGTGTAGAAGGATCAGGTAAAACTGCTTTTAAAAATTGTAAAGGCACAATTTCTTTCCCTTCAAACATAATTGGTTCAATAGAAGTCATTCCCACATTTTCTAAACATTTTAAATGTGTTAAATAACTTTGTCCAAATGTCATAAAGAAACGGATACGTTTAATTCCCGGAATATTAATTCCTAAAGATTCTAATTCTTCATGGTGTAAAAGATACATTTCTTTTTCACCTACTTCTGGGAAATTGTAAACTCTTTTAATTTCCATTGGTTTAGTTTCTACCCATTTTCCATTTTCCCAATAACTTCCATTAGCTGAAACTTCTCTAATATTAATTTCTGGATTGAAGTTAGTGGCAAATGGATAACCATGATCACCGGCATTACAATCCAAAATATCAATATAATGAATTTCATCGAAGTAATGTTTTAAAGCATAGGCACTAAATACACCAGTTACTCCCGGATCAAATCCACAACCTAACACCGCTGTAATTCCTGCTTTTTCAAATTTTTCTTTATAAGCCCATTGCCAACTATATTCAAACTTAGCAGTATCTAATGGTTCGTAATTTGCAGTATCTAAATAATCAACTTTACATTCTAAACAAGCATCCATAATCGTTAAATCTTGATAAGGTAAAGCTACGTTTATCACAATATCAGGTTGATATTCTTTCATTAAAGCGACTAATTCCTCTACTGAATCTGCATCAACTTGTGCAGTGGTTACTTTTGTTTTTGTAAACTGATCCACTTGTTGTTTTAATGCATCACATTTAGATTTTGTACGGCTAGCAATACAAATTTCTTCAAACACCTCACTATTTTGACAACATTTATGCACAACTACGCTAGAAACTCCCCCAGCACCAATAATTAAAGCTCTTCCCATTTTATTTTCCTCCTATAATCAATAATAACTCTCTTAAAACTTTACACGCCACGGCTGTTGATCCTCCACTTTGATCATACACCGGTGACAATTCGTTTATATCAAAACCAACGATATTTAACCCCTTCAACAAACCTAACGCCTCGTTTAATTCGTTAAAAGTCACTCCTCCGGCTTCCGGTGTTCCGGTTCCCGGAAAGATTGATGGATCTAACACATCTAAATCCAAAGTAAAATAAACCGGATCATTTTTAAGTAACTCTGTCACTTCTTTTAACCCATTAAAATTAAATTTATTCATGATAGTATGTTCTTTTGAAAATTCAAACTCACTTCTATCTCCCGAACGAATACCAAATTGATAAATACGATTATCTCCTACTAAATCATAAACACGTCTGATGACAGTAGCATGAGAAAGTGTCTCGTCTAAATACTCTTGTCTTAAATCCGCATGGGCATCAAAATGAATAACACGAACATTAGGGTATTTTTTATAAATCGCTCTAAACTGACCGAGGGTGACTAAATGTTCGCCCCCAATCATACAAGGAATTTTACCGTCATTTAAAATTTCACTTGCTTGATCTTCAATCATTTTTAACGCCTTATCCACATTTGCAAATGGTAATTCTAAATCACCGGCATCAAAGAAATGGTAATCCGTTAAATCACGCCCTAAATACGGACTATATGTTTCTAAACCAAATGATTCACTTCGCATGACTTTACTTGCAAAACGTGTCCCCGGACGAAATGAAGTCGTCGCATCAAATGGCGCTCCATATATTACAATTGAAGATTCATCATACTCACTATCACAACCAATAAACGTTTCTACATTCTTTTTCATGGCTTTTCTCCTAACATTTTTTCAACATAAGTTGGTAATGCAAAACACCCATTATGTAAATTTGTATTGTAGTATAAAGTTTCAATGTTTAAATCATTCCACTTACTGACATCTTGAATAGGATCTAATGTTTTTGAAGCAAATCCAAATAACCAATGTCCTGAAGGATAAGTTGGAATATGAACTTGATAGACTTTACTGATTTCAAATACCGATTGTACACGTTGATGGGCTTTGATCATCGCTTTGGCATCTTCTTTATAATAAGGACTTTCATGTTGATTAACTAGAATCCCATCCTTTTTTAATGCTTTATAACAATTACCATAAAACTCTTTTGTAAATAGTCCTTCACCTGGTCCAAAAGGATCGGTTGAATCAACAATAATCAAATCATATTCATCTTCCATTTTACGAACAAATTTAAGACCATCTTTGAAGTATAAATGAACTCTTGGATCATCAAATGAACTCGCTATCTGATTAAAATATTGACGACAAACTTCTACTACTTTTTCATCAATTTCCACAACATCAATATGTTCAATTGTAGGATAGCGTACTAATTGATGCACTGTTCCCCCATCACCGGCACCGATCACTAATACTTTTTTTATATTAGGATTGACTGCCATTGGCACATGAGTAATCATTTCATGATAAATAAACTCATCACGCTCAGTTAGCATAATAACCCCATCTAAAATTAACACTTTTCCAAATTCGTAAGATTCCATCACATCAATACGTTGATAATCACTTTGACAAGTATAAAGATGTTCATTAATACGCATTGAAAACTTCACATCTTTTGTATACTTTTCGCTATACCATAAATCCATCTTTAAACCACCACCTTAATATTTTCAACATTTAAATCTTCACTTCCAGTTAAAAAACACCCTTTTTCTTTAGCGAAGTTAATATGCTCCACTAATTCTTGAGTAATTAATTCGCCTGGTGCAAGTAATGGAATACCAGGGGGATAACACATCACAAACTCTCCTGAAACTTGCCCAACTGATTGAGATAATGGCATACTTTTAGTTTCACTATAAAAAGCCGCTTGCGGTGTCATCTTCATCACCGGATTAATATATTCACTTTGATGTAGTTGGTAAGGTGGTTTAGCGTCTAGTCTTTTAATTTCCGCTAAAGCACCAATTAGCCTTTCTAACGACAACTCTCGATCCCCTACTGAAATAATCGCTAAAATATTAGCCACATCTCCTAATTCTATTTGAATATCATAATCATCTCGTAATTTGTCATAAACCTCTTTACCGGTTAAACCAATATCACGAGTATGAATCGATAACTTCGTTGGATCGACATCATAAATTTGATCGCCATCAATGATTTCTTTACCAAAAGCATAATATCCCCCAATTTTATTAACCTCACCTCTTGCATATGAAGCAAAATCAACCACTTTTTTGTAGACTGCTTTTCCTTCTGTCGCTAAATAACTTCGAGTAATGTCTAAAGAAGACATCAGCAAATAAGAACCTGAAGTTGTTTGGGTTAAGTTAATCACTTGTCTAACGTAGTTTTCATTAATCCCTTCACCAACTAATAAAAACGAACTTTGTGTTAAACTTCCACCAGTTTTATGAGTAGAAACCGCAGCCATATCAGCATGTGCTGCCATTGCTGAAATTGGCATATCTTCTCCAAAATAGAAATGAGTACCATGGGCTTCATCAACTAATACTTTCATATGATGTTCATGTGCAATTTCAACAATCTTTTTTAAGTTTGAACAAATACCATAATAAGTTGGATTATTGACTAAAATTGCTTTAGCCTCTGGATGACGTTTAATGGCTTCTTCTATATCTTTTACACTCATACCAAGTGAAATTCCTAATTTTTCATGAATTCCGGGATCAACATAAATTGGAATGACTCCACTAATGACCAAAGCATTAATTGCACTTCGATGAACATTGCGGGGCATAATAATTTTATCGCCTCGTTTACATACTGACATAATCATCGCTTGAACAGCAGATGAAGTCCCATTCACCATAAAAAATGCATGTTTGGCCTTAAATGCTTTTGCGGCTAATTCTTCTGCTTCTTTAATCACACTTACCGGGTGACAAAGGTTATCTAAACATTGCATTGAATTGACATCAACGCTTAAACATTTTTCACCTAAAAACTTTGTTAATCGTAAATTCCCTTTTCCCTGTTTATGTCCCGGAACATCAAATGAAACAATACGTTTTCTTTTATATTTTTCTAAAGCCTCATAAATAGGGGCTTTTAATTGTTCATTTTTATTCATAAATATTTCTCCCACTATAAATTTCAATCATTTCTTTACGTAATTTATCTGATATTGATAACCTTTCAGCTGGGGTTAATTCATAAGTATCCACTTTAAATAAATAATTTTGTAGTATTAAATCTTTGATTAACAATTGGGTATGAAAAATATTAGACTGGTAAATGTTAATATCCATCGCATCATATTTTAATAATGTTTTAGGATCAATATAATCTTGAATAGATGTAATATGATGATCAATAAAACATTTAGATCCATCCATTTTACGTGTAAAACCTCGTACTCGATAATCAATGCTAATAATATCCGAATCAAAACTACCAATTAAATAATCCAATACTTTCAAAGGTGTAATTTCTCCACATGTTGAAACATCTATATCCACTCTAAAAGTTACGACTGAATTATCAGGATGATATTCCGGATAAGTGTGAACTGTCACATGACTTTTATTTAAATGTGCTACCACACTTTCACCACTTGCTTGTGGAATTAAAGTTTCATCAGAAATTAAAATCGTTACACTTGCTCCTTGTGGCTCATAATCTTGTTTAGCGATATTTAATACTTTAGCGTCAATCATATCGGTGACTTCACATAAAATATGAGTTAATCTTTCTGAATTATATTGTTCGTTAATATAAGCAATATAATCCTCTTGTTCACGTTTACTTTTGGCATAACATACATCATAAATATTAAAGCTTAATGTTTTAGTTAAATTATTAAACCCATATAATTTAATTTTATCGCTCATTGTTTTTCCCCTTTACAAAAAAATACATGGACCCTATAATCCATGCATTCAAGTACTACTTACCATTTCATCATGTTGATTATACAGTCTTTTTCACATCAACAAGTTCACACCTGTCTAAAATCGGCTTTTGACCGAGCTGTCCGTCTGGCTCTTTGTTTAAAGGTCAAAAATAAGAAGTTTAATTCCTATTGAACAAAATTGTTCTCCAAAATTAGTTTGTGACATATGAAACAATATCTTTTTTTATCACATTGACATTATAGGAGTGCATGAATATAAAGTCAATATAAAAGTTTAATATATAATTTTATTAGTTTAATATATTAAACTAATATTTACACCCACATTTTCATATATTTACAATTTACACTCCTAAAAAGCATATAAATCAACAAATTTTATGTTTATTTTTTAAAAAATGTTTTTTCATTGTTTATAATTTCAAAGTGTTTGTTTAATATTTTAAATTTATTATTTCTAATATTAAATTATTTTTACGCAACGTTATAATTTAACTCGCAAAAAAAAGAACAAACTTTCGTTTGTTCTAATCTAGTAATTCTAAAAGTGAGTTGTATTCTTCATTTGTAATTTCATAAACATATTCTACCCCTTGAGGTACATAGATTTTATTACTTCCTTTTTTAGTTTGAAAACTATTTATCCCTACCAATACCACATCATCTTTTAAACAAAATAATAATGAATTAGTTTTTTGTTCATAGTTTTGAATGTCTAAAAATAAATCAATGCTATCATTGTCTTCAATTTGCTGATTTGTGGTTTTAAAATCAATGTTTTTTAATAATTCTTTAAGTTGAAGTACACCCCCGCTATATTCTTTGCTTTGTTCATTAGAACGATGATAAGAAACAGTCGTTTCACTTACAACACTTTCAATAATTTTATCCATAGATAAGTTAAGCATTTTAAATTCTTTAAACTGACAACCACTAATAAGTAAACATAAAATAACGAAAGCCCCTAAAACAGTTTTTGTTTTGTTCATTTTACTCACCTTTTCTATTTATATTATAGAAAAAAACAATTATCATCAATGCATTTACTATAATATGAAAAAATCTAACTCTAAAGTTAGATTATTCCACATCATAAGCGACTAAATCATCGAAAGTTTGTCTTCTAATAACTAATCGATCTTTTCCTTGATAAGTAAATACTACTGCCGGTTTTGGAAGTTGGTTGTAATTATTACTCATTGAATAATGATAAGCTCCGGTTGAAAACACGGCAAGTATATCTTTAGGTTGACATGAAGCAATGGCAATATCTTTAATTAAAATATCTCCAGATTCACAGTTTTTACCAGCCACTGTAACAATTTCGTCTTTAGGTAAATCGGCTTTATTAGCAATGACTGCATCATATTTTGCTTCATATAAAGCTACTCTAAGGTTATCGGTCATTCCGCCATCAACGCTAATATATTTTTTGACATTCGGTATATCTTTAAAAGAACCGATTTCATATAAAGTTATTCCGGCATTTCCCACAACATAACGACCGGGTTCGATTAACACCATTGGTCTAGGCCACCCTTTTGATTCAAAACCATTTGTAATGATTTCCATTATTTTTGAAGTAATCACTTCAAAATCTAATGGTTGATTTTCTTTTGTATAAGCAATTCCATAACCACCTCCGGCATTAAGTTTAGAAATGACAATACCAAAACGTTCATGAATTTCATAAGCAAATTGAACAAATTTTTCCATTGCTTCTTCATATTTTGTAATATCAAAAACTTGTGAACCGATATGGCAATGAATCCCTTCAAAAGTTATAAACTTACTTTCAATAATTTTTTGAACGGCTTTTAAATATGTACCATCGTGAGATGAAAAACCAAATTTTGTATCTTGAGCTGCAGTTTGAATATATTTATGCCCTCCTGCTTTGACACCCGGTACAACTCTAATTGTTGCATTGATAGTTTTATTAAGATTTGAACACACTTTTTCAATTAATTCTATTTCATAAAAATTATCAATGACAAAGTTTTCAACGCCATGACTAATGGCGTATTCAATTTCACTTTCTAATTTATTATTACCATGGAAATATATCTTTTTAGCATCAAATCCTGCTTTTAAAGCAATAGAAATTTCACCGGCAGAAACACAATCGATTCCGATTCCATATTCTTTAGCGAGTTTGTAAATTGCTTTACAACTAAAAGATTTAGAAGCAAATAAAGGAAGTGTATTTTCATATTTATCCATCATCTTTGTTTTTAAAATATTCATTTGATGACGAATATGTCCTTCAGACATGACATACAATGGTGTACCATATTTTTTAACTAAGTCTAAACTAGATACACCATCAATATATAAAACATGGTTTTTTACAGTTGCATATTGTGTTTGAAAAAACATAAATCCCTCCTAGTATAACGTTTTTAACGTATATAATCCTTTCTCTTTATTCTTTAATAATTTAGTCGCATGAATTGCCCCTAAAACAAAGACTTCTTTAGATAAAGCAGTATGTTTAATTTCAATGACTTCATCATTTCCCGCAAACATGACTGTATGTTCACCAAAAATAGTTCCCCCACGCATTGCTTGTAAACCGACTTCTTCATGCTCTCTTTTTTTACCCATTGAAGATCGATCATACACCGGTTTCAAACTATCTACTTCTTCATTCATCACTTCGTATAATAATTTTGCAGTCCCACTTGGGGCATCTATTTTTTGATTATGATGCTTTTCTACAA
Source organism: Erysipelotrichaceae bacterium (assembly GCA_018365815.1). Lineage (GTDB taxonomy): Bacteria > Bacillota_I > Bacilli_A > Erysipelotrichales > Coprobacillaceae > Beduini. The sequence goes on from JAGZJH010000022.1 coordinate 13,881, forward strand.
TTTCAATATCAAATCCATTATCAAAAAATTCTTTTGTCACTTGTCTTAATATTTTTGTCATCATTTGTATACCAAAAGAAGTGTTAAAAGATTGGAATATTGGAATTTGTAATGAGGCTTCTTCAATTAAATTTAATTGTTTTGAAGTATAACCGGTTGTCGCTAAAACTAATTTAGTATTATTTTTTAAAGCATAGTTTAAAATATCTTCTAAATTATCAGGGTGTGAAAAGTCTATAATGACATCTGCTTGCTTTTCACACGCTTTTAAACTATCATACATACTCTCTTCAATATCTTCATCAAATTGTTTTGAAACTACTCCTAATATTTCAAAACCGTTATCGTTTTTTAAATGATGATAAATCTTTTTTCCCATTAAACCATATCCATAAACTATTACTTTCATTGTTTTAATATCCTTTACTTTCAAAAATTGTCATTGCATTAAATAATTTTTCTTTTATTTCATCAGTGGTTTTCACTAATGGTAAACGCAAAACTTCTTCGCACATTCCTTGTTTATTTAAAGCAGCTTTAACACATATTGGATTAACATCTAAAAACAATCCAAAACAAACATCATTTAAATCTGCACTTAGTTGACGTGCTTTGTCGAATTCGTTGTTTAATATATATTTACAAAGCATTTGACATTCACGTGGATATACATTACTCAATACAGAAATAACTCCTTTTCCACCCGCTGCGATAAATGGTAAGATGATATTATCTTCACCTGAATAAAGGGAAAAATCCATATCTTTTGTTTTATTGATCACATTTATAGCATAAGCCATATTTCCACTGGCTTCTTTCATTCCAATAATCATTTCATGTTTAGCCAGTTCCATTACTGTTTCAACATTAATATTAATTCCTGTTCTTCCCGGAATGTTGTAAAGAATGATTGGTAAACCAATATTATTGGCTAAAAAAGTAAAATGTTCAATCAACCCTCTTTGACTTGTTTTATTATAATAAGGTGTCACAATTAAACAAGCATCTGCTCCTAACTCTTTAGCAATTAAGGACTCTTCTAATGCTTTTTTAGTATCGTTACTTCCAGTCCCTACAATAATCGGAACTCTTTTTTGATTTATTTTAACTGCATGTTTAATTAATTCATGTAATTCATTACTCGTTAAAGTTGGCGTTTCTGCTGTTGTTCCATTCACAACTAAGGCTTGCACACCATTACTGATCATTTTTTCAATTAATTGTTCATATTGATCATAATTAATTGAACCATCTAAATTCATAGGGGTGACTAACGCAACTGCACTGCCCACAAATAATTCTTTCATATCTATTTCCTCCTATAAGTCATATTTTTTACAAATTTCACTCACTACTTTTGACACGTGTTCTTTTTCAACTAAATAAGAAATACTGATTTCTGAAGTGGATACTTGATATAATGGGACATTTAACTCACTGAAAATACTAAATAAATTTGAAGCAATTCCTACTGCATTTTTCATTCCTATACCTACAACTGAAACTTTTGATAATTTGCGATTTTGGCTGATTTTGATATTAGGATATTTTTCCTTAACTTCTTCAATCGCTTCGTTTAAAAATGCTTGTTCTTCTTGTGAACAAGTAAATCCTAATCTTGTTTCATCTTCTAAAAATACTTCACTAATCATATCGATATTGACTTGATGTGATGAAATGATTTTGAAAATATCTGCAATAAATACTGAATTTCTATGTACACCTTCTAACTTAACTTGGATAATGTTATCTAACACACTCACTGCACTTAATACTTTTTCTTCCATCATGTCATTTTTTTTCATAATGTATGTTCCCCTTTGATCTGATAATGTTTTTCCGACATAAATTGTCACGCCATATTTATTTCCTAATTCAACACTTCTCACTTCCATAATTTTTGAACCTAGTGCTGACATTTCCATCATTTCTTCATAAGTAATGTGACTGATTTTTTTAGCGTCTTTATATACTCTTGGATCAGTTGTATAAACACCGTCTACATCAGTATAAATTTCACAATCACATTCTAATGCCGCTGCTAAGGCAACAGCAGTCGTATCACTACCTCCACGTCCTAAAGTCGTAATATCTTGTAAATCATTCATTCCTTGAAAACCGGCAACGCAAATTACATCATGCGTTTTTAATAATTCTTCTAGACGTGTAGTATCAATAGATTGAATAATACTCTTTGTATGTTTTCCACTTGTTTTAATTCCTGCTTGATAACCCGTTAATGAAATAGCATTTAATCCTAAATTAATAAGAGCCATCGTTAAAAGTGAAATTGTTTGTTGTTCACCGATTGAAAGTAAACGATCTAATTCTCTTAAACTAGGGTTCATACTTATACTATGTGCCATTTCAATTAATTGATTAGTTGTTTTACCCATTGCGGAAACTACAACGACTAATTTTTCTTGTTGTTGTACTCTATTTTCCAAATATGAAGCAATTTCTTTGATTTTCTCAATTGTAGCTACCGAGCTACCACCAAATTTTAATACCTTTACCATAATTTCCTCCAATAAAAAATGTCGCAGATAACCATCATTGCGACAAGTGAATTATTTCATTTGACCAATGATAGCACAACATTACTTTCGTAATGACAGTATTATAGATGTTCTCTATAATCCCAGAAATATGCTCACTGCAATGAAACATAGATCTTCGGCGTTTTCCCCTCTCCAATCACTCGTTGCAGCTTTTGTGATTGCTTCATGAATAAACGCGCCTCTACCAACTTTTTTACAATATAGCATATCTTATCCAAAATAACAATAGGTTAATTTATCTTATTTTTGTTTTTATAAATTCGTGCAATTAATTTTAAGAAATAACTTTCAAATAATGATGAAATAAAGATAACCATTCCAATTCTAGCGATTAAATCAATCATTGCATTACCGGTATTCACAACGATTAAAATAAAACTTACTACAAATGAAATAATCGCAATTTTAAATGTCATTTTTGAAAATTTAATATACCGCTCATAGACTTTTTTAAATTCGTTAGTTGCCACTTGCTTGCTCCTTTCTTATTTTTTATAACTTTATCCGTTATGTATTAAGTTTTTTTTCAATTAGCGTTAAAGGAGCTTTACGATTACCTTCAAATGCCTTTGTTTTAGAAATTTTGTAATCTAAATTTTCTTTATAATTTAAACTAAAGTAACATGAATAAAGAATATCTAAAATTAATGAAATTGAATATTCTGTAGTGAAGTTTGCAATCTTTGATTGCATGGCTTCCCTTGATGAAATAGTTAAAGAAGTATCTGCTAATGTGTTCAATTCATTTTCACCATAACTGGTAATAGTAATAATTTTAACACCGTTTGCTTTTAATATTTTCGCAATCTTAATTACGCTTGAAGTTTCACCGGAATAGGAAATTAAAATTGCACAATCATTTTGATTAGCATTCATCGAATGGTAAAATTGATTACCAAAACTTTCTTCAAAAATCACTGTCTTTCCTATTCTTAGCATTTTATATTTAAAATTTTTCGCAATGTTTTCTATATTTTCAATAGCATATATATAAATATGATGAGATTTTTTTAATATTTGAATGGCTTGTTGTAATGAATCATGATCAATTAATGAAAAAGTATCTTCGACACTTTCAACCACTAAATTTTTCATAATTCCCGCAATATCCATAATTGTATGTTCTTGATTAAATGGAATATTAGGATTAATTTCTTGAAAATGACTTTGTAAGTATTGTAGTTCTTTTAAGTATTGCTTCTTTAATTGTTCAAATCCATCATATCCTAGTTTTTGAGCAAAGCGAATGACTGTTGAGGAAGAAGTATATGTTTCTCTAGCGATTTGCCTAGATGAAATATCTTTGAGTTGATTTTTATGACTTAATATATAATTAGCAATTAATTGTTCATTAGCAGTTCGTTTAACTTGTTTTATTTTTTGTTCAAATAACATTGTCGATCACCTATTTATCATTATACCCTAATTTGAAGCACTGCTCCATTTATTTAATCGAAAAATAACCCATTATTTCAAGCATTGTTGCAACTTAAAGATAAGAGGGTTAACCTAAAAAAATTTATTGTTATAATTGATTATAAAGAGGAGGGTTATAAATGAATAATGAATATATGTTAAAACAAAAACCTTGGAAATCAATTCTCAAATTTGCCTTACCACTTATGGCTGCAAATACCCTACAACAACTTTACAATACTGTAGATACACTTGTTGTAGGTAATTTTGATAGTCAATCTTCTTTAGCAGCGGTAGGTTCATGTTCATATTTAGTCATGTTGTTTTTAGCTTTAGCCATCGGTCTTTCAACCGGTTCAGGAATTTTGATTTCTCAAGCCTATGGAGCGAATGATACAAACAAAATGAAAAGGGTCTCCGGTACAAGTATTACTTTTTTAACCATGCTTGGATTGTTGATGAGTATTGTCACATGGTTCATTGGTCCATATATCTTAAAATATGTTATTAAAGTACCTAATAGTATTTATTCTTTAAGTGTTCTTTATTTAAGAAGCTATGCTATTGGTTTAGTTTTCCAATACGGCTATAATTCTATCGCCGCTTCGTTAAGAGCTTTAGGAGACAGTCAATCTTCATTATATTTTTTGCTTATCACTTCTATTTGTAATATTGTGTTAGATTTAGTTTTTGTCATTATATTTAATTGGTCGATAATTGGTGTAGGATTAGCGACAACTATTTCCCAATGTATTAGTATGATCATCGCCTATATCTATATGGCTAAAAAATATCCTATGTTTAAATATGAAAAAAATATCTATCATAACGATAAATCAATAATTAAATCGATTATTGATTTAGGAGTGCCTATGGCATTTGCACAAATGGTTTCTTCACTTGGATTTATGTTACTTCAGCGTGTCGTGAACTCATATGGTGAAATGATGGCCGCCAGCTATACAGTTGCTTGTCGTTTAGAAATTTATATGTTAGTTCCTAACATTGCTATTTCTCAAGCGATTGCAACTTATACCGGTCAAAATTATGGGGCTAAAAAGTTTAACCGTATTAAACAAGGAATTATGCAAAGTAATTTTATATTAATCGCTATTGACCTTATCATTGGTATCTTAGTATTTATGTTTACTTACCAATTAATTGGTTTATTTAATTTAAATGGACAATCTATTATTTATTGCGCCACTCATTTACGCATTGTTGCCGCCGATTTTATTCTTAATGGTTTAAGAGGCACAGTTTTAGGTGCTTTTCAAGGAGTGGGAAAATCTAAATTATCTATGTATTGTTCTGCCACTGAAATTATTTGTCGTGTTATATTTGCCTATGCATTATCTAGTGTTCTTGGACCCGGAGCTGTTTGGTGGCCCGAGGTTATTGCATTTGCTGTTTCGATGATCATGGCTTATGTCATGTATTATTCCAATTATTGGCAAAAAGATTTAATCTTAAAATAAATTTTTCTTCATTTAAACACAAGATCTTTTATTTTGAGTGACAAAAAAGAGTCATCTTTAGTTTATGTGAGCATTTTTTCTATTAACATTTCTTTGAAATATCATTAAAATTTTAATAGAATTATCATGTAATTTGTATTTAATATATAAAGTATACTTTTAAACTAAAAATATTATTTTTAAAAAAAGAGGCTTGACATATATGATTAAAATTTGCTGTCCTAAGACAGACTAAACTCTGCCTTTTTTTACATACAATTAAATAATAATTTATCAGGCACCATTATGTCTTTTTGGATATAATTGTGTCTTTTTGCTTTTCATCATTATAAAAAGTAGAATAAACTATTACTTTTTGGTGAATAGCAATTGAAAATAGAAAAAAGGAGTGATCAATATGTTACACAACGAACATGGACAAAAAGTTGTCAAAGATATTTTTGAAGATATGAAAAAAGAAATTGGATGTACTTATATTTCAGACTTACCGGCAAATAAAGAAAAACTTAAAAAAGCCTTACAAAATATAGACCTTAATCAATACAGTAAAGAATAGGTTCAAGATTTCTTTGAATATATATATGATGAAAAATAATTTATTTTGTAAATAACTAAAACTAAGAACTCGTTACTGAAATAAATTCTTTCTTTATGATATTTGCTTTTAATAATGATATAAATCATCATCAAAATAACGGTCAAAAAGAAAAGTTTATGTAAAAATATTGATATAATATTTATAAAAATAAATCTATAAATCAAATTGCTAGTGATGTAATTACATTATTTAATGTCATCTTTGTCGTAAAATGAGGTTTGGTGTTAAATAACAGGAAGCAAATATTTGTTAATTATTTTTACTTCATTATTATTTAATAGTTCAGAACTGTTTTGGGTAATTGATAAACAATATTTGTACTATTAAAGAAATTTTTTAAACAAAATTGTATGTTCTATTAAAAAACAACCAGAAAATTTTAATCAATGAAATCAAATCTATTAAAAGAAATTGAAAGAATTTATTGACTACCTAATTATTTATATTACCTCTTTATAACCATCGTGATAAAACATCAACTTGTTTAAATTATTCAACGAAACTATTAATTATTGATGAAGCTTTTTAAAATTTGAACAGTTTATCTGACTACTTGATAAAAGTAAAATTTCTAGAACATAACTCAACATATTAATAAAATAAAGCATTGTAACAAATTTAAATAAAGAAAAAAGGGCAAATTAGTGTAAATTGAATCCCTGATTTGCTCTTTTTATAATTCAGTTTTACTTGTGTTGCTACTTGATTGCAACTTCTTTTTGTGAATAAAATAGTCCTATATTAATCAATTTTTCCTACTAATTTTCTCTTTCTTTGATTTATTTTGAAATTGTCTTTCTACTTCTCAATTTAAAATCTTTAAATATAATCAATATCGCCTAGATTTTTTATGCTTAATTAAAATAAACTTATTAATACCAAACTACATAATCCAATAGAAGCTGCTGATCCATCAACATGTGTATCTAAATCAACATTAAAATAATTTGTAAACACAATAAAAATAATTTGCGAAATCACGCCAAAAATAACAGCAATTAATAAATTATTTGTCATTAAAATCGTATAACCAACGACCATAGTAATATGATGAGTTGCGGGAAACTCCGGATTTGAAAAAGCGAAGATTAACGACAAAGCACTCATTGAAAAACCAATTGTAATCAAACCGGTTTTAAGTATAAAATAACCACTCACAACCCCTATTATTAACGCAAATAAAATTTGAAAAATCCAAAAATCCATTGTTGCTTTACGTAACAATGGAACTTCTGGTTTTTTCATCATCTTTCCTGTTCCAAACAAAAATCGAATTAAAAAATTAACACTAAGCACTGTAAATGCACCAATATCAGCAGATAATTTTAAACAAGTTAAAAGGTAATAAACTAAATACCCTACTAAACCAAAAACTCCACTAACAAGTAATACACGATAATCACCAGTAAAATATAAAGAACGATTACCATCAGCCCCATTTAATTGATGATTTCTACGATTAGCACTAAACGCCATTCCTGCTGTTGCACCATTAAAACAAACACAAGGCATAAATATTAAATTCAATACTTCATTATTCAATAAAGTTACATCACCACCACAATGACTGATGATTAAAACAATTAAACCAATAAAACCAGTAATGACAAATGTAGCCGTTCCCCCAATCATTGCACCCATTGCGCCAGAGAAAAAAGCAAGTAACAATGTTTCTAAATTCATTTTATTTTCCTATACAAAAACGGCTAAATAATTCATCTAAAAGATCTTCTTTTGCTTCTTCTCCTAAAATTTCTTTCAAATTTTTCCAAGCATCATATAAATCTAATACAATTAAATCAGTAGGAATCATCATATGCATAGCATCAATGGCTTTTGTGGTACTAATTTTTGCTTGTTCTAATAATGAAATATGACGTGAATTACTAATTAAAGCCTCATCGTTTAACACCAACTCACCAATGTTAAAAATACGTTTAATTTCATTTTCTAAGTTTTCAATATCTAAATTTTTAGCACTAATACTAATTCCTTCGATATCAATTTGTTTGGTCATATCACTTTTATTAATCACAATAATGCGTTTTAAATCTTTAGTTAATTTTAATAACTCTTCATCTTCTTGGTCTAATGGTCGACTTCCATCTAATACTAATAAAACTAAATCAGCATATTGTACCACTTCTTTAGACTTTTCAACACCTATTTTTTCTACTATATCTTCTGTTTCACGAATTCCGGCTGTATCAATCATATTTAAAACAATACCACCTAAATTAACACTTCCTTCAACAATATCACGAGTTGTCCCCGCAATATCTGTCACAATAGCTTTATCTTCTTGTAATAAAGCATTGAGTAAACTTGATTTTCCCACATTAGGTTTTCCTACAATCACTGTTGAAATACCTTCTTTAATCAACTTTCCACTTCTTGCATTTTCTAAAATATGATCTAATTTTAAAATAAATTGGCTCGTTAAAGGAATTAAAGAAGTTGATGTTAACTCTTCTACATCATCATATTCAGGATAATCGATATTCACTTCAATTTGAGTAATAATTTTAATCAAATCTTCTTTTAAATCTTTAATTAAATTAGAGACATTTCCTCTTACGCCACTAAGTGCTAAACGACTTGCTTGAACTGTTTTAGCGCTAATTAAATCTGAAATTGATTCTGCTTGGGCTAAATCGATACGACCATTTAAAAATGCACGTTCACTAAATTCCCCTCGATTAGCCATTCTTGCACCATATTTTAAACAAGTTTCAAGTACACGATTGGTAATAAATACGCTCCCATGACAATTAATTTCTACCATATTTTCACCGGTAAATGTATGTTTTCCATGATAGACATTCACTAATACCTCATCAATAACTTCTTTGCCATCACGAATAAATCCATAATGAATAGTATGACTTGGTACTTTCGTTAAATCTTTTTTAAATATTTTTGACATTACTTCAAATACATGAGGTCCACTTAACCTAATTATTGACAAAGCCGCTTCCATACGACTTGTGGCAATTGCTACAATTGTATCTTCAAACATTTTATCACACTCCATTTTCTTTATTATACATGAAAAAAATACTATTCAAAAGTAATTAAGTTTTATATCACAACAAAAAGACAGTTAATCCATATGTTGACGTGGAGGGGACTAACTGCCTTTCTATTTAAATCAATTATATTTTACTCAATTTTATTTGCATTTACAAGTAATTTTCATAAATTCATCTTTTTAACCACTTCATAAAGAGTTATGCTATACTTTTAAAAAAAGGAGTGTGAAAAAATGACAAACATTGCTGTAATAAGTGACATTCACGGAAATTACACTGCCTTTAAAGCAGTGTATGATGATATTAAAAATAGACCAATTGATTATATTATCTTTCTTGGAGATTTAATCTGTGACTTCCCACTTCCTGAAGATACTTTCGATTTAATCTATAAAATGATAGAGGAATATCCTTGTACATTTGTAGCCGGAAATAAAGAAGAATATATGTTTAAAGAACATTCTCACTGGAGTTATTGTTCAAAAAACGGATCTCTACTTCATACTTATAATCATTTAAGAAAAAAAGATTTAAACTTTATCAAATCATTTCCTCAAGTCGTGACATTTAAACCTTATAACTGTCCTGAAATGACAATTATGCATGGACATACTATACGACCTGAACAAAATTATGAAACTATCTTAAAACATTTAAATACTTCTGTTTTATTATTCGGACATACGCACGAACGTTTTGTTTTAAATAAAAATGGCATTTTATTACTTAACCCCGGTGGTGTTGGAATAAATAAAAATCCAAAAAACAATATCGCTGAATATGCAATTTTAACTTTCGATAATAACCAATATGTTTATGAAATGGTTGACGTGGTATTTGATGTTGAAAAAGAAAAACAACGTATTATTGAGTCGAATTTTCTTAAACAAAGTCGATATTGGGGAGCAGCAAGTTATAAATCTTTAGATACAGGTAAAATCGAATCCTATGATTTAATTCATTTAGCAACTAAACTTGCTAATGGAAATAAAATTGAAGAATGTCATTTTGAAAAAGCCGCAATGATTTTAGACATTCCACTTATTGAATAATTAGTTTTAAACAATTTTAAAAGAAGTTAATACGCTAACTTCTTTTTTTTACATCAATACTATCTTATAAATTATACTTGTTTATGAATTTATTTTTTTAATATTTAATTTATTTTGTTTGATGATAAATTGAAAAATTAAAATAAATATCACTGCAAATAATAATCCCATAAAATTATTAAAAATACGTAAATAGACAGCGGATTGAACACCATACAAACTAGAAGCTGTAAGCAAAGCGCCAAAACAATTAAATATTGTCTTATGATGGTATGAAGAAACTAATCCTAAACATAATCCGGCGATAATTCCAAAATAAGAGATTATTGTTGTCGGTAAAATTTGAACAATCACTAAAAATAAAATTGAACCAATACAAATTCCACTCAATCTTTGAAATATTCGATGACGCATTTTTAATGGATAACATGTTAACATTGATGAACAAGCAAATCCTGCCCACATAAAACGTTCTAATGAAATAATACGAGCAAACAAGAAAAATAAAGTCATTCCACAAGTCGCTTGTAATTGCCATTGATATTTATGGTCAGCCAAACTAAAATGCTTTAAGAGATGTATTAAAGTTGTTTCACTATTTTTTTCTTTATGTTTAATGTATAAAATCAATCCAAGGATAATTAATCCGACTAGTGTCATATAAAAACGCAATACAAATGTCGAAAAATTAATCTGTGTACCACTTAAAAAAACATAGCCAAATAAATATAATCCACCATTTCCCATTTCAGGATTTTCGCAAGATAAAACTAAAATTGTAAATAACGAAATAAAGTTAATCACTACACCACCTAGTAAAGATACCTTTTGCATTAATAATGGTGAAATGAGTAATAATGATAAAATAATTACTAAAGATAAAATTGAATCTTTAATATGATAACCAAAATCCACAAATCGAATGCTTAATAGAATACAAAATAAAACCACTGCCATTGAACTGTTTTGTGATGAAAATAAGGTGGTTAATAAAGAAATAAATATAATTGAAAAAAGGACTAATAAAACATCTCTTACTAGCAAAGCAGATAGGTAGAAGTTCTTTTCTTTTTTATTTTCAGCATTTTTTCGATATTTGTATAATGATGATGGATCAAGTTGTAATGCTTGGTAAAAACTCATTTTAATCACCTTTCTTTCGTTTTTCTAAGTATATCAGCGGCTTGTTCTAATGCTAAAATCAAGTCGCTAAATTTCTCACTCCCCATTGTTTGTTCCATTGTTTTATAAGGTAAAAAAAGCATTTGATAATTTTCATTCAACTGATTTTCACCATAGTGACTTAAAAGAAGAAAATAACTTCTTTCATCATCAACATCTTTTTGTTTAGTCAGCATTCGTTTTTCAACTAATGTCTTTAAACTTCTACTTACAGCTTCTTTTTTCATTCCTGTTGCTAAAGCAATATCATGAGGGGTCACTTTATTTTCACTTAAATAGATAAAAGATAAAATTTCCATTTCGTTTGTATTTAATGTACGTGATTTTTCTTGTGTGACTATTAGACGTGCAAAAGTATGAAATAATTGTATTTGTTGTCCGTATTTTTGCCAATTTTCATTCATAAAACTCTCCTTATAGTTAACATTGTTAATTATATAAAAATTATAATGAAAATCAAGTCTAAAATACAATTAATTTTTAAATAGTTAATTTTGTTTGAAAGAAAAGAATATAAAATAAACACTAAAAATATACTATATCAAAATTAGATAAATGGGCTGAGTGGAAGGAAAAGAATATATCAATTAGATTAAAAGATTATTAAAAAGTAAAGTTTTTATTTGATAATTGGTATACTAAAATAATATTGCAACTATTAATAAAAACAAAATATTTTATAAAGCGATAAAGTTCATTTTTAATTTTAATAACATTATTATAACATGCTTTTATAGTAAGTTATATAAAATTTCTAAAACTGTAATTTCGTAGAAAATATTTTTTTTTGTATTAAAATTAGGTTGTGAAATAGATTTTATTATATTTTTTTGTTTAAGTTGCTACCACATGTTTCTTTAAAAAAAGGAGGTTTTAATTATGAAAAATAATTTTATAAAATTTATAATACTGATCTTTATTCTTTTAATTGTTCCTGATATTATTATGCTATTACCTTTACCTAGAAGAATTGGTGGTAGTCACATTTTGTGGGTTATGAGTTATTACTTTTTAAAGATACTTTTTGTTGAGGTTGGTATTATATGGTTGTTTAAGAAGTGTATTTTTAAAGACAAGTAGTGCATAAATAAAAGATAATAAAAAGAAGAAAGTTTCCAATAAAAATCAATCTTGAATATAATATAAGTAATTGAAAAGTGGTCACATAAGTAATAATAGAAAAGAGAGGTTTCAGAGCCTTTCTTTTTTTATTTAAATATAAATATAAAAAAGAGGCTTTTAAGTCTACTGATAGAAGATACAGTAGTTTTAAAACCTCTTTTATTTTAAATTCTTTTTAAGAAATGAAAGTTATTAACCTTCATTTCTTGATTAATCACTATTGAATTGCTTTATGATAATCTTGGATAGACTTTACTTCATGACTTCCGTTTGCTTTAATTTCTTTAATTCCTTCTAAACATGCAATAGCAGCAGCTAAGTTTGTAACATAAGGAATTTTTAATTTAATTGCAGATTTACGTAAGTAACTATCATCATGAGTACTTTGTTTTCCTCTTGGTGTATTAACAATCATTGCTAAATCACGATTTGTTAAAGCATCATTAATATTTGGTCTTCCTTCTTGAATTTTTTTAATTTTTTCAACTGGAATTCCTGCTTCTTTAATTAAGTTATAAGATCCAGATGTAGCTACTAATTCAAAGCCAGCATCATAGTACCCTCTAGCGATTTCTACTAATTGTGGTTTATCTAAATCATTGACTGAGAATAATACTTTACCCTCTACTGGTAAAATCATTCCGGCACCTTCTTGTGCTTTGTAGTAAGCCCCACCAAATGTATCAGCCATACCTAATACTTCTCCTGTTGATCTCATTTCAGGTCCTAAAACCGGATCGACTTCAGGGAACATATTGAATGGGAATACTGCTTGTTTAATTCCACAATGTGTAATTTTACTTTCTTTTTGATTAGCAACCGGAGATGGTTTTCCAGTTAATTCTGATGTAATAATTTCAGTAGCTAATTTTACCATTTTAATATTACATACTTTTGAAACTAAAGGTACTGTTCTTGATGCTCTTGGATTTGCTTCTAATACATAAACTTTATCATCAGCAATTGCATATTGCATATTCATTAATCCACGAACATTCATTTCTCTAGCGATTTTTTTAGTATATTCTTTAATTGTATCAATATGTTTTTGAGGAATGTGCATAGATGGTAATACACAAGCAGAATCCCCTGAGTGAATTCCGGCTAATTCGATATGTTCCATTACAGCAGGAACGAATACATGTTCACCATCACTGATCGCATCACTTTCACATTCCATTGCATTATTTAAGAATCTGTCAATTAAAATAGGACGATCAGGAGTCACACCAACGGCTGCTGCCATGTAAGTTTTTAAACTTTCATCATCATAAACAACTTCCATTCCTCTACCACCTAATACATAAGATGGTCTTACCATTAATGGATAACCAATTCTTGAAGCAATTTCTAATGCTTCTTCTACATTAACTGCCATTCCAGATTCAGGCATTGGAATATTTAATTTTTCCATCATAGCATTGAATTGATCTCTATCTTCTGCCATATCAATTGTTTCAGGTGTCGTTCCTAAAATATTAACCCCATTTGCTTTTAATTCAGCGGCTAAGTTTAATGGTGTTTGTCCACCAAATTGAGCAATTACTCCTACTGGTTTTTCTTTATCATGAATACTTAATACATCTTCTACTGTTAATGGTTCAAAGTATAATTTATCAGATGTATCATAATCAGTTGAAACTGTTTCTGGGTTACAGTTAACAATAATTGTTTCAAATCCTAATTCTTTTAAGGCAATAGCAGCATGAACACAGCAGTAGTCAAATTCAATACCTTGACCGATACGATTTGGTCCTCCACCTAAAATCATAATTTTTGGACGATTATTATTAATTTTTGATTCATCTTGAGCATTGTATGTTGAATAGTAATAAGCATTATCTTTAGTTCCACTTACATGAACCGGTAACCATGCTTGTTTCATACCAATTGCTAAACGATGTTCTCTGATTTCTTTTTCATTCACTGATAAAATTTGACTTAAATATTTATCTGAGAATCCGTCTAATTTAGCTTGTTTTAAAACATCATCAGGTAATTGTTGACCTTTGTAAGAAGCAATTCTTTCTTCTTCTTCTACTAATTCTTTCATTTGTTCAATGAAATAATGTTTAATTTTTGTAAGTTCAAATAACTCTTCAACAGTTGCACCTTTTCTTAAAGCTTCATACATGATAAATTGTCTTTCACTTGTAGGAATAGTTAATTTTTGTAATAACTCTTCTTTTGTAAGTTCGTTGAAGTTTTTAGCATATCCTAAACCGTAACGTCCTGTTTCTAATGAACGAATTGCTTTTTGGAAAGCTTCTTTATAGTTTTTACCAATACTCATAACTTCCCCAACAGCCTTCATTTGAGTTCCTAATTTATCTTCAGCACCTTTAAATTTTTCAAAAGCCCAACGTGCAAATTTGATAACTACATAATCCCCATCTGGTACATATTTATCTAAAGTTCCATATTTTCCACATGGAATTTCATCTAATGTTAAACCAGCAGCTAACATTGCTGAAATTAGAGCAATAGGGAAACCAGTTGCTTTAGAAGCTAATGCTGATGAACGTGAAGTTCTTGGATTAATTTCGATCACAATAATACGATCACTTACAGGATCATAAGCAAATTGTACGTTAGTTCCACCGATAACTTGTACCTCTTCAACAATTCTAAAGGCTTGTTCTTTTAAACGATCTTGAACTGATTGAGGAACAGTTAACATTGGCGCACTACAAAACGAATCTCCTGTATGAACTCCTAATGGATCAATGTTTTCAATAAAACATACAGAAATCATGTTATTTTTAGCGTCACGAACAACTTCTACCTCTAATTCTTCCCAACCTAAAATAGATTCTTCAATCAAACATTGGTGAACTAAACTTGCTTGTAAACCACGAGAAACGACTGTTTTTAATTCTTCAACGTTATAAACAAGTCCTCCTCCGGCTCCACCCATTGTATAAGCAGGTCTAACTACAACCGGATATCCTAATTTATCTGCAATCGCTAATGCTTCATCTACTGTATTGGCAATTTCGCTTTTAGCCATTTCAATTCCTAATTTATTCATGGCTTTTTTAAATTCTAAACGGTCTTCTCCTCTTTCAATTGCGTCAATTTGAACACCTAATACTTTCACGTTATATTTATCTAACACACCAGCTTGATTTAATTCTGAACATAAGTTAAGTGCTGATTGTCCACCTAAGTTAGGAAGTAAAGCATCTGGTCTTTCTTTTTCAATAATTTGAGTTAATCTTTCAATATTTAATGGTTCAATATATGTAACGTCTGCTGTTTCTGGATCTGTCATAATTGTTGCAGGGTTTGAATTGACTAAAACGATTTTATACCCTAAACTTCTTAAAGCTTTGCAGGCTTGAGTTCCTGAATAATCAAATTCACAAGCTTGTCCGATAATAATTGGTCCTGAACCAATCACTAATACTGTATTGATATCTTCTCTTTTTGGCATAAATAATTCCTCCATTCTTAAATTTTAACTCACAATCCTTAAAAAAAACATATCAACTAAGTGTGATATGTTTAAATAGGAAAAATAGATTATAAAAGGGAAAGCAAAAACGGTCTTTAATTTTATTGTTTAATCTCTTAATTAAATCCATAATTATCCCTCCTACATTTATATCTCAATTAGTATACACTGTTAAGATTAATTATTCAATATATATTTTAAAATATTTTATTTCTATTTAATATTATGAATTTTCTTTATTCATTGTTTTCATTTGTTCAATATGAGTATTCACTTTATCTGTAAAATTCAAATTTTGTTGGTAATTTTTCGCATAATAACAACTATATAAAATATCAAGTATTAAACTAAAGGATACGTTAGATACCATATTACCGGTATTTTGACCGGGAATTTCACGTGTTGAAATAAACAATGCACAATCAGACATTTCATTAATTGGATTATCGCCAAATGATGTAAGACTAATAAAAGGAATATGTCGTTGTTTTAAAATTTCTGCTATGGAAATTGCTCCTTTATTTTCACCCGAATAAGATAATATAATAGCACAATCTTGTTCATTAATTGAATAAGCATTAAATATTTGATGTTCTAGTTTTTCTGAAATAATGACTTGATTTTTAATTTTCATCATCTTTTCTTTAAATAATAAACCTACATTAATCGAAGAGCCTAATGAAAATATGTAAATATTTTTTGCTTTTTCTATAATACGATTAGCATGTTGTAAGTTATCATGGTTCAGTAATTGCATAGTATCTTGAATTGTTTCAAGATGGAGTGTTGAGATTTTGTTAGCAATTTTATCAGCAGTATCTTCTTTACTAAATGGATAATTGACATCAATGTTATTAAAAGACTTCGTTAAGTAGTTTAGCTCCTCAAGATATTTTTCTTTAAATTCATCAAACCCACTCATTCCTAGTTTTTGACATAAACGAACTACCGTTGCCGGTGAAGTGTAAGTGGTGCTGGCAACTTGTCTTGAGGATTGGTCTTTAATTTCAATTCCTTGTTCAAGTATGTAAGTCGCAATAATTTGTTCATTATTTGAATATAATTCAGTTTGTTTTAGTTTTTCTGTTAATAGCATAGTCTATCACCTCTTAATTTAAGACTAACCTTTTTATCTAAGAAAAACAAGGGGAATTTAAATAATCATTTGGTTAGATGAGTTTTTAAATTTTTACACTTTAAGATAAGAATTTTTGTGTGGTTTCTTTTTTGTATAATTTAAAAGCTTTTATTTTTTTATTAAAAAACAATTTAAAAAACACTCTATTTTGAGTGCTCTGGCATTTTGAACATAATGCATACAATTGTCGCTATTAATATCGATACACTATACATTAAATAGACCATTCTAAATCCTTCTGCTCCTCCAAAGGCATCGATAATATTTCCTGATAACATTTGAAAAACGAAGGCTGCAACTCCTTTAGCGAGCATTGATGAAATTCCATAGGCGCTATTGACAAATCTTTCATCAACAATGTCTAAAATAATTCTAACAGCAACTAGAATAAAGATTATTGTCGTTAAACCTTGAAAGAAGAACATCATCATAATCATTGTAGGGGTTGGGTATGTAGAATACCATACAAATCTTATAATTGTTAAAATACAAGCAAAGAGCATGAGATATTTATAAGGTATCTTTTTAATAAGTTGATCTGAAAATAGCACCGCTGGTATTTCTGAAAGTGTTGAAAAAAGCAAAGTTGTTCCAACTAATGTCGTTGATCCCCCAAGTTCTTTGATTAATAAAGGCATATATACCCCATTTGCAGAAGCCGGTCCTTGAAATAAGATATAAATAATCATGAAGATGACAAAAGCTTTGTTTGTAAATAAGGCTTTAAGCATTTCTAAAACTGTAAATGATTCTTCCTTTTTTTCACTTTTAATTTGTTGAACATCGTTCATTCCAATAAAACCAATAATTGTAATGATAATTGCTATTGTAAAGATAATATAGATAGCTTGATGAGAGAGATTGTCATAAACATACCCGGTCACTTGACAAGCAATTGCATAACAAATTGACCCCCATATTCTAATAGTTCCAAAAGGATAAGGCGCTCCAGTTGCTAAACGGTCAGTTAAAGCAGTAGTTCCGTTTAAAAAACCTTGTGTGAGTCCATTGAATAAAAATAATAGAATTAAGTTTTTAGTATATGCAAATAAAATCCCACTGATAACTGCAAATATTAATGATGCCATTCCTACTTTTTTGGGACTTCCGACTTTATCTGCTAATATACCACAAACCGGTTGGAAGAATATTGCAAATAGTGGTGCGGCTGATGTGATAAGTGAAATATCAGTTGCGATAAAACCAATTCCTGCTAAATAAACTGAAATAATACAAGCAAATGTTCCCCAAGCGTAATAAAACATTCCATTTGCTAAAGCATAATATAAATAACTTCCTTTTTTCATATTCTTCCCCCAATCTTTGATTGTGATTATATCATTATCGATTATTTCGTTTTGATATTTTCAGAAAATGAAATTAAGAGTACTGTATTTACTAGACATTCTCAATGCTTGCGATTTATTTGTTAATTATTGAGTTCTTCTACTATTGTACTAGGCAAAACTTTATGTTCATTTAACATAATTATTTTTATAAACGATAGTGTAAAATATTTTAATTATTAATATATTTATTATAGTATCTCTAATATGATACGTATCTTTTACAAGATCATAACCATTAATTATAGAATTTACGATAGTTTATATCAAATATTTTATAATTAGAGATATAACTTAATCATATGTGATTACATAATGTTTATCGAGTTAGATATTATGCTATTTATTTGTTTATCGATTCTTTAATAATTGTTTTATCATGATACATCATTTTATCAGCACGTTTTTGAGTATCTAT
The DNA here is from genome assembly GCA_018365815.1 of Erysipelotrichaceae bacterium. GTDB lineage: Bacteria > Bacillota_I > Bacilli_A > Erysipelotrichales > Coprobacillaceae > Beduini. The sequence continues at coordinate 32,681 of JAGZJH010000022.1, forward strand.
AATTGATTTATCAAACCTTTTGTCAAATTTGGCATAACCAATAGCAAGTGCAACTGGAATTTCTAAATTATAATAATGTTTATTGAACTCTTCTTTTGCTTTTAGCAAAAGCGGCATTGGATTTGGTTCATCTTTCATTAACAAAATAAATTCATCACCACCATAGCGATAAGCACTTGTTTTTGAATTTTCTAAATTACCAAGTATATTTGCTGCTATGATAAGACATTGATCACCAATATCATGACCAAGTTGGTCATTTACTAATTTTAAATTATTAAGATCAATTACAACAACAGTTAAATTTTCTAGAGAATTTCTTGTAATTAAGTTATTACAATCAGTCTCATAAGCATTACGATTTTTAAGTTTCGTCATAAGATCTGTATTCAACATATCACGATAAAGTGGATTAGAGATTCTTCTAAAAATTTTTAATGAGGCAGTAATTGAAATTCCACAAAAAATTAAGCAAGCAAAAAATATTGACTGTTTCATTTTCCCTATAGCTGCAATTTCAGTATCTGCTGCCATTTCTAATCCCAATGCCCCAATTACATTACCAGAGTCGTCGTGCAGTGGAAAATAAGCAATAAAAATATTACCCCAATCAGTATTAAGGATCTTATTGGGCAGAACAGTTTTACCCTTTAATGCTTCACTTAATTCATCTTGTATCTCTGATTCAATTTGATCACCTGGATATCTAAAATCATTAGCATTTTGCGAAAGTCCATCAACTATATAAATTAATTCACCACTACTATTTTGTTTAGCAGTATAAAGATAACGTAAATTACATACATTACGTGTGTTTTCTAGAATTGTTTTTAAACTTTGATAGCTTTCTTTAGACATGTCTTGGTTTGTATTGATTTCAAAAAATGTTTCAGCTGTTAGCGCATGTTCTACATAATTATGAATGTTTCCTACACGCTGTGTTAAACTCACCAAAATAGAATCATAATATATATGTGTACTAATAGCATACAGAGATATTGAAAATAAAATTAAAATTACAATAAATAAGATTGAAACTTGTTGGTCAACCCGTGTCAATTTTTTATTTTTCATATGATTTTTTCCCTCTCCTGATAGGTATTTTATAATTTTTCACGCTACTATTATACTTAAATCAAATTGATTTGCAATTAATTATTTTTGATTAACCATCTAACACATGAAAAAAATAACACTTTTCAAAATACTATAAATTTCTGTACTTTTTTTAATAAAAAGGAGGACACTATTTAAAAAATTCAAATTTTATGTCTCACCAGAACTAAAAAGCATCAAACAGAAATTAATAATGAATTAAATAAATTAATACCACTCCCCATTCAGCTAGTACTAATATATTGAATTTTCTTTGATTTCATCAAGTTTTTTTATAATTAAAACAATAAACAGACTGATAACATATAAAATCACATATTTTTACATATTGTTGTAACCACAACCAGTAATTTCACATTTCTTTTTAGTTATTTATAGATGATTGTTGTTTATGATATAGGTGTAATCTAAAAAGGAGGTTGAACATCATGGACAATCAAGAAAATAATCAAAATGTACAAATTAATGAAATTTCTTCAGGTGTAGAAATTAAAGATGGTGAATTTACAGAAAAAAAAGTTAACGAAATTAAAAAGGAAAAAAAGAAAAATCCTTTTTATAAAACAACAGCATTTATTTTATCTGCCAGTTTAAGTTTATCATTACTAGGTGGTTATGGAGGTGCTTCTATCGCACTTAAACAACAAAATTCAACTAATACCCCAACTTTACAACAATCTAATCTTACACATACTAACAATAGTGCTAGCGCAGAAACATTATCAGTTAGTGATGTGGCTAATGAAGCTTTAAAAAGTGTTGTTGAAATACGTACTGAATCAGTGACTTCAGATCAATATATACAACAATATACAAGTTCTGGAGCAGGAAGTGGTGTGATTCTTAGTCAAGATGGCTATATTGCTACTAACTATCATGTTATAGATGGTGCAAATACAATTACTGTTAGAGATTATGATGGAAATGAATATAAAGCCACTTTAGTAGGTAGTGATGAAAAAACTGATTTAGCTGTTTTAAAAATTGAAGCTACTGGTTTGAGTCCGGTTACTTTTGGAGATAGTTCAAGTTTAAAAGTCGGAGATACTGCTATTGCTATTGGTAATCCATTAGGTGAATTAGGTGGAACTGTGACTACTGGTATTATTTCTGCTTTAGATCGTGAAATTCAAATCAATAATGAAACAATGACTTTACTTCAAACAAATGCTGCAATTAATCCAGGTAATTCAGGTGGAGGTTTATTTAATGCAAACGGTGAGTTAATCGGTATTGTCAACGCAAAATCTACCGGTGAAGCCGTTGAAGGTTTGGGTTTTGCAATTCCATCAAACATCGCTAAAACAATTATTGAAGATTTAATGAGTGATGGATATGTTTCTAATCGACCATATTTAGGCGTTTCTTTACAAGATCAAACGAATCAATATGGATTTAATAAATCATCAACAAGTGTATATATTGCCTCAGTCGTTGCAAATAGTGCAGCTAGTAAAGCGGGTTTAACTTCGGGAGATCAAATTGTATCAGTTGACGGACAAGAAGTTTCTTTCGCTAGTGAAGTCAAAACAATTATTAACCAACACTCAGCCAATGATACTATTGAAATAACAATCATTCGTAATAACCAACAAAAAACAGTGCAAGTCACTTTAGGTGAACAAACCCCTAATACACAAAATAGTTAAGATATATAAACGATCGACTTTCTTAAAAATATAACCGATCGTTTTTTTATTAATTATTATATTGAAATCATTACTGAACTCTTTTTTTCATTGTTTCTGGGTGCATACTATATTGTATGGCTATATCAGTAGTAATTTTCTTTTGTTGGTAAAGTTGGAAAATAGAATCGTCCATTGTAATTATCCCTGACATACGATTTGACACAATCGTATTTTCAATTTGATGTGTTTTTCCCTCACGAATTTGTGAACGAATAGCTGGATTAACCACCATAATTTCAAAAGCAGGAACTACCCCGCCATCAACACTTGATAATAGTTGTTCAGAAATAACAGCTTTAAGAACCATAGAAAGTTGTGGCGAATTTGTTGTTGGTTTGTTGAAAAAGCATCGACAATACGATCAATCGTATTAGCTGCACCGATCGTATGTAAAGTCGAAAACAATAAACGCCCTGTTTTAGCAGCTGTTAAAGCCGTTTGAATCGTTTCATTATCTCCCATTTCCCCTAGTAAAATGACTTCCGGTGTTTCTCTTAATGCCGTTAAATAATCTTTGGTATCATGAAGGATTTCTCTTTGGGAAATAATACTTTTTTTATGAGAATGTAGAAATTCAATTGGATCTTCAATCGTAATAATATGTGCATTTCTTGTTTCGTTGATTTTATCAATAATACATGCGAGAGTTGTTGATTTACCACTTCCGGCATAACCACTGACTAAAATCATTCCCTTTTTTTCCTTATGTAAATCAATAATAAACTCAGGAATACCCATTTCACTTGCTTTTGGTAAATCAAATTTTACGACACGTAATACAGTAGCTTGTGAATTTCTTTGTAAATATACATTTACACGAAAACGTCCGATATGTGGAATTGAAAATGAAAAGTCATCATCACCGGTTTGTTCAAATTGATGATAATGCCCATAAGGGGCATATATATACAATTCATTAATAATCAATTTACAATCTTCTGGCATTAATCTTTCATCATCTACACGTTGAATTTCACCTTTAATTTTAAAAGCACATGGACTTCCGGCAACTATAAATATATCTGATGCATCTTGTTCTATTGCTTTTTTTAATATTTCATTTATATCTTTCATACTCTATTTCTTTTCAACAATCCAACTTTTAGAATCTAAAAAAAGGGAAATATTGATAATTTCCCTATTAACTTCTAAGCATCTTTTCTGCTGAAACTTTACTGACTTGATATAGTGAAAACATCGCTGGAATAATCATTGAAATACAAGTGAGCACAGCCACAGTTAAATAAAACATCGGATTAAATACAATCAATTTTGAGAAAAATAATTGTTTACAAATCATTAAAATAACTGTTCCTAAAATATCGATAAACACATTTCCAATTAACCATAAAAACATCAATCGATAAAACTCTAATTTAAACAACGATTTCTTTTGTAAACCATTAGCTTGGAAAATACAAATCTTATAAAGTCGACTGTTAATTTCTAAAATTTGTGATAAAGCAACTGATAATGTTACAATGAGTGTCAATACAAAAACTCCAATTTGAATATAAATCTTCATATTTTGTTGAAGGGATAATAACTTTTGTGTATCACTATATTGACTTGACATTTGTATATCAGGATTAATAATCGTAATTTTATCGATAATTTGATCTATATTACTTGAATCTATTGTTTCAATAATATAAGAAGTCGTTGGAATATTAAACTGTTTAAAAAATTCCACCGGTAAATAAACCACCGGACTAAGTGGTTTATAAATATCCTTATAAGCCTGATGATAATAACCACCGATATTAAAACTATACATCTTACCAAGTATTTCAAATTCCACCAATTCAAGATTTTCTTCTTTTAAATCACTGCTTAAATACACACTTTGATTAATTTCTGTTAACCCTTGTATGCGTAAATCTTTAGGATAATAAGTATGCAACAAGACTGTTAAATCGTTTGAATGATTTAATGTCACATTTCCAATTTCATAATAAGGATCAACAGATTTTACGCCTTGTATCGTTTTAATAAACTCTAAATCCTCTTGTTTAGTTAAATTAGTAATATAAATATCACTCACTTTTAACGATTCGATTTTATCGACAAAAGAATTAATGATATTTTGATTGGTCGATAAGGCTAAACTTCCTAAACAAATGAGTAAAAAACTTAACCAAAGGATAAAATTAATCGATTTAAAATAACTTTTAGATTTATATTTTAAAACAATTTTAAAAAAGTTTTTAGGTAATTTTGTAAGGGGTAAAGGTTGATTTTCATTAGATTGAATTTCTTTTTCATCATTGATTTCAATATGCTGATTTTTAATCTTATAAATTAAATCACTATGCTCTAAAAAACAACGATCATGACTGGCAACGATGACAATAATATTTTTATCATGGGCTATGTTTTTTAATATATTGACAATATTTAACTTATTTTTTTCATCTAGTGAACTGGTCGGTTCATCGGCAATTAAAATTGCAGGTTGTTTCGCTAAAGCACAAGCAATGGCAACACGTTGTTTTTCTCCACCAGATAAAGTCGATACTAATCGATTGACCTCTAGTTTTAAATCCACCCGCTCCAACAAATCTAAAGCATCATCTAAAGTTAATTGATGATTCGCAATCATCGCAAATAAATTCAAATTTTGAAAAATGGTTAAATCTTCATGTAAATTTTTATCTTGAAATACATAACCTACAACATTTTTTCGATAAAGTTCGATTTCATTTTTAGTTTTAATTGGTTGATTTTGGTAATATAAATCAGCGAAACGGTGTTCATTTAACTGTCCTAAAACATATAATAAACTTGTTTTACCACAACCACTTTCACCACTAATTAAACTTAAATAACCGGGATAAAAACGTAATCTCTCTTGTTTAATTAATAACTGATCGGGATATTGAATTTTGATATTTTTAACACTTAACATGGTGATACTTCCTTATATTTTCGATACATTAAAACATAAACCACAATCATTAAAATACAAAATACTCTAATATAATCAAAATTCAATACCACTGGTAATCCAAATATATTTTTAATAATTATTGAAAATAATAGTGTAAAAGGAATAACTATCATCACACACCATAAATTTTCAAATCGTTGAATAAGTTTTAAATCTTTATTAAACATTCCTAATTTAGACAGATAAGAATAATATGATTTATTATTTTTCTTTTTGAAATATCCCACCATATAACTTAATACTGCACTACTAATCACTAATACAATAGATATTAAAGTTGTCATACTTTTTTGTTGTATCACTAAATCGTCACTTGCCACTCCATTAACTTCCATTGCTCTAATGTTAAAATTTGAAGATATTTTTTGTAAATCAGTTTTAACTTGTTCAATGTTTTCAATAGAATTAACTTTAATAGTATAGGCACTTGGTTTCCAATAAGTATCGAGTAACATTGTTTCATAATATTTTGAAAGTTCATTAGATGTTTGTTTTGATAAAGCATATTCATTTAACCACGATAAATTTTCTTGATTGGTTGTATCGATGATTTCTTGAATATATTGATAATCTAAAAATAAATGAGGTTCATCTATTGTATAAAAATTAAAATTTGTCTTTTTTAAAATTCCTTTAATAGGCAACTCAATTTCTTTTAATACACTAAACATTCCTCTTGATTTGCTAACTTCTTCACTAAGTTGCATATTATTATCATATTGATTAGTGATTGCCGGTTCAGAAGCAATTTGAACAGTCATCATCATTTTAATATTTTTACCCTCAATATCACTACCTAAATTTAATTGTTGAGCTAAGTAAGATGAAATATAAAATCCTTTTTCAATATTTTCATTATAACTACTACAACGTTCTTGTATTTTATGATGTGGGTAAATTGGGTTGATATTTAATTTAGAAATTAATGTATCTTGATAATTTATTGCATTTATCACTTTATTGATATTTGTCACTTCGATCATTGTACTTTGGTTTCCATCAAATAATAAAGTTTGTCTTGTTTGAGGATCAAAATAAGTCATATTTTTATTTAAGTACACATGAGGATAAACTGCTTCTATATTTTTAACTTCTTTAATCATTTGAAGTTGGTTATCTGTGATTTCTAAATTAGCATAATCATCATAAGTAGTTTCATTTTTACTCGTTTGATTAATTACCACTAATTCATTATCATAAACATCATTTAATAGATCTGTTTGTGTTAATACTATTTGACTGCTGTATGTGGCAATCACTGAGGATAGGCCT
>JAGZJH010000023.1 GCA_018365815.1 Erysipelotrichaceae bacterium
TCAAAACTTAAATCTTTATTGAGTGTTTTATCTTGGTAAAATACCGGTTCAAGCGGATCGTTTTTGGCAGTGATGATTTCAACGGGTTCTTCTTCTAAATCATTAAACATTTTATCTGGAAAAATCGGTTGTTTTTTCTTTTTCTTTTGTTGGTGAACTTGTGAAATTTCACGATAGTTTTGAATTTGTTTTTCTTTAAATTTTACGATTTTTTGTTTATGTTTAATGTAATATCTTCCAAGCATTAATGCAAGTCCGGTAACCAACAATAAACTACACGCAATAATTGTTCCGATATAGTCAAATAACATACTAAAACTTCCATAAAGTAAAGAACCGATTAGTCCCCCTCGAATAATGGAAGATTGCACAAAAAATAAATTAATGACATTCATTCCTTTAATACTATGATCACTTGGTGAGGAAGCTAATGTAATGAGTGCAATTAAAATTAAATATAACCCTACAGCCTCGGGTGAAGTGTATTTTGGGTGTTCTAATTTAATTAAAAAACATATCGCATGAATTAAAATGATACCATAAATAATACCTGTAAAATTACCAAAAAAATAAGCGAACAGATAATTAATATTCACGCCCACGATCCCTAGTTTTAATGAAGCAATCACAATTAAAAAGATGATTAATAAAATAATCATTCTAAGTTGTAGACGTTCATTAAATAAGGTATCTTGGTCTTTTTTCTTTCTTTTTTTTGTAGTTGCCATAAAAAACCTCCAATCACAATTATACCAAAGTCACTTTACAAAATAAAGAAAAAGCAAGTATGACCTTGCTTAAATCTCTATAATCACAGGTAAAATTACCGGTTTTTTTCCTGTTTGTTTTGTAATAAATTTATAGACTTTATCTTTAATCATTTGTCTGATTTCTGTTGTTTCGATTTCAAGATTATCTTTATTTTCATTTAAAGTATCTTCTGCGATTTTAAATATCCCTTTAACAATATGCTCTGAATCTTTTAAATAAACAAATCCACGTGTTTGCACATCTGTATTAGCGATAATTTCACGTTGATGGTTGATGGTCATCCCAATAATTACTACACCATCATTAGATAATTGAATACGATCGTCAATGACTTTCATTCCCACATCACCAACACCAATTCCATCAATCATCACATCTTCTACTTCATAAAAATCACGACTTGGTTCAAGTAATCCATCTTTAAAAGTGATTTCTTCCCCATTATCCATAATAATAACATGATCGTCACTCATTCCCATATCTAAAGCAATGGCACGATTGGCAATGAAATGTTGATATTCGCCACGAATTGGAATGTAATATTTTGGTTTAAATAATTGCAACATTACTTTAATATCTTCCACAGAGGCGTGCATACTTGATAAATCTTTATTTTTGAAAATATGGATTTTCGCATCTGTTTTATATAATTCATTTTGGGCTTTGTTAGCAATTTTTTCTGTTCCGGGAACAACCGGTGAAACAACAATAAACGTATCATTTTCTTTAATTCTTAAAACATCATCACCACCATCGATAATATCACTAATATCGTGGTAAATTCTTGTAGGTTGTCCGGTTAATAATACGACTAATTGATCGTCAATGCCCGGTTTACCGATTTGTGTTTTAAAAGCCACGTTTTCTTTTGGAATATCGATGACTGCTTTTTTAAGTTGTTGACCCATACGAACTAAAGAATTGGTGTTATCGTATTTATCACGACCGTAAAATACAATTTTACGGTTATAACGTTTTGTAAGTTCAACGATTTCTTTCGTTCTAAAAATATTTTGTGCATATGAAGCCACGATAATTCTTGATGAAGCTTCTTCAAAAATAGAATTAATTTTATCCGTAATTTTATGGTGTGGTGAAGTATATCCCGGTCTTGAAGCATAACTTGATTCACAAAGCAAAGCCAAAACCCCTTCATTACTGATTTCCATCATTGATTGTATATCAGTTTTAAATCCTTCAGGTGCTCCAAAATCAATGATAAATTCGCCTGCATAAACGATATATCCCTCACTTGTTTTAAAAGCAATTCCCACAGTTCCGGGAATTGAATGTGTTAGAGGAAAAAAACGAATGGTTACGCCCCCTACTTCAATTTCACTTTTACGTGCTACACGTTTAATATTAGGTTTAATTTTAACACGTTTATTAGCATTATGTTTTTGAATCATTTCTTCAATTAAATCCGCAGTTAAATTAGGGGCATAAACCACTAAATCCATTTCCTCTAGTAAGTAAGGAAGTGCTGCCATTGTATCATCATGACCATGTGTAATAAATATTCCTTGTATATCACTTTCGCGTTCTTTTAAATAGTCAAAACTTGGAATAATCACATCTACTCCTAATTTTTCTGATTCAGGAAAACGAAAACCTGCGTCGACAATAAATAATTTATTATTAATGTTGATTACATATAAGTTTTTTCCCATTTCAGCTTGTCCACCAAGCGCTATGATTTTTACTAAATCACTCATTTATTTTAATCACTCCTTTATTTTATTAAATAATAATCTAATCTTATTATACATGAAAAAAGAAGTAATTAAAACAAAATAAGCAATTTTTATAATGGTGAAGTAATGACTGGTTGAATTTGTTGAAGTAATAACGCTTTTTCTAATGTGTCAATTAACAAATTAGGATTACAAACCATACTATTTGGTTTATTGACACAATCATCTTGCCCAAAAGGGATAAAGAATATATTTTTAGTTTTCATTAATTTCATAATATTCTCGCCGCTATTTCCTAATGCATCATTGGTAAAAATTCCTAAAATCACCGGTTTTTGATTACGCAAAGTCGCTTTAATCGCCATTGTTAAAGCATTATCACAAATTCCATTTGCGATTTTCGATAACGTATTGGCTGTACAAGGTAGGACTACTAAAGCGTCTAAAGGATATTTTGGTCCTAATAATTCTGCTTCGTGGATTGTTGTGATGATTTGATCTTTATCTGTAATCATTTTTATTTCATTTTTTAAATCTTCTTTTTTCATAAAACGACTATCTTGATGATAAAGTGTATCCGACATCACACAAGTTAAATTTGCTTTTGTATCTTTAAGTTTTCTAAAACTCTTTAATGATTTTTCTAAACTACAAAAAGAAGCACTCATTCCAATTCCAATTTTTTTATTTTCAAGCATTATAATCCCCCACAATTTTTTGAGCTAAAATAATTCCCGCTTGTTTATAAGCATAACTACTAGGTAATGCCGGTAAAATATAATCATGTAAACCATATACTTTTTCATGGTGATAGCCATATGGATACGAGGCAATATCAAATAAGTACACATCTTTTGAAAGTTTCTCCAACATTTCATCATTGATGACTTCTTGAGGTACCGTATTAATAATTATTTTTGTATTTTTAGATAAAACTTCTTCTATTTTAACCAAATCAACTTGTCGATTGATTTGTTCATCATTGGGTTCAACGACTTTTACTTTTGCATTTAATGCAGTTAATTTTTCATAAATCTCTTTTCCACAATGACCAAACCCGATTAATACAACTTGACTATTTTCAATAGGATAAGGTCTTTTTTGAATGATTTCACTGATTAGTCCTTCAGCAGTGAGTTTCGCATTTTCCTTTACGACATTTTCATCTTCTAATAAAGTCACTAATTTAAAATGAAAAATATGTTGTAGTTTTTTTAATGTTTCATTACTTTTACCGGTATAAATAATTGTTTCTTTGTTTAAACGGTTAAAAAATGCGTTATCCAGTAGTTTAGTATAATTACCGTTATAACAAATTCGATTTGATGAAATACCATTAATGCCTAAAAAGATAAAATCTAATTTTTCTGGCATATTTAATGAATCGTAAATAATTGCGTTATTTTTAATTAATTCGAGCTCCGTATATTTCATACGCTTATCATCATCTAAAATAAATCCTTTCATCTTGTTCACCTCGTTTATATATATGATAAAAGTCAAAAAATAGTGAGATGATTCAAGCGATAAAAAAATAGAAAACTTAGATGTTTTAAACCATCTAGGTTCTCTATTATCATTAAATTTCTTTTTCAAGCATAATTTCTAATATTTCATGATCTGTTTCTTTCATACCAAGTTTACCTAAACGACCTACAGCATAAATGGTATTTTCAATTGAATGTTTTAAAATTCCATCATCACAGTTATAACTACAATTTTGCATCGCTAAATAATGAGCCATCATACTTGCATCAATGGAAGTAGCAATTTTAGCAGCACATGATGCCTTAGCACCGTCACATACAATTCCCGGTATGTTGGCTAATGTATTTTGGATTGTCATATTAATTTGTTCTAATGAGCCATTACATAAATAAGTGACTGTTGCCCCTGCCGAACACCCCGCACTGACAGCCCCACAAAAGGCTGATAAACGCCCTATTTGTGTTTTTTGATGAATTGTTACTAAATTTGAAAATACTAAACCACGATATAATTTTTCTTTTGATAAATGATGATAAGAAGCATAAACAATGACCGGTACAGAAGAAGTAATTCCTTGATTTCCACTTCCTGAATTAGTGACTACCGGAAGTGAACACCCTGACATTCTCGCTTCTGAAGCCGAAGCCGTATAGGCTTTCATTTGTGTTAAAGCATCTTGACAAGGGTAGGCTTCTAATAACATTTTTCCAATTCCAACACCATAATTTCCCTTTAATCCCTCTTTTGCAATTGCCATATTATATTCAATTTGACGGTCTAATAATTCTTTGACTTCTTCAATTTCAATTGTTGAAGCAAATTCATAAATATCTTTAATATTTAAAATACTTCGATCAGTTAAAGCCCCTAAGTATTTTGTATGATCTGTTTGTGTTTCAAAAATAACTTCATCATCTTTAATGATTTTTGTAATATTCGTATGTGTGCCTTGAATTTCCACAAAGGCACTATGTTCTTGGTTTGTGACTATAATTTGTATATGTAAAGGAATTTTAGATTCAAGTAACTCTACTTTACAAAAATCTGTTCCTAATAAAGATTTTGTTGTTTTAATATGTTCATCTGAAACTGTATTAATGACTTCTAATTTTTTTGACGGTTCACCGGCAACTACCCCTATAATTGCACTTGCTTCAATTCCAACTAAATGACCGGTATTAGGAACGGTCACACATTTTGCATTTTTAATAATATTCCCACTACATTTCACAATCATTGAAGCAGGCATAGCTGCTAAAACTTCTTTTGCTTTAGCACACGCATAAGCAATTGCAATCGGTTCTGTACATCCCATCGCCGGTACAAGTTCTTCTTTTAAAATTTGTAAATATTCTTGTTTATGTTTAATCATATTTCTCCCTCACTTTTGCCCTTATTTTACAATACCCCTCCTTTTATTTCAATATGATTTCATTAAGAAATAAGTTCACTTGATAAATTTCAAAAATTTGTATGTATTTTCAAATATTTCTAAGCAGTTTTATCGTTATTTAAATTATCAGATACAATCGATTGTTTAAGCTCATAAAACTTTGATTTTATATCACTTTTACCACTTTTTTGATACCTATACCATGAAATTAGACTACAAATTACTGTAATGATAAAGGTTAAAGAGATTGGATATTGAAATTTAAATAGTTTAAATAAGAAAAATATTAAAAGTGAAGATAATAAAGTAGCAATGATGTAAATTGTTTTAACGTATTTATCTATAAAAGTATAATCTAATGATAAAAAATATTCGTTCCATTTATTTGTTTTTTGATGAAATTGTTTACCTTTAATGACAAATGATAATAAAACATTTAGTAATGCTATAGCTTTTGTACTAATCACTTTAATAACAATAATCACTGTTAATAGTAATAACTTTTTCATTAAAATTTCTCTCCTTGTTCTTTATTTTTATAGTAAATAGTTGTAATCAGTTCAACGATCCAACTCATTGATAATAGAAGTCCTAAAATAATCAAAATGGTCACTGACAAAAAATTTTCAGTAAAACAGAATACAATGATAGATAATATTACCCCTATGAAAATCAGTGCTTGAAAAATAACAAAAGATGAAGATTGACTTTTCAATTTAATAATTCGGTTTCTTACATTATTTTTTAAGACTATACCTTCTTTTGTGTAATTATTAGAAAAGGCTCGGATTAAACTGTTTAATCCAATTGACAACACCATAAAAGAAATAACAAAATTTTCTATTTGCAAAATCATTCAATTAGAGGGAGTTATCAAATCTTTCATCAAAGAATAAACGTCCATTACACAAAGAATAATCACGATGATTAACCCTTTTTTTGTTGTAAACTTTCATACTTTCACACTCACTGTATCAAGGCATCAAAAGTATAAACTATACATCAACTGTAAAGTCAATCATTTTCTTTAATCTTAATCATAATCTTTGTGATGTAATCATCTTCACTAGAAATAACAAAATCATTTAACCCTATCTCATAAGCATAACCGGTAAGTTGTAAATTATTTTGTTTAGCATAATCCAGCATTTTTTGATATAGCGCTGGCAATTTATTCCATGGACCTTTTTGATAACCACAAAGATATTTTCCTTTTTGTTTGATATGAGCATTTGTCGTAGACTTGTTATTTAAGGCAATCGTATATATTCCCTCATATTTTTCATAATTCATTTGATAAACATTTTCAAGTGAAATAAAACTTCCTATCCCCATACGTATTTGTTCTATCCCCCATATATCTTTCAACTGGTAAAAAATTTGTGATAAATCATCTTTTAAAAAGTCATAAGAATAAACTAAAATTTTTTCTATTTCGCATTCTTCAATTCTAATATCTTGTTGAGGCAAAGTTTCACAGAAAATAATTTGCTCTTTCTTACTTTGTATCGTTTTTTTAATGTCTTTTAATTTTTGAATTTGTTGATCAAGTTCTTTTTCTTTCTCATTCACAATTTTCAAAAAATTAGCAGGCATCGGATTTTTTCGATAAATTTCAATTTCTTCAATACTCATATTCAACTCTTTTAACATACGGATATATTCAAAATCAATACTTTGTGAAAGATCATAATAACGATAGCCATTATTTGCTCTTGTTATCGGGGAAAAAAGGCCGATTTCATCATAATAATGTAATGTTCGTTTATTCACTTCATGTAATTTCGCAAACTGGGCAGTTGTTAGTCTTTTAATCTCTTTTTTCATTTTTACTATTCTCCTTATTGACATTACAGTTACTGTATACTTTATCATACATGATGTAAAAGTTGAAGACAAGGAGAAGAATAATGAAAATAGAATTACGAGAATATCAAAAACAAGATTTTAAAGTTTTAGAAACAATCATTAGAGAAACATGGCATTATGAAGAATTTGCCAGTTCAAAAACGGCAACAAAGTTAGCAAAAGTATTTTTAAGCAGCTGTTTAACAAACTATACTTTTTCTAGAGTAGCAATCGTCGATGGAAATGTTGTAGGTATTATATTGGTAAATAATATTGCGAAACATAAGTGCAAGTTTTCTCACAGACTGTTGCAGATAAAATCAATACTATCCTTATACATTTCAAAAGAAGGACGAAATGTTTCGAAAATATTTGGTAGTGTTAATGGAATAGATAAGCAATTATTAAAAGAAAATAACAAGATTTATCCAGCCGAACTTGCCTTATTTGCTGTAAGTTCTTCATGTAGAGGAAAAGGAATTGGAAAAATGCTTTTTCAATCCGCTTTGAACTATATGAAACAAGAAAAACTGAAAGAATTCTATTTGTTTACAGATACGAGTTGTAATTATGGTTTTTATGAGCATCAAGGAATGAAGAGACGAATAGAAAAGAAGCATACCTTTAATATTAAAGGGACACAAGCGAAAATGAATTTTTTTATCTATGATTATCAGTTTAATCATCATCAATAAACGGGAATTTTAAGGGTTGATTTAAAGTAAATTCTTTCTTATATCATCTTATATTTATAAACTATTTTGAATATGCTATAATATTTGAACTAAGGAGGATATTATGCTAATTACAATAAAAAACCTTACAAAAACACTTGGTGATAGAACGATTATTAAAGACAGTCAATTAATTATAAACGATAACGATAAAATTGGAATTATTGGTAGAAACGGTGTTGGGAAATCGACATTACTCAAAATAGTGGCGAAGATTGAACCTTACGATCATGGTGAATATATTAAAGGTGGAAACATTTCAATTGGATATTTACCACAAATGCCCTCTTTTATAGAAGGAGACACTTGCTATTCCTATATTGTAAATCATTTACCTCAAAAAAATCATGAAGTCAAAGAATATGAGATTAAAACAATCTTATCAAAACTGGGGCTTAATGATTACGATACTCTCATTTCAACACTTTCAGGTGGGCAAAAAAAGAAGGTTGCTTTAGCTTTATCGTTATTACTGCCTTGCGATTTACTTATCTTAGACGAACCCACTAACCATTTAGATCAAGATATGATTATCTGGTTAGAAAATTATTTAAAAAAATACAAAGGTGCTATTTTAATGGTTACACATGATCGCTACTTTTTAGAAAATATTTGCACTAAAATGGTTGAATTAGATCGATTAACTTTAACGAGTTACGAAGCTAATTATTCTAAGTACCTTGAACAAAAAGAAGAATTAGAAAGACAACTACTTGCAAGTGATCATAAACGACAACAATTTTTGAAAAAAGAACTTGAATGGGTAAGAGCCGGTGTGCAAGCAAGATCAACGAAAAGTAAAAGTCGTTTGCAACGTTTTGAAGAATTATCAAAAGTTCAAAACTATACACAAGCCAAAGATGTTGATTTATCTTCAATTGCTTCAAGAATGGGAAATAAAACGATTGAACTTCACGATTTAGTATATACCATCAACAACAAAACATTAATTAACCATTTCACTTACCAATTCTTACGATTTGATCGTGTTGGAATTGTCGGTAAAAACGGGATTGGTAAATCTACTTTATTAAATTTAATCAGCCAAAAACTAACTCCCACAAGTGGTAACATTGAACTTGGTACTACAATTAAAATCGGTTATTTTTCACAAGAAATACAAGGACTAGATGAAAGCAAACGAGTAATAGATATTATCAAAGAATATGTTCATGAATTTGAAAGTGTTGAGGGAATGCCTAGTGCAAAAGTATTATTAGAACAATTTTTATTCAATTCATCTTTACAACATACTTATGTTCATAAACTTTCCGGTGGTGAAAAAAGACGTTTGTATCTTTTAACTATTTTATTAACCCAACCAAATGTTTTAATTCTTGATGAACCGACAAATGATTTAGACATTGCTTCATTAAATGTATTAGAAAATTTCTTAGACGATTTTAAAGGCATTGTCATTGTGGTGAGTCATGATCGTTATTTTTTAGATCGTGTAGTGGATAAAATTTTTGCTTTTGAAAACGATGGGCATATTCAAATATACAACGGTGGTTTTAGCGATTATTTCAATCAACGTCAGGTCATTAAAGAAAGTAAAAAAACTACTAAAACTTACAACAAACCTAAAAAAACAATAATCAAAATGACATATCAAGAACGTAAAGAGTTTGAAACAATTGAACAAGTCATTACCGAACTTGAAAATCAACTTACACAAGTTGAAAAGCAATTAAACAATCCTGAAATTGAATATAACTTAGTTATGGATTTAGTTAATCAACGTGATGAAATCGAAACACAGTTATTAGAAAAAATGGATCGTTGGCAATATTTAAGTGAATTAGATGAAAAAAGTAAATAAATATAAATTAAGACCATCTTTTTTGATGGCCTTTTTTGAGTTGCAAAAAAGATAGAAAATAAAAGGTTTCTTTGATTCTCTATCTTTTATTAAGTAAACAATCACCAAGTCATTTAATATCACTTCCAATCTACAAAGCAGAAATAATATAAACTAAAATACTCACTTCAAAAAACAATACAAAATAATAATCTAAATGCGAAAATTTTAATCCTTGTTTTTTAAGATAAATTGTCGTTGGAAGGTGATAATCTTTATTAATTAACATATTCAAAACAACTGCCATCACTAATAAGACACTACATTTAAACAAATAATCATTCGTTAATGATGTAATGTTTATCATGATGATTAACAAGTTTAAAATAAAGATACCAAGATTTAATAAATTCATTTTATTATTAAAATATCTCATCATATTCACCTTATTTTTAATTGAATTCATTTAAATATTGTCTTGCTTCTAATAACCAATCATGGGGATATAAAATCAATTGATGTTCAAATACATAATTAATATAAACCTTACATGCCTCTTTTAAAGATATTTCTAAAGCCTGATTGAGTATTTTGTAATATGGGGGCTCCCCCTCTTGATCCCATGAAAGTTTATCACTGATAAAAATAAGCATTTCATAATCACTTAGAGATTGATTTAATGTGGTATGATAATTAATTGCATTTAAAATATCCTGATCTTCAATTTTAAAATAATTTTTAGTGATAATAGCAGATAATCGTTGATGCAACAAGAATGGATATCGTTTTTCAGCCTCATAAATCGAAAGTTTTAAATCTTTGGCATATTGAAGCATTTTCTCTTTTTGAACAATAACACTAATATCATGTAACAAAGCAGCTATTTCACATTTTTTAGGATCAAGATTAAACTTTAGGGCAAGAATTTTACTCGTTTCACTTACATTTTTGACGTGTTCATATGTTTTTTCATGGTGGTTTTTTAAATAAAGTTCTTTAATCTTTGTTTTCATCTATTAAAATAATTTCCCATTAAATGGATTAAAACAATATTCATCACCATAAAAATTAGTGACGCTATAACGTCCGTCTTGAATTTTAAGCGAAATAAAAGCATTTTCCATATTTTTACAGGTCTTATGTTTAGGTTGAATTTGCCATGCCACTTGCCCACATTCATTAATACAATATACATTACAATGTGTTTGCTCATCCATATCAAAACCAATCAGTATAAAAATACGCATTTTATACGAAGTTACTTTATAAATTTTTGCCTTGAATTCGATTTTTTTATCATTAATAATAATATAATTATCTTGCCATACCATTTTAACCACTCCTCTTATTACTAATATTATACTATTAACTTGGTTAAAATGTATAGTCTTATCATTGTTTTTTACGCCAAAATTCATGTAAATCTGACTTAAAACTACTAATTCTTGTAATTTTCATATTTTTCCACTCATTAGGATACATTTTTTGATAAGATACAGAATTGTAACGATCATCTAATAAAACAATCACTCCATAATCATCGACACTACGAATCACACGCCCCGCGGCTTGTAATACTTTATTCATTCCAGGATATTTATAAGCATAATCATAACCGACTTTTTCAAAATAGTCTTTAATTAAATCACGTTCTAAATTTAATTGAGGTAATCCTACTCCCACAATAATTGTTCCAATTAACTGCTCTCCTTTAAAATCAATGCCTTCTGAAAACATTCCTCCTAATACACTAAAAAACACTTGTGAATGGGTTAAAGATTGTTTAAATCGCTCTAAAAATATTTGTTTATCCTCATTAGTCATTTGACTGTTTTGTTTAAAAGTGACAACCTCAGGATATAAAGCAACAAACTTTTGGTACACTTGTTCTAAATATTCATAAGATGAAAAAAAGATTAAATAATTTCCGACTTTACTCTCTTGTATAATTTGGATATATTTACAAATCAACTCATAAGAATATACTCTTTGTTGATAACGAGTATGTACATCATCACCAATTAATACTAATCGATTTTCATTAGGAAAAGGTGAATCGTAATAAAGTTTTAAATCTCCTTGACTTCCTCCTAAAATACGATAAAAATATTGAATTGGTAATAAAGTAGCACTAAAAAAAATAACTGCTTGTGATTGTTTATAAAACTCCTCTAATAAAGAACTCGGATCGATACAAAACATCTTAATCATTAAATCTTGTTCTTGGTTAACGATATAAGTACGATAACTTTCACGATAAAATTCATAAATTCTCATAAAAGAAACACAATCAAAATAAATTTGTAATGCACTTTCTTCAATGGCTTCTTCACTATCGTTTAAATACTTTTGCATCATAAAAATAAACCGTTCAATGAGCGTTGCTAGTGCAACAGGAGGTTCATGCGAAACGATATAAGGACTATTTTCTAAATCATAATGTATTTTAATACATAAATCTTCAATGGCAATTAAACTTTTATAAACACCTTGATGTTTTTTTGCCATATAATTTTTTAAATATTGAATATCACTGTAATTTAAAGAAGCTGAATACATACTTCTCGCTCGATCGATAAGATTATGGGCTTCATCGACTAATAAAGTTAAGTGATGTGACGATAGATAGGCACGTTGTAAATACACTTTAGGATCAAAAGCATAGTTATAATCTAATATTGAAAAATCACAAAATAAATAAAGATCTAATGAAAATTCAAAAGGACACACTTGATGTTTTAAAGCATACTCTAAAATTACTTCTTTTGTATAAACATATTCATTGGATAATATATCCATTAAAGCTTCATTGACACGATCATAATGATTTTTGGCATAAATGCAATAATCAGGGTGACATTGACGTTTTTCTAACACACACATATGATCTTTAGCGTGTATCACAATTGAACGTAATTTCAGTCCTTTTGTATATAAAAGTTGTAAAGACTCATAAGCCACTACACGGGTAATAGATTTTGCAGTTAAATACATAATTTTATTTGTATATTTATTTTTCATCGCCATTAAACTTGGATAAATTGTCGCTAAAGTTTTACCTAGTCCGGTTGCAGCATGGATAAATAATTTTTGATGATTTTTAATTGTGTAATAAACACCATTCATCATTTCTTGTTGACCTTGACGATATTGCTTATAAGGGAAAGTCAATTGTTGTAAAGATATATCACGTTGTTTTTTAAAATCAAAGTAAAGTAAAATCATTTGGTGGAATTTTTCAAACATTTGATTAAAAATGGTTTCTACTTCTTGAAAACTATATTCAAAATTCAAATATTTAATTTCTTTACTTTCCACATTAGCATAAGTTAAACGACATTGAATATGATTCAATTGATGTAAACTGCAATAAATATAAGCATAACTTATCATTTGATGAAAATGACTTTGGTTTAAATGGTCTTTATCAATATGATCTAATTGACGTAATGTCGATTTAATTTCATCAATACATACTTGATCATCTTTAATCATTAAGCCGTCCATTCTACCTTGAAAAATATAATGAAAATCATCTTTTTCAATTTCAAAATTTAAACTAACTTCACTTTGATAATACGCATCTTGTTCGCGTTGAATTTTTTGATGAATACGTGTCCCCTCTAATGCTCGCACATGATTTGTCATTTCATTTGAAATATGACCGCTTCGGCAAATAAATTCAACCATTTCTTTAATTGATATTTTAATAATTTCCATAATTCTACCTCGCCTTTATTATACACTGATTTGTTTCGTTATTCTATGACTTGTACGTTTAATTTAATTATGATACGATTATTTCATGAGGTGATTAAACATGAGTGAAAAATTTGATGATTTAATGAATAGTGTCTTTAGATCAAATAAAACATTAAATCAATTAGATAAAAATAAGAAAAATTCATTGGATCTAATCGATGAACTTGAAAATATGTCAAAACAAATGGATCAGTTTATCAAAGAAAATACGCAAACAGTATCAAAACCTAAAAAAGAAGTTTCAAAACCACAACAACCTTCAAAAACTATCAATAAAAAAATTGACTTTAATGTCATTGAAGAAAAGTTAAAATCAATTATTGTGGGACAAGATGAGATGATTCACCAATTAATCATTGGATTTAAACGTCCGACGATTGCGGGAAACAGTGTTAAAAAAGTTAAAAATAAAATTTTATTAACTGGTAATTTAGAAAATGAAAAAACAATCATAATTGAAAAGTTAAATGAACTACTTTACTTAGAATCATTTGTCAGTTCACCTAAAGTTTTTATATTTGATTTAGCACTCTATCCAAGTTTAAATGAAGAAAAACTATTTTTCCAAGATTTATATAGTTTGCTTGTTCAAAAAAACGGTATCATTGTGATAACTCATATTAATAAATGTGCAACGCATTATTTACAATTAATTAAAGAATTATTAAGTGAAGGTGAAATCAAACTCAATGAACGTTATATTTTAAATAATAATCAATTAGTTGAAACTAAAAACACATTATCTGCCCATGTGATTAAAGCCATTGAAGCCAATGACCAATATTTTTTAGTCTCAACACCTTATACGCTGACTGAACTTACAAAAATTACCGGTAGTCAATTTGTTTCTTTATTTATCGATATTGCTTCAACGCATCAATTAAATAATCAAGAAATCATTGAAACTATTCAAGCCATTAAACAAGATTTTATCACTCGTTGTTTAGTTCAATTAGACTATATTATTCAAGAAGAACAACCGTTAGAACAATTGTTAGAAAGCCAATATGATAAAAAAACAGGCAATGTATCCATTCAAAAGATATTTGATGATTTATTTTTAGCATTAGTAGAATTTAAACTTCACACTCAAAAAGATCCTAAAACAATATGTATCGATAAAAATCTAAATTTATTAATTAATGAACAAATTATTCAAATCAGCAGTTTACTTCCACAACAACAAAATTATGAACTAGATCTTATTAAACAAGAGTTAGATCAAATTGTGGGGTTACAATCAGTTAAAGACTATGTCTTATCTTTAAAAGATCATTTTGAAGTCCAAAAATTACGTACACAACAAGGTTTTAAATCTTCAAGCATTTCTAAGCATATGATTTTTACAGGAAATCCCGGTACCGGTAAAACAACAATTGCTCGAATTGTCGCTAAATATTTAAAAGCCATCGGTATTTTAAGCAGTGGGCAATTAGTTGAAGTCAGTCGTGGGGATTTAGTTGGACGTTATGTCGGGCATACTGCCCCATTAACTAAAAAAATCATTGAATCTGCCTTAGGGGGCGTATTGTTTATTGATGAAGCCTATTCTTTATACCGTGGTCAAGAAGATAGTTTTGGTCTAGAAGCCATTGATACACTTGTTAAAGGGATTGAAGATCATCGAGATGATTTAGTTGTTATTTTAGCCGGATATACAAAAGAAATGAATGAGTTTCTAAATGCCAATTCAGGTTTAAAATCTCGTTTTCCAAATATCATTGAATTTAGTGACTACACTGCTCAAGAGTTATTAGACATCAGTAAAGATATTGCACTTAAAAATGATTATGTTTTAAATGAAGATACCTTTAAACCTTTATTAGATTACTACACTTATCAACAACAAAAACAATCTAAACGTTCCGGAAACGGAAGAATGGCTAGAAATTTAATTGAAGCGGCAATGATCAATCAAGCTAAACGATTAGTTGTTGAAACCGATGCCCCGTTAAATGAACTAAAAATTTGTGATTTTGATTTAGATTAAATATATTGGATAGACTATTCTTACCTTAATGAATAGTCTTTTTAGTAGTTAAAACTAAAAAGACACTATTAGAAATAGTGTCTTAATCTAAAACTTCAACTCATCATTTTTAAATTAATTGCTTATTTTTCCATGTACCACTGACTTGTCGCCATACAAATAAAATCATTCTAAAAATCCAATCAGCAAACATTCCAAGCCAAACTCCTAAAACACCTAAATCAGTATATTTTGCGAAAATAAGACATAAACAGATTCTAAATGCCCACATTGAAAAAATTGAAACAATCATTGTAAATTTAGCGTCATTAGCGGCTCTAAATGCATTAGGTAAAGTAAATGCCAAAGGCCAAACAGTAATGGCAAATACAGTATGCCAAAATAAAAGTTGATAAGCAATATCCATCGTTTCACCTGATAAAGCATATAATTCAAGTAACGGGTTAGCACTAAGTAAAATAAGGACATCTAAGATAAACATAAAAATATATGTTAATTTCATTAAATATTTAATATAATGATCGGCTGCTTTATAATCATTTGCCCCTACGCATTGTCCAACGACTGTCACCATAGCTAATCCCATGGCTGCTCCGGGAATAATTTCAAGACCGGCGATGTTATTGGCAACTGCATTTGCGGCAATTGAAGCAGTTCCAAAACCAGTGACAATACCTGCTACTAAGATTTTTCCAATTTGAAACATACCATTTTCTAAACCGGTTGGAATTCCGATTTGTAGAATTGTTTTAATCATTTTAAAATCAAGTTTAAAATGCAAATAACTTCTTACAGAAATTAATAATGATGGTTTTCTTAACATATACAACATTGTCATAGAACCGATAATTCTTGATACTAAAGTTGCAAAAGCGGCACCAAAAACACCCCAATTAAAAATATAAATTAAAATTGCATTTCCAACGACATTAATTAAATTCATAATGATTGAATTATACATTGAAATTTTTGAATTCCCCATTGCTCTAAATAATGCTGCTCCCCCATTATATAAAGAAATAAAAGGATAAGAAACAGCTGAAACCATGAAATAAATTTGAGCATTATTCATAACTTCTGTATCGATTTTTCCAAATACTAATGCTAATAATGGTTTATGAAATACTAAACATATTGTTGCAATCAATGTCGCTAAAATAGCAGTCACATATACTAATTGTTTAGCGGCTTCATTTGCTTTTTGGTGATCTTTATTTCCTAAATATTGAGAAGCCACTACTGCTCCCCCTGTGGCTAATGCGGCAAAAATATTAATTAATAAAATATTAATTGTATCCACTAAAGAGACACCCGAAACAGCAACTTCACCACAACTTGAAACCATAATGGTATCTGCCATTCCTATTGTCATGGCTAATACTTGTTCTACAATTAATGGTACAATTAACTTTCTTAAATCCGTTTTACTAAACACATTAATCCCCTTTCAATATTTTTAAAGTATAAATTAGAAATTATATTTAAATCTCTTTTTACTTCCTGTTATCAAGCTTATTATACTCTTAAATTCATTTAAGGCAATAGTCGTCTTAAAAACAGTTGTATATTTTCTTTTTTTCAACAAATTGTTTTTTATCTTTACTGTTTTTTATCTTTACAAAAATATTATATAATATAATTATAAAGGAGGCGTTTTTATGCAATATGAAATTAAAGGAACACCTTTACCGGTGGTTATTTGTCACTTAAATCCTAATGAATCAATGATTACAGAAAGTGGTGCGATGAGTTGGATGAGTGAAGATATGATCATGGAAACAACAAGTAATGGTGGGATTGGAAAAATGTTTGGACGTATGTTTTCAGGTGAAACGTTATTTTTAAATCGTTATACTGCCGGACCAACGGGTGGACAAATAGCTTTTGCTTCATGTTTCCCTGGGTCTATTTTAGCGTTTGACATTACAGAAGATAATCCACTAATAGTTCAAAAATCAGGATTTTTAGCTTCTGAACCGACAGTTCAATTATCTACCCACTTTCAAAAACGTTTTAGTTCTGGATTTTTTGGTGGTGAAGGATTTATTATGCAAAAACTTAGCGGTCGTGGTAAAGCATTTATCGAAATAGATGGTCATGTTGAGGTATATGATTTAGCACCAGGACAAAAAATGGTCATTGACACCGGTTATTTAGCTGCAATGGAAGCAACTTGTCAGTTAGAAATTAAAAGTATAAAAGGTGTAAAAAATATGTTATTTGGCGGTGAAGGAATCTTCAATACCGTTGTAACCGGCCCGGGTAAAATTTACTTGCAAACTATGCCAATTGTGAATTTAGCAGGAGCGATTATTCCTTTTATTCCGACTTCTAAATAATTTAAAACATCGGCTTAAACACCGGTGTTTTTTATTTTATATTTCTAATTCATTTATCCCTATATCGGTTTCATGTTTCCATGATTGTTCGCTACGTGTACCATAAACATATTAATAAGGAAACACTTGAACTTATTTCAAAAGTTTACGAATTATTTTTAAAGACGCCTCAGTTAAATAAGCCAGTTCTTCTTGTGAAGATCCCTAATTTATATAAATATTCGTTTGACAGCACATTTTATGTTTTAAATCTTCTAATCATTCATCTAAAACGTCATTTAAAAATGGCGAAACGCAAATTACTTTTAAATAAATATGCGACATTGACTAATTGCATATCATACCATTAATCCTCCCATTGAACTCCCACCAATTCCTGTATACTCGTGTTTTTTAAAGTTAGCTAATGTAAATCAATATAAGACTTTAACTTTTTAACCATCCATATTTTTAATTACTATAGCATTTAAAATAAAGAAAGAAAATCAAATCTATGACTTTCTAGCCTTTATCACCAATGAAAAACTACTTTCTAAATCAAATCGGGCATAATCAAAACTTCCATAACACACAATATCATTAAAATGTGCCTCTTTTAACATCTTCATTAATGTTTCATATTGAATAGGATATAACTTTGTCGTTTGCTTAAAAGTTTGATTTTGAGTATTTAAAGTAGTGCTAAAATTTAAATAAGGTAAGTTAAATTGATAATGTCTTATAAATTCAACTTTATCATTTTTAATTAAAGGTAATGTTTCAATATGATTTTTTAAAATACGCTCATAATTTACAATCTGAATGACTAAAGTTCCATTTTCATTTAAGCAATGATAAAATTTTTCAACCATGTTTTTTATTTCTGTTTCATCATTTAAATGAGCCAATGTATTACCAATACAATAAATTCCATCATAATGTCCTTCAATGTTTTTCATATCCATGACTTTAAATTGTACATTAGAATGTTTTTTTAATGCATAGTTAATCATTTGTGAGTCAAAATCAATTGCTTCAACATTAAAATCAGATGATAATGCATTTGCATAACTTCCCGTTGCACATCCCACATCTAATAAGTATGTTTGATTTTTAAAAGCCGTTTTTAAAAAGTTTAAAGTTTTTTGATTAAGTGGGAATATATTATCATAGGATACTGCAATATGTTCATAAAAACGCATAAATCTCCTCCGTTTATAGTTGTTTGTTTTTAGGTTTAAATAACCAGCCTGCTAAAATTCCAATAATTCCAATGAAAAAATATGTATTAAATTGTGGTTGTATAATGCCTCCATAAATCACCATTATAGCTCCAAATAAAGCTAATGTTGGATAAATAAATCGTTCTTTAACAGACAATTTTTGTTGTTCTACTCCTTTAAATATTACCGCAATATACAACAAACTATTAAAAATATATGTTAAAACAATGGGTAAATTATCAACTTCTAAACCTTGTAGTAATGTAAATCCATAATTAACCCCGTCAACTGATAAAAAGTGTAGTATTGTCCAAATTAATACTAATCCTAATGTTAATCCTACTGAGTGAATAGGAATGTCATATTTTTTATTAATCTTAGAAAAAATATCACTTCTGACAATTTCTTTTCTTAAAGCTAAAGCATAAGGTAAACGAATATAACCAAGTACTAATCCATTTAATGTTCCTAAAATCGATATAACAACTAATATTAAAACAATTTTCATTCCGTTTGGTCCAAATAGTTGTAAAGCAACTAATTGTAAAGGATCAACACCCTGTAATATTTTTTCAGGTGAAGCCAAAACACTTACTCCTACAAAATAAGCAACATAAATTGATGTAATGATTAAAGGACCAATAGTTAAGGCTAAAGGAAGTAGTCGTTTAGGATTTTTAATTTCATGAGCAATCGAGGGAGCAACTAACCACCCATCAAATGCAAAAACGACAATCACTAATGCACTTAAAAAACCACTGCTGCTTGTATGATAAACTTGCGAGGATTGGATGACTAATGAACTATCCCCAAACATAAATCCTCCGATTGATAAAATCGCTAAAGCCAATAGTTTAATCACCATTGCAAAGTTTTGGAATTTTCCCGCAAGTAATGTATGAAAGCAATTGAGTAGATACACACCTAATAAATAAAGAAGTGTAATCATCCAAACTTCTTTACCAAAGGTTTTAGAAACTAATAAATTAGGTAAGTTGAATAAGGCACAAGTATAGTTTGCCCCTACCCATGCAATAATTGCAATAATAGCTGGAAAATAAAATACCATTTGAAACCAACCTGCTAAATATCCAAGTGATTTTCCCCAAGCCATTTCGCTATAAGTTACAATTCCCCCTACTGTGCTTTTGTTTTTAGCATATAAGGAAACTGTTAATCCACCAAAAACAATTCCTAATGCAGCCACTAAAAACACAAACACGCCCATTAAAATATTACCATTAACTTTTATTAGAATTTGTGGTGTTTTAAAAAATATCCCTGAACCTACTACAATTCCCACAATCATTGCGACAGTTGTTGTAAAACCGAATTTCTCTTTTTGTTTATCCATAAACTCCTCCAAAATAAAATACGCTTTATTATATCATTCCTGTGTTTAAATGAATAGAGAAATAATAAAAAAGTGGATTGTCAACACTAAATTAGACAAATTTTATGAGAACATCCGATATTCTACAAGTATCATGTAATTTAAAGAGATATTTTTAAATCCAGTCTGAACAAATGCAATATTGGATAGAGTTTTACATCATTCACATGTGATTAATATCATAGATAAATCATATAAAATTAAAGACTACTATAGTGATCTCGAAAATTAAAAGTATACATTCTTATATGATCAAAATTGTGCCTTTTTCTTGTTCTCATCATTAAAGCGTTGAATTGTTATCTAACCATCTTTTTTGAAAAAATATGACATCATAATATCACCAACTTCTAAAAATAATTTATTACTCTTATCAAATGGATTTATTACAAAAATTCATCAAATAAACTCAACTGAATATTTTTATTCTTTTCTTCAAATTGACTTAAATATTTAAAGATAGTTTTATTATCATGTTCTATTCCGTTATCTTCACATATTTGATGAAAAAGTTTCATCAACTCTGCATTATTAGGACTATTTACTTGATAACGCGCACCATAAGTCTGTATATATTTGTTTTTTAAACCCGGAAATAATCTATCTAACTGACTATAAAAATATTCTCTATTTCCCTTACGTAGTGTTACTCCCATTCCAAAGCAAATGACACCATAAACTTTTGCTTCAATACAATAGTTTAAAATTCCTTTAATATTTTCTTCCGTGTCATTGATAAAAGGAAGAATAGGACAAAGCCAAACAACTGTGGGAATACCTGCTTCATGTAATTTTTTTAAAACTTCAACTCTCTCTTTTGTGGTGCTAACATTAGGTTCAATCTTTTTGCATAACTCCTCATCATAAGTTGTTAATGTCATTTGAACGACACATTTTGTTTTGTCATTAATAGCCTTTAATAAATCTAAATCCTTTAATACACGATTAGATTTTGTAATCAAAGTAAATCCAAAACCATACTTATAGGCTAACGCTAATGCTTTTTTAACACTTTCAAATTCATCTTCAAGTGGAATATAAGGATCAGTCATA
Source organism: Erysipelotrichaceae bacterium (assembly GCA_018365815.1). Lineage (GTDB taxonomy): Bacteria > Bacillota_I > Bacilli_A > Erysipelotrichales > Coprobacillaceae > Beduini. Next base: position 21,469 of record JAGZJH010000023.1, read on the forward strand.
GAACCAGTTCCTAACATACATTTTACACGTTTTCTTTTTAAAGTGTTTTCTAAAAGAACAATAGCGTTTTCTTTGATTTCAACATCTTCAAAATCATGTTCCATATGGTAACATTTACTTCTTGAATCACAATATATGCAACCATGCGTACACCCTCGATATAAATTCATTCCATTTGATGAAGATAGAATCCCTTTTACTTTTTTTAAGTGCATAAATATCCTCCTTTATAATTGAAATTTCTTTTTCAAAAAAGTTTCATTTAAAAGATGATTAGTCACAAAATTCCCATTATAAAAAACCGCCCAGTTATTGAAAACACAAGGAAGATTTTTTGCTGTTTCTAAAGTATCTACAGCAATTAGATTCAATGGTATATTATTTTTATGACAGTATTCTTGCACTTGTTCAATGCAATTAGGAATATATGGACATTGTAATCCATAATAAATTGTTAGTTCCTTTTGATCTATTGTCATTTTTTTTACGTTTTCAGAAAAACAAGGCTTTTTCCCATCAAAAGACAATGATAATAGCTCATAATCATTCCCTGCAGTATCTGTCACTTCAAAACCATATTTCAGAAAAAATTTCTTATCAGATAAAAAAGGCTTTTTCTTTTTTGAACTAAGAACACATATACCAGATTTCCCAGTTATCTTTGCATCATGAATACAATACTCAAGTAAAGATTTTGCGTATCCTTTTTTCTTAAAAGAACCAGATACCCAAAGACAGTAAATATACAAATAGTTTTCTCCTAAAATAGGCACCCATGCTGTTTCTATTGGAGCATATTCAATAAATACTTTTCCGTTTTTGTCAAGTTTACGAAAAACATGATCTTCTTCAATGCGCTTTTTTAGCCATTGTTTTTTTATGGATACCCCAATTTGATGTTTTTTATCAGAAATTGCACAACATATATGTTCTGTATCAAGATTATCTAGCGTTAAGTTTATATATGTTTCAGTCATAAAATGTTCACCCCTTATTACTTTTCCATCTGTATTATATCATAATAACCTTGACAACGTCTGTCATGGTTTATTTCGCTTACATATTTTTTCAGCTTCATTGTAGACAATATTTTTTAAATACTTTGGTTCTAGGATACACACCTTTGAACCAAAAGAAAGTAGATAACTCATTAGCCATTCATCTATAGGCATTGTAGTAGAAACAATAAAATCTCCATTATCATCTTGATTGATTTCATCAACATCAAATTCATCATAAATCCGATAAGCCAATGCTTTAGGAAAACGCATTACAACATTTTCACAGTTTACTTTCATTTCCTTTTGCTCTTCTTCTGGAAATTCCATGGGATTAAAATTTTTTTCGATATCCTTTGCTTGTATAATACGTGTCAACTTAAAAATACGAAAATCGGATTTATTCATACAAAAGGCTTTTACATACCAGTTTTTTGATTTATATACCATTTTAAGTGGACAAATCACTCTTTCAATCACTTCTCCACGCGTATTTGCATAAACAATGCATTGCATTTTGTGTGCGATAATGGCTTCTTTTAACTTTTGAAACATGGTATTATCTTGTGTTTTATTACCCCAACGTGAAAAATCAACTTCAAGCCAGTCTTCACTCTTTTTGTTAAAAATTGCGGATAACTTTGATAGGGTCTCACTATTATGATGATCTACAATAGATACACTTTTTAATGCGGTTATTATATCTTCTTTTTCTTTGTCAGATAAAAGCAATCTATCTAAAACAAAACTATCTGCTATCTGTATGCCACCATTTCTTCCTGTTGTCACATAAATAGGCACACCTGCACTACTAATCATATCAATATCTCTATAAATAGTTCGCACTGATACTTCTAATTTTTTTGACAATTCTGGAGCAGTGGATCTTCCATTTTCCATTAAATAATAAATAATTCTAAATAATCTGCTCTCTTTCATATAGTCCCTCACTCCTTTGTCTCTTAAATTATCATATAAATATGACATCTACATGTCAAGATTTGCGGTAATTTTAAAGACTTATTATAATCTTAAATTCAATAACTTTCTATTTATAGATTTGTGTCTTTCTAATTTGAATATCAATAATTTAGAAAATAGAAAAAAATAGGTTATTTTCAAATATCCTTTTGTTTAAAACAACTACACCACTTTCTCATTTACCAACAACCAAAATACTTACATCTAATAACGTAGCGAATTGTTCTTAGGTGTAGTTTAATGCTAATCTTTTTTGTTTTATAATTTCATTAATTTCATAATAATCTTCTTCTAATTAGAGTATAAATAATTTAACTCAATGATACAATTGAATAAAATATAATTAATTCATTAAAAATTAAAATAGGTGCCTAAACACCTATTCTACACTTTTTAAAGATTCAATCATATCAATTTTATTTAACGATCTACGCATAATATAATTAATCGCTTCACTAAAAATCATCGTTAAAATAAATGCATAAACAAAACTCATAATATCTAAACCACGATAAAACATGGTAGCATCTATTTCAACAGTTGAAATTACAAAATAATGTAATATTTTACCAAACACTAAACCTAACACAGCACCGATTAATGATAATAAAGTATTTTCTCTAAAGACATATTGGTAAACTTCTTTAGGATAAAATCCTAAAACTTTAATCGTTGCAATTTCATTCATACGTTCTTGAATATTAATATTCGTTAAATTGTATAACACAATAAACGCAAGTAAAGCTGCAAATATAATAATAATCACAACAACTATATCTATACTTTTAATCATTTGATTAAAGTCATCATTTAAAGAAGAGGTATATGTAATATGATCAACAAATTCATAATCCTTCATTAAATTTTCAAGCGAATTTTGATGATCTAAATCGTTTTCGTTCATTTCAAAAATGACTTGATTATAAGTTGGTTTAGAACCGGTTAATTTTTCATAAGTTAAAGATGACATATACACATAATGATTGTAATAATTTTCACAAATTGAATCTACAATTACCGAATATTCAGTATCATTAATCGTTAAAGTCAACGTTTCACCAGCTTTGATATTCAATAATTCAGAAGCCTTTTGAGATAAAATAACTCCTTCACCATCTAAAATTTCAACTTCTTTGGATGGTGTGTAGTAATGAATCATATCTGTTTGACTATCATTTAACACTTGTAAAGAAGCATATAAATTTTCATGAGAATTGCTTGAATTTAAAGTCGTACTTTGTGATAACATCAATGAGGCTTGTTTGATGTTATTTTGTTTTGTCAAGTAGTTAATAATCTCATCATATTGATCATTATTGATGTTTTCTACTAAATTCATTGTCCCATCGTAGGTCCATACTTTTTCAAATTGTAAAGGGATAATTTGTTTAATTGAATTTTTAATTCCAAATCCTGTTACAATTAATGCACTACACCCAGCAATACCAATAATGGACATAAAGAAACGTTTTTTGTATCTAAACATATTACGAATCGTTACTTTACGGTTAAATGAAAGTTTTTTCCATATAGATGGGATTTTTTCTAAGAAAATACGTTTTCCTAATTTTGGTGGTTTAGGTCTCATTAATATCGCCGGATAACTATTTAATTCTTCCACAATCACAATTAAAGTCACAAATAAAGTGACGGCTACAGAAATGAGTAATGTTAAAGGGGTAATCATTTTAGATAATGTCACATCAATAGGAGCGTGGACGTTATACATTAATGTCGTGTATAAAAAATAAATAATACGCGTAAAAAATTGCGTTCCAAATATTATTCCTAGAATACTTGCAAAAAAGGTCGCTAAAATAACGTATTTAATATATAACATATAAATATCTTTTTTATCGTATCCTAATGCTCTAAGCACCCCACTTTGTAAACGTTGTTCTTCCACCATTCGTGTCATTGTCGTTAACGAAACTAAAGCCGCCACTAAAAAGAACATCAATGGGAATATTTTAGATAAAGCATCCATGGCTTGAAAATCACTTTTAAAACTCACTAAACCGGCATTTTCATTGACAGTTAAAGTATATAATGTGCCTTTAGGAAGTTCATTTAAAGAAGCTTTGGCTTGATCTAATTGAACTTTCGCATCATCTAATTGTTGTTTTGAGGCATCTAATTGACGATTTGTTTCAATAATTGTATTTTCTAAAATCGCCTCGTTTTTTTGAACTTCTAACTCTGCTTTTTCAATTTCATTATTGGCTTGGTTTAATTGAAGATTAGCATTAATTAGTTGACTAATGGAAGAAATACTTGTTTGCATCTCTGATAACATTTGATTCACTTTATCTTTTAAAGCTTGCAAAGAAGCACTGACTTCATCTTCATTTTTAGGAAGATCAGGCGTATCAGGAATGGTTGGTGTTTGATTTTGAATATCAAAATCGTTAATTTCTTTTTGATAAGTTTCAATTTTTTCATTCAAAGAATCAATTTCTTTAGTAATTTGTTCACTTTGCCCATTTAATAAACTCGAAGCCTCTAAAACTTTCTTTTTATTTTCAGCAATTTGTAATTTGGCTTCAAGTAATTGAATTTTCGCATTATTTGTCGTTAATTCAAATTCTTCCTTACCTTTTTCATAAGCCTCTAACCCTTTTAAATATTGTGCTTCCGGTTCATCTATTTTGGCTTTAAAATCATTATAAATTATCTCTTCGATATTGACTAAGCGATTTTGCATTAAATCACTGATAGTGGCTTTAATGGATCTTGTTTTATTTTCATATTCTTTAGAATAAATATTTATATTTTCATTCATATCATAAGCAATTAAAATTTCATTATATAAAACATCTTCATTTCTAAGCGTCGTTAATTCATCGATCGTTGCAATTTCTTTTAAATCATCTTCATGCATAATAATATAAGCATCATTTTGTAAATGTGTCATCGTGTTGCTTCCACGAAGTAATTGTGAAATGTAACGTGTATCATTGCTAATTCCAACAACCGTTAAAGTTTTAGTTCCATAATTAGTGTTAACTTCGATTTGTTTATTTAATAAATCTAAGTGTTTTAAACTTGTATCTACTAAACATTCACCGGCTTTTTCAATATTTCGTCCATTAACTAGATCTGTATCATGAAAAAAAGAATTTTGACTATGTGCAATAATGCTATAATCTTGTTTTTCAAAAGTCATTTGTCCATCGCTACGATAAGTTCCAACTGCATTTTTAACGCCATCAATATTGCGTACAAAATTTACATCTTCTGTATCAAATCCTAAAGAAGATAATAGTGTTAAATCTGCAAAATGATGATTTTTAACATAACGATTCATAGAATTTTGCATTGTAATTGGTGTATTTCTTAATCCCGCAAAAAAAGCTGCACCGATGAAAACTATAAGGAAAATGGATAGAAATCGTGATTTTGTTTTAGCTATCCCACGTCTAAAAATTAAATGATAAGAACGCCTTTTTTTCATAATTACCACTCAATTGTATCAATTGATTGCGGGTTTTCATTGAGTTCAATTTTTTCCACTTTTCCACTTTTTAAATGAATCACACGATCTGCCATTGGCGCAAGAGCTAAGTTATGCGTAATCACAACCACCGTCATTTGATATAAGTCCGCCATTTCTCTTAATAATTTTAAAATTGTTTTACCTGTTTTATAGTCTAATGCACCAGTAGGTTCATCACACAGTAATAGTTTTGGATTTTTAGCAATTGCTCTAGCAATGGCAACTCGTTGTTGTTCGCCACCAGAAAGTTGTGAAGGGAAATTATTCATTCTTTCTGCTAACCCTACTCGATTCATTACTTCTTTAGATTCTAATGGATTTTTACAAATTTGACTAGCTAATTCCACATTTTCAATAGCTGTTAAGTTTTGAATTAAATTATAAAATTGAAATACAAAACCAATATCATCACGACGATATTTGGTTAATTCTTTATCATCAAATGAAGCAATATTGACTTGATCGACAAAAATAGAACCACTCGTTGGTGTATCCATGCCCCCTAATAAATTTAAAATTGTTGTTTTACCTGCTCCACTTGCCCCGATGATAATTGCAAATTCGCCTTTATTAATTTCAAAATTTACCCCATCACTAGCATTAATAGTGACTTCACCCATTGTATATGACTTAACGATATTATTAAATTCAATAAATGAATGCATAAATTCAACCTCGCTTTCTCATATTTTACATGGTATTATAATAACACGAAACCGTTTTGATTAAAAGGGAGGTAATAAAAATGAAATTAGTAATTATGTCTGATTCTCACTTAAACAATGATTTAATTCAAAACATCATCAACCATCATCAAGATGCCACTTACTACATTCATTGTGGTGATGCACAAGCACTCATTAAACATGAACGTTTGTTAATCGTTAAAGGAAACAATGACTTTCAAGATTATCCTCAAACTATCACTGTAAACATTGAAGGAAAAAATGTATTGATTACTCACGGTCATTTATTTAACGTAGACACATCACTAGCATTACTTACAAGTTACGCTAAAGAGCATCATATCGATCTTGTATGCTTTGGACATACCCATCAACCTTGTTTTGAAATCATCGATCACATTACATTTATTAATCCTGGAAGTGTAAGATTTCCAGAAGGGAGAATTTATATTCCTACTTATTGTATTTATGAAAACAATCAATGTGATTTTTACAATGCCAAAACATTTAAAAAAATAGACGATATATTTACTCCTAAAAAGAAAGTTTCATTATTTAAAAAATTATTAAAAAAATAAAGAGTTAGATATAAAAAATATCTAACTCTTTTAACAACATTATTGATTTAACTGTGATTTTTTTAATATTCGATTAACTCAAATAATCATATTTTTCAACAGCTTCAGTTTGTCCAATGACTAAAAAATGATCGCCACTATTAATAACATAATCAGGATCAACTGTTAAATGAAGTTTTTGATGATTGGCATAACGAATTCCTAAAATGTTCATTTTAAAAGCAGAACGAACATTTAAATTTTTAATCGAATGTCCTACCCATTGAATAGGAGCTTCCATTTCAATAATACTATAATCTTCATCAATTTCTACCATATCAATAATATTATTTCTTACTAACGTTTTAGCGATTTTTTGACCCATATCTTTTTCAGCACGAACAATTTTATCTGCGCCGATTTTTTGAAGAATTTGCATACATTGTTTATTTTTAGCCTTCGCAACAATATATTTAACACCCAATGCTTTAACGTTCATTGTCGTTAACATACTTTCTTCAAAATGATTACCAATTGCCACAACGACTGCATCAAATTCAGAAATTCCCAATGCTTTAAGTTCTTCTAAATTTGTTGCATCTACTTGTAATGCTTTAGTGACATATGGTGCAATACGATCAACACAAGTTATATCACGATCAACGGCTAATACTTCAAATCCCAATTCTGCTAATGTTTTTGCGACTGTTGAACCGAATACACCTAGTCCAATCACCGCAAATTGTTTATTATTTTTTCCCATTTTATTCACCTATCCTATTAAAATTTCACCTTTTGGGTAAACTGCATGATGTGCATGATTAATCTTTGATTGACGTAAAAATGACAACATCATTGTCACTGGACCGATACGTCCAATATACATCAATAATATAATCGTAATTTTACCAATTGAAGATAAACCGGCAGTATAATTAGCACTTAATCCTACTGTCGCAAATGCTGAAAAGACTTCAAACGTTAAGTCGATAAAACTTTTTGAATCTGTAATTGATAAAATTAATATCCCACAAAATACAATGCTCATTGAAATTAATAACATCGTCAAAATATTTTTTAGCACACTATCTTCAATTCGTCTTTCAAAACAATGAATGTGATTTTCACCTTTAATTGAAGATTTTGCAATTGCTAACATTAATCCTAAAGTAGTAGTTTTTATACCTCCAGCAGTTCCTGCTGGTGATCCTCCGATAAACATCAAAAGACACATAAAAGCTTTAGTCACAACATTTAAGGTACTATAATCAACCGTAGCAAAACCGGCTGTACGAAGGGTTGTTGACTGAAAAAACGAACACAATAGTTTCTCAAAAAAATTCATATCTAATAAGGCATTGTCATATTCAGTTAACAAAAATAATAAAGTCCCTATGCTAAGTAATCCAATGGTAATACTAATTGCCAATTTTGAGTGTAATTCAAATGATTGCCATATTTTTTTAACACTTCGATTATATTTCAAACCGGTTTTTATTTTATTACCCACATCAAACCATACATAAAATCCAATCCCACCTAATATAATCAAACTACAAATCGTTAAATTCACAATCACATTACTTTGATATCCAATTAAACTATTTGCTCCCAACACATCAAACCCAGCATTGCAAAATGCAGATACGGCATGAAATATGCCATAATAAACGCCTTGAATAAAGCCATACTCAGGAACAAAAACTAATGCCAATAATATTGCCCCAATGGTTTCAAATAAGAAAGTATAACCAATCACATTTTTTAAAAATCTCGGTAAATTTTCTAAAGAGGTAATATTTAAAGATTCTTGAACAGTTAATTTAGATTGTAATGTAAGTTTTTTTGTATGAACTAGAAACATTGATAAAAAAGTAAGAAACCCTAACCCACCAATTTGAATTAATGCCATGATTACAATTTGCCCAAATAAATTATATTGCTCAGCTGGAACTACTGGTACTAATCCCGTAACACAAGTTGCAGAGGTAGCAATAAATAAATGATTTAAATAACTTGTCGGTTCTCCTTTATTTGTAATTGGCAAAGATAACAAAATCGAACCAGTTAAAATCACCAATGCAAAACTTAAAGCAATTTTGCGAGTGGCATTTAAATTTTTTTTATGTTGTTTACGTATTTTAATCTCTTTCATCTAACTTTACCTTCTATAATAATTTCTGAACATTTGATTCCATCAATTGCCGATGTTGTAATTCCCCCACTAGCTCCGGCTCCCTCTCCAATTGGATAAATTCCTTTAATATTAGTTTGAAATAATTCATCTCGCATGATTTTAATAGGTGACGAACTACGTGTTTCCACGCCGGTCATTACTGCATTAGAACTAATAAAACCAGGAATTTTTCGTTCAAAATCAATTAACGCTTCTTTTAAACTATTAGTGACAAATGATGGAAAAATTTCATTAAACATCGCAAAAGTTGTTCCCGGTAAATAAGTAGGTTTTACTTCTTTAAATTGTTTAGACATTTGATCATTCAAAAAATCTTCTACTAATTGAACTGGAGCATAATAAGGTTTTTGAGTAATATTAAAAGCCTTCTGTTCTAAATCACGTTGAAACTTAATTCCTGCAAACAAATCATCATTATTAAAATCAGTTGGTAAGACAGAAACTAATACTGCACTATTAGCATTTAAACCATCACGGGCATACTCACTCATTCCATTTGTAACTACCCCATTTTCTTCACTGCTACTAGCAACAACATAGCCTCCAGGACACATACAAAAAGTATAAACCCCACGATTATCTTTAGTATGATAAGCTAGTTTATAATCAGCAGCTTTTAAATCTAAATCAGCTTGATGATATTGATTTAAATTAATCAATGATTGTAGATGTTCTATTCTCACCCCTACAGAAAACGGTTTTCTTATCATATCAACTCCTCTTTGATGTAATAAGCGATAAGTATCCCTAGCAGAATGTCCAGTGGCTAAAACTAAATGATCACAATACAATTCATATATTTTATGATCACGTTTGACTAAAATTGATTTAATATGATTATTTTTAACTTTAAAATCAACAAATATCGTTTCAAACATGACACTACCACCTAAATCAATAATTGTTTGACGCATATTTTTAACCACTGTTCTTAAATAATCTGTCCCAATATGTGCTTTTGCTTCATATAAAATATCCTTAGGCGCCCCTGCTTTAACAAATTCTGCAAGAATATATTCTTTTCTAAAGTCTTTAATATTTGTTGTCAATTTTCCATCAGAAAAAGTCCCTGCACCACCTTCGCCAAATTGAACATTACTTGAAGGATTTAATATTCCCTTTTGCCAAAATTTTTCAATATCTTTTTGACGCGAATCCACATCTTTTCCTCGTTCAATTAAAATCGGCTTCAATCCTGCTTTAGCTAAATTTAAAGCACAAAACAAGCCTGCCGGACCGCTTCCAACAACAATTACTTGATCTTGATGAGCTGCTTTTTGAACAAGATATTCTTTTTTTAGATAAGGGATTAATGGAATTTTACTTTTTTCTTTTAACAATTGCTCATTTCCTTTATACTCAAAAGCAAACGAACATAAATAATGAACCTCTTTTCTTCTAGCATCAATCGAACGCTTTAACAATTTCACTTCACCAATTTGACTTAATCGAATATTAAGCAATTGCGAAATAATACGGGCATAATTATTCTCTTTAATGCGTACTTTCACATTGTTTATTTTTAACATACAATTTTTCATCTAAACTATTAATATATAAATCTTAACTTACATTTACTAATAAAATCTGTTTTGTATTTATCACCGTTTACTCAATTTTATTAATTATATAGGTTATCTTTTTTTAACTTTATAATAGTTTTGACATACTCCTTTCTTTTTACCATTAATTAAACAATTTATCAATTATTTTTAACCTTTTAAAAACATTCGCATTCAAACAATTGATTAAATATTGACTTCGCTACACACTCTCCTGATAAGAATGCAAAGTGTAAATTATAACCACCACAATCCCCATCAACATCAAGTAATTCTCCAATAGCATATAATCCTGAAACTTTTTTTGATTCAAAAGTCTCAATATCAAACATTTCTAAACTTGCTCCTCCACTTGCAACTTGAGCACTTTTTTTATCTCTTGTTCCAGTAATTGTAAATCTACAATCTTTGAGTAATTTGATTAATTGTGAAATAGTTTTATAACTTAACTGACCTTGTAGCCTACTTTCAAGAAACTGAGCATATTTTTGATTAACAATGCCTTCTAATAAATGAGGTGGGTTTAAATCAATAAGTTTCTTTAATTTGTGTCTTAATGTTTGTTCATCAAATTGATCAAGTGCATCAATTGAAATTTCAACCTTTTGATGAGGATATAAATAAAAATATCTTGATAATTGTAGAATTGAGATTCCAGAAAGGCCATCTTCTGTAAATAAAATTTCACCCTTTTCTTTTTTCATTAAACAATCATCCACATATAAACTAAAAGTTCCATGAATTCTAACCCCTTTTAACTTAGAATTTGCATCTTGACACTTTACTTGAACTAAAGATGGATAAGTAGGATAAATTTTATGATGAAATGATTTTAGTAGTTCAAATCCGCTTCCATCACTACCAAATTGACTTGCTACATCTGCGCCAGTGGCTAAGACAACATAATCCACTTGATAATTTGTTAAATTAGTTTTAACATTAAAATATTTATTTTTAATAATACGACCCACTTTTTCTTCTAAATGTACTTCAACGTGATATAAATCTAATTGTTGTTTTAAAATGTTTACAACACTACTTGCTTGTTCTGAAAATGGATAAATAAGTGATCCCATGACTTTAGTCCATAAGCCAATTTCTTCAAAAAAATCTTGGACATCAAATTGTTTAATTAAATCTTCAATTAGTGAAATATGATGTCCGTGATAATAAGTAATATCCATATTAATATTTGACATATTACAACGACCATTACCCGTCGCAAGTAGTTTTTTTCCTAATTTTTCTTTTTGTTCAATTAAAATAATTTTGGCGTCTAGTTCATATTCATGTACTAATTTAGCTAAAGAAGCGGCTGCAACTAAGCCACTACTTCCCCCTCCGACAATTAATATTTTTTTCATTATCCAGCCTCCACAATTGCCTATATTATATCGCATCTATATATTAAAGCAAGACATATCTTCTAATTATAATTTAATATTGAAAAAGACTGTCATATTCGTTATAATAATTAAATGTAGAAAAAGAAAGGAAGATAACAATGGGAAGAGCACATGAAGTCCGTAAAGCCGCAATGGAAAAAACTGCTGCAGCAAAAGCTAAACTTTATTCTCGTTATGGAAAAGAAATTTATTTAATCGCTAAAAACGGGGGTCCTGATACTGATGCCAATTTAGCGTTAAGAAGAATTGTTGAACGTGCAAAAAAAGCACAAGTTCCTGCTGATGTTATTAAACGTGCCATTGATAAAGTTAAAAGTGGTGCAACTGAAAATTACGAAACACTTCGTTATGAGGGATATGGTCCTGGGGGTTCAACTGTAATTGTTGAATGTATGACTGATAATGTGAATCGTACATTAAGTCAAGTACGTCCGGCATTTACTAAATCAAAAGCAAAATTAGGTGCTAGTGGATCTGTCAGTTATCAATATGATACAATTTCAATTTTAACTTTTAAGGGATTAGACGAAGAACAAACTTTAGAAGCATTAATTAATGGTGAAGTTGAGATTAAAGATATTGAAACATTAGAAGATGGAAGTATTGAAATTACTGGTGAGCCAACTGATTTGTATAAAATAAAAACTGCAATTGAACAAGCGTGTCCAACTGCAGAATTCGATGTAGAAGAAATTACTACAATCCCTCAAGAATATGTTACACTTGAAGGAGAAGATTTAGAATTATTTAACCGTTTACTTCGATTATTAAATGAATGTGATGACGTAGATACAATTTATCATAACGTTGAAAACGTAGAGGAAGTTTAATGACTTCCTTTTTTCTTTTGTCTAAATGCAACAGAAGTAGGATTGATTAAATGATACGCTTGCTCTACTACCCAATTATTTAGCGAACTAAACGGTGTAAAAGTTAATAAATAATGATAATGTTCTAATAAATCATTCACTGAGGGCGTTTCATTAAATTTTACGACTATTTTTTTAGGTGTCAAAAAATCAAATTGCAAAAATCTTGTATGTGGAAATTCTAAAAACAAAATCGTTACATTTAATTGACTTTTTTTAAAATAACCAAAAGCCATTATGTCATAACAATGATCTTGAATTTTAAGTTTAGACATCTTAAATGATTGTGTTAAACTTACATAAATACGTTGAACCATTTGTCCCTCATGCCAATTTAAATATAAAAACCGCTCAAAAAATTCAAATGAAAAACCATTTGCATGACTTAATGACATATGTTTTAAAAACATAATTGCCAAGGGTAATATACTACACCCATTATTTTTAAATTGATAATACATATGATAATCTGTATGTTCAAATTGAATTGAAGGCAAATTATCGTATGAATTTTTAAGTTGTAGATGTGTGGGTTGAACAGGATTATTAGGTAATAATAAAATAAAATCATTAAAAATACATTCTAATAAAAGATGCGATAAAATTACATTCGCCGTTGTAATAACTACTAAATCAAGACTTGGAACAATAATTGCGAATTGTCCAAAAACACCGTCCATCCGATACCCTAATTGTTCACCATTTAACCAACAATGATAACCATAACCTTTTTGATAATAGTGACACTTATTTTTAGAAAAACTTTGCGCATGGTTTAAAACCATCTCATGTAAATAATTTAAAGGCAATGTCGGGTGATACTCTAATAAAGCCACACTTACTTTCATTAAATCACGACTCGTTAAATATAGTCCCCATCCTCCAATATTATATCCTAAAGCATCTTCATCCCATTTTGGTTTAGGAATATTTAATGGTTGAAATAAATGTAAATCTAAATAATCCACTAATTTTAAATGAGTGATTTTTGTAATAATTACACTTAAAATATAAGAATTCATACTATTATAATGAAAATGCGTTCCTGGTAAGTAATAGAAAGGTTGGCTAAAATATTGTTTAATCCAATCATCGCTAAACATAATCATTTGTTCATGATGAGTGCCTGAAAGCATGGTTAATAAATGTTCAATTGTCAATTTTTTATTAATCGTAATTCCTTCTAAATCATCAAAATATTCTTTAACTCTCGTCTTCAAAGTCAATTTTCCTTCTTCGATTAAATATCCTATCGCTAAACTTACAAAAGTTTTAGATATAGAATACATCATTACTGCTTGATTTTGATGATAAGGCTGACTGTAACTTTCATAAACCAATTGTTTTTGATAATAAATTAAACAACTATGCACCTCTAAATTTTTTTCACTTATTTTATTAATAAAATGTGACACAATATTCATATACTCACCTACCAAAATTAGTCTGCGCAAATGTCACATATAAATACTATGATTTTAGAATAAATTCAGTTATAATAAAGAAATGGAGGAATTTTATGAGTAAAATAATCAAAAAAATTATATGCTTGAGTTTGATTTTTATAATTACTGGTTGTACTAAATCAAACCAACAAACCACACAATATCCATTTTTCACAATTCAATTATTTTATTTAGACGATTGTGGTAGTTGCAATGCTTTTAAAAATAATGCGTTACCAGCAATCCGTGAAACCTTTAACAATAATTTCAATATCGAATATTACAATCTAGATTTAGAAGAAAATGAACAACGATATATTCAAATTACTGAACAATTAGAAAATTATGATGAAGAATATCTGTTAAATACCCCTTTTATTGTTGTAGATAACAAATTTGCGGTGGTAGGTTATTCAAAAAATGAAGAAACAGAATTGATTAAAGAAATTAAACGTGCTTTAAACAACGAACCCTTAGGTGAATATTATAAAATTGGTCGATATACATTTAAAGGAGAAACATCATGATCACAGAGCGTAAAATATATATGAGTGCCGCACGTCCGGCTTTATTAGAAAAAGGCTTGCGACTCCAAGCCAACCAAAAAGTTAAACAACTAAAATTCAATAGCACAGATCATTCAATCACTGCTTTAGTTGAAGATAATCAAGTTTACCAAACTAAAGTTGTTTTAAATCAACAAAACAACATTGTTTCACATCATTGTTCTTGTGAAAACACCAAATATTTAACTGGTGCATGTGAACATGTTGTCGCAACTTTAAAACAAGCCCAATTAATAATGGAAGAATCAAAACAACAGTCTCTTCGTTTAGAAAAAACAATCAATGATGTATTTGATGCTTTTTCATCTTATGATGAAACTTCTTTAATTAAAAGCGAATTAAAAGTCGAAATCTATATCACATGTCATAAAGAATTATATCGTCCGACTTATTCATTATATTTAAAAGCCGGATTAGATAAACTCTATGTTATTCGTCATTTAAGAGAATTTCTAGAAGCTTTTCAATATAACTATGAAATAGAATATGGCAAATCATTTACCCTTAATCCTGAATACCATCAACTTCCTCATAGTTTAAAAAGTTTCTTCAAAGTATTAGAGGATATTCAAATCGAAGGCAACGACCATTATAAAACTTCAAAAGACTTAGTCGTTGACGAACATTATTTTAGAAAAATCATCAATAGCTTGAAACACCAGAAATTTTTTATGATAATTGACTCGCAAACTCTTGAAGTTTATATGAGTGATGAAGCATATGAACCGCCTTTACGAATTCTCGATCATAAAAACAGTATTCGTATAGATTTAGCCTCTTTTAAACAAACTATCCCCCTAACAAGTGATTATCACTATATTTTAAGTAACCATTATATTTATCATTTAGATACTAACACACGTCATCGTTATGTCCCTTTTTTAAAAGCCATTCAACAAGAGGTTAATTTTTTAGAGTTTAAAGGAAAATACAAAGATGAATTTATTACAAAAATCATTCCTAATTTACCTAAAAATATTGAGATTCCGGAAAGTTTGAAAAATGAATATATCATGTTACCTTTAGAAGCATCACTTTATTTAGACAAAATCAATTTCCAAATTACCGCAACTCCTAAATTTAAATACGGACAATATGAATTTAATCCCATCAAACAATATGATCATATTCATCTCAATCAACAAATATTAGTTCGTCAAAACAAAAAAGAAGAAGAATTGATGAATTTACTTGATAATGCTCACTTTAAAGTACAACCCGATTGTTTTTATTTAGATAATGAAAAAGATGTTTTAGCATTTATTTCACAATACTTACCTATTCTTCAAGCGAATATGGAAATTTACTATTCAGATAGTTTTAAAACAATCGTTAAAAAGCGTTCAATTTTTTCCAGCATTCGTTTTAATGAACAAACCAATTTATTTGAATTTAACTTTAATTATGATGACTTGAATTTCAAAG
>JAGZJH010000070.1 GCA_018365815.1 Erysipelotrichaceae bacterium
TGATAATAAATTGTTATCGGTAGGAAAATAAAAATATGGAATTTATAAATCGTAGAGATGAACTAGATAAAATACAAAATGAATATAAACAACATTTAAAAACAGGTAAAAGTCAAGTTTATATTATTAGAGCGAATTCAGGTATAGGGAAGTCAGAGTTTATAAAAGAAATTATAAAAGATTTTTCACAAATTCCTATTGAGATTCTTCATTTAGACGACACTGAAAACTCTTCTACATTTAGACGTTTTGTAATTGAGTTAGATAAAGTAAGCCAGTTCTATGGGTATCTTGATTTTAAAGCATTCTATACTAAAAAAATTAATAGTTCAAAGGCCCTGCAACTACTATTAAAAATGTCTTCTTTTTTTGGTCAGGCTTTTATTGGAATGATATCTAAAGAAAATGGCTTAGAATCCATAATCTCTGAAGTAAATTTGCCTTCTTTAATAGCTGAGCCTATAGAATACGAAACTTTTATTTTAAAAGCTCAAACTGAGAATCTATTTGAATACGCAAAATATGTACTAGGTCACGAAAATTTATATTTCAATTTTCCAAACGCCTCAGTAATTGATCAAGAATCACTCGATTTATTGAATAAATTGATTGAAAAATCTGAAGGAAGTCTATTCATTTTTGAGTGTGCAGATAAAAAAGTTGAAAATAGTTTTAAAAATAGTCGTAATATAATATTGAGGACATATCAATTAGAAAAACTTTCCGATGAGCACATTAAACTATACATAAATATTTTATCAAATCAGTTAGCATTACAAGCTGAGCAAATTAATTTTACAACTTTACAGGATTCTATAAGAAAAGGAGATTTATCGGAAATCTCCTTAATACTAAAAGATTTTTCTGAGCGTTTGAAGGAAGATAAGGCTTCCAAATTACAGAGCATTTACCAGATTATTGAAAATATTTCTCAAACTCAATTAGTATTCTTACTTTTTGTATTTTACACAAAGAGAAAATTATCACTTACGGATTTAAGAGAAATCATGCTAGAGACTGATAAAACTTTTTCCCAAGAAGATATCGACTTTCTTATTGAAAAAGGGCTATTAGACCAAGTTGAAAACTTCGTTTTTCTATCAAACTCTGTATCAGAAGTAATTAGACAAGAAACCTATTTCAAAAAAGAGAGAACCTTTGTTGGCTCAATTCTCATCAGATTTCTTAACTTAAAGCTATCTCAAACAAATGAATTTGTTTATTTAGATACTCTTGTTGATTACTATATTTGTTCAAAATTTTTCTTACAAATTAAATTAATATTACCTAAGATACAGAAACGTTTATTAAACTTTGATTCACAACAAGGTCGTAAAGAGTATTTCGAAATTTTTTATTTAAATAGGCAGAGATTTATTGAGGAAGATAGTTCCTTAGCACTGTCGCTAGCTAAAATAGCCTATGATGCAAATTTATACTATGAGGCACTAGAGTTTATCAATCTTTCAACAGAAGTTACGGCAGACATAGTATTTGCCAAGTCCTTAATTTTAAATCGTTGTGAATTGTTTCCTGAATCCATTAAATACATTCAGGAAAATATTATGAATTTTAGTGAACAAAGCTCACAATTTTTCAAACTATCATTGATTAAACTAATGAACTTAATACAATTAGAACGTAGAGATGAGGCTAAAACAATCTTTGAAAATATTAAATTGCAAGTAGATAATCCGTACTACCCGTATTTAATTAGAATTTCAAATGTATTTGAGCGTAGCTTTTCTGAACGACTAAGGAAAGTTGAAGAAATTTCAGGTAGAATTTATAGTCTAGAAAATGCAGAATTCTCTGGTCTAAACGCTATTTACTTGTCTTACCTGTATGCGGTCAATGATAAAATCAATGATGCAGAGGAGCAATTAAATAAAGCAAGAGATTTTTTTGGTGACAGCCTTATTTACAACCATATGATTCTTCATAACGAAGCCACCATTAAATTCCATAATAATGATATTGATAACTCTATCCCAGAACTGCTCAATAATGCTAAGTTAACTGCATATGATCAATATGATTTACTAGCAATTTATAATAATTTACTAGTTTACTATATTCTAAGCAACCAAGTATCAGATATTAATTGTCAAATGCTTGTGTATGAATTAGAAGATTTGTTAAACGAGACAGGTTTTAAAAGATTTATTAATAAAATTTATTATAACCTCTGCCATTATTATTATAGAATGTACAATTCTGAAAAGGTCGAAATGTACTATAATAAACTATCGGATAATCGAATCAAAAACTTTTCAGATTATAAAATGAAGTTAATGTATGAAACTTCGTGGAAACTCCCCCTTAATTTAAATGATGAGTAAAGAGTGTCTGTATCATTTCATCGTACGTATAGCCATTAATGTTGAATGTTTTAGGTACAACAGATTTTGGATACAACCCAGGATTAGCATTAATCTCTATTAGATAAAATTCTGCATTTTTTATTCGACCATCTACTCGTATCAATTTATTTGGAGACAAGTTCTTATAAAGTTGCTTTAAGTTGATAATATCTTTGTCGC
This sequence comes from Erysipelotrichaceae bacterium, assembly GCA_018365815.1. GTDB lineage: Bacteria > Bacillota_I > Bacilli_A > Erysipelotrichales > Coprobacillaceae > Beduini. The sequence continues at coordinate 2,544 of JAGZJH010000070.1, forward strand.
TTAAATAGCAACTTTTTTCGATATCTACACCGATTTTTTGTTTAATTTCTGAAGTATAAGCCCGATACTTGAATTCACTATATTCTTGAAAAATAAGTTCAACTTCTTCAAAAAATAACACTCCTTCATATTCCAAAATAGTAATAGCTACTTCTCTCCCTTCAATGTATTCCTCTACTAGAATACCATCAAAGTCCTTCATTAATTGTTTGAGTACCATATCTGCCTGTTCCATATTTTCAACAATAGAGTTTTGTGTAATTCCTATTGATTCTGATTCATAGTTCGGTTTAATAATAATTGGATATTCAAAGTTCGCTAAAATTTCTTTAGTGTATGAATGATCAAATACTAACAAACTTTTTGGGACTTTTATACCAAAATTTTCTGCAAATTTCTCTGTCATAAATTTATCTTGACATAAAACTTGTACATATGGGTCTGGGTTGAAATATTTAATTTTATAATTTTCACAAAATGCTGGGACACTCATGTTTCTAATTCGACTGTTATAGCCAAAATCAAAATTTAACACAAAATCGTCTAGGTGATTAAAAACACTTTTTTTGAATCTCTCAAAATTATCGTAAAATATGATTTCATCAATAAATTTAGAAAAACTTTTATAGAGAATATCTCTCAATTCATTGCGAGTGTATTCTCTGTTTTCGATAATTTTTGTTTGAATGGATGAATCTGGATTGACATTTAAAATGACTACTAATCTCATAATTTTTCCTACCGATAACAATTTATTATCACTATACGAAGCACTCAAATAGGTTTATAATAGCATGATTATTGATAAAGGAGATTTTTATGGATTATAAAC
>JAGZJH010000024.1 GCA_018365815.1 Erysipelotrichaceae bacterium
AATTTTATATAAACTTTGTTTTAAAAAACTATCGTCGATACTATTTCCATCTTCTTTTTTGATATTTTTTTCAATTGGTACTTCATAATGAAGTAAGGCATTTTCAAAATAATGATAAGTTTCTTTAAATTGATTTTTAAATTCTTTAACTTTACATAATGGTTCATTTTTATAATACACATCTAAATCATCAAATCCATCCGCATGATTAAAACGAATCTCAATATTTTCATTTAACCTTAAAGTGTCATTTTGATTAAAGTATAATAAAGACTGTTCATCTAAATGTCTTTGGTGTTTTAATTCTTCTTTTTTAACTTTATTATGATGTAATTTTTTAACAAACTCACTAAATATACTTAAAAAGATTAAACCAGCAATAAATACTTTGAAAGGATAAAAGCCAATCATCATACCTATAAAAAGAAATAAAATTAGATAATGACTTAACTTTGAAATCCATTTATACATAATATCCCCTCCAACAAATTGTATTATCTCATAAATCAGTCAAAATATCATTATAAATAAACGAAAAAACGAAATAAAATTAATTTTTATGTTTTGAAAAATCATCTTATTATTTTAAAGATATGATATGATATTGTCATTATAATAATAAAAGGTGGTTTTAAAATGAATAAAAAAATTGTATTTTTAGATGTTGATGGAACTTTATGCAATGATGAAGGGTTAGTTCCGAATTCAGCAAGAGACGCTGTAAGAGCTGCTAGAAAAAATGGTCATTATGTTTTTTTATGTACTGGACGTTCACAAGCAGAACTTTATGACTTTATTATGGAAGTTGGCTTTGATGGCGTTATTGGTGCAGGTGGTGGATTTGTAACAATCGGTAATGAAACATTATATCATAAACGTGTAAGTAACGATGACGTTAAACATTTGGTTGATTATTTTGAAGCCAATGATGTTGATTTTTATTTGGAATCAAACGGTGGTTTATATGCAAGTAAAAACTTAGTTCATCATTTAGAGTTACTATTGTATGGTGATATAGATAACGATAGTGAAGCACGAAAGAAAAAAGAAGAAAACCCAAATCATTTTATTATGGCAATGATTGAAGGGGCAGATTTATATCGTAGTGATGTTAATAAAGCATGCTTTTTACAATCAAAATTGGATTTTGAAACAATCAAAAAGGAATTTGAAGGCGAATTTAACGTCATTCACTGTACTGTTCCTGCTTTTGGTCCAGATAGTGGTGAATTAGCAGTTCCGGGTGTTCATAAAGCAACCGCAATCAATGATTTATTAAATCATTTAGGGCTTTCAAAAGAAGATACAATTGCTATTGGTGATGGAATGAACGACGCTGAAATGCTTGAATATTGTAAAATTGGTATTGCCATGGGAAATGCAAAAGAAGAATTAAAAGCTCTTGCTGACGAAATTACTGATACTCATGATGAAGGTGGGATTTATAATAGTTTTAAAAAACATGGTTTAATTTAATAAAATAAACGAGGGAGCCTCCTCGTTTTAATTATATAATTTCACCATTATTAATTGCCTTTATTTTCCTTAAAGACAAATTGGAACCAGTAACTAAATTATTTTCTCTTAAAAAATCACAAGTATATTTTCGCATAATTGAATCTTGGGGTAAAGTGACTGGATAACCTTCATCTAAAAAAGTTTCTTTAAAATAGGTTTTATAAAAACGAAGTCCTTCTACTCCTACTTGCATTAAATTATCTACTAAAACAACTCCTTCATATTTCATTTCATTTAAACGTTCAATTATTTTTTCACGCTGATTTACTTTAGAATGACAAAATAAAATAATCAACAAAAGTGGAAATTCATCATCTTGAGTTTCAATCAATTTAAAATTCTCCATCATCACACCTCTTTTTCTCTAATGGATTTATTATAACACTTTATAAAATGATTTGAAATATTTTTTAAATTCATCTATAATTCATATTAATTAACTAAAATTCTTTAAAGAAAGGAAGGATTAACATGAAAAAAATATTAAACGATCGTTATGGATTTGATCTGTTAGGTCAATTCATAGTCATGTTGTCTTTAATACTCTCCATGCTTTCACTACTTTTAAAAATAGATTTTTTATATTTTGTCTCACTTGCTTTATTGATTTATGAATTAAGTCGTGTATTTTCTAAAAAAATATACGCTAGACGCCAAGAAAATTTGAAATTTGCTTCAAAATTATATCCTTATCAAGTCAAAGCAATGAAGTTTATTCAACGCCAACAAGATAAAAAAACACATAAATATTTTAAATGCCCTAAATGCAAACAAATGTTACGTGTTCCTTTAGGGCATGGTAAGATTACTGTCACTTGTCCAAAATGTCATCATCAATTTGATAAAAGAAGCTAACAAATATTTTGAGGTTCCCCCTCAAGATATTTTTTTATATTTTCAAAAACAATATTTGCTCGTTTTACCAAAGCTTCTTGCGTCGCAAAACCAATATGTGGCGTTAAAATAACATTTTTACAATTTAATAAATGATGATTTTTTAAAATTGGTGGTTCCGTTTCAAACACATCTATTCCTGCTCCCATAATCACATTGTCATTGAGCGCATTTTTTAAAGCCAAACTATCTACAATTTTTCCACGGGCAGTATTAATCAACAAAGCCGTTGGTTTCATCATTGATAACTCCTTTTGACCAATTAGACAAGTTGTTTCTTTTGTTAAAGGGGTGTGAATTGAAACAACATCACTTTGTTTTAAAAGTGTTTCAAGATCTACATTTTTAACCCCATCAACAGCGACTTGATGACGACGATAACCTAAAACATTCATTCCAAAAGCTTGAGCAATTTTAGCGACACGCTCCCCAATTGTTCCCATTCCAATAATTCCGATTGTTTTCCCCTCTAATTCATAAAAACTTAAACCTTCTTTAGTTTTTTCTTGACGGGTTAATAAATCACATTGACTGATATGACGATAAAGTTCAATAATCATTCCAAAAACTAAATCTGCAACTGCCACTGTTGAATAGCCCACACTATTACAAATCATAATTCCGCGTTCCTGACACGCTTCAAGATCAATATGATCAACACCGGTAAATGCTACTGAAATCATCTTTAATTGGGGACAATTTTCAATAAACTGTCTTGTTAAGGGTAAATTTGCTTCAACAACTATTTCAGCATCTTTCGCTCTATCGATTAATTCTAAAGTGTCGGTAGTTTTAGTCGAAAATAGTTCGATTTGACAATTTGGCAATTTTTTCGCAATAATCTTTTTTAACTCTACTTCTTCAATTCCTAATGGTTCAATTACTACAACTTTCATACGTCCCCCCTAGTATACTCATAATTTGATATGCTGTATTTTCTAAATTTCTTTTCGTATTTTCACTCTCCATCGCTTCGTCTAATGTCACTACTCCTTGAATAATTGAAAACAAAGCATCTATTCCCAATTCATTTAACTCATAGGCTTCTTTTTCAATTTGTCCGGCTAAAGCAATTGTACGACAATGATATTTTTTGGCTAATTGACTAATTGCAAAAGGGACTTTGTTTAATTTTGTTTGACAATCTATTCTTCCCTCACCAGTAAATACGACATCAGCATCTCTTAACTCATCTTCAAGATGAGTTATTTTATTCACTAATGATAAACCGGGTGTGATTTGACTATCAAAAAAAGTTTTAAAACAATAACCTAACCCTCCAGCAGCCCCCGCTCCTAAAATATTTCGTTCATCTTTTTTCTTTAACTGACAACAAATCACATCAGCATAATGATAAAGTCCTTGATCTAAAAGTTTAACCGTATATTCATCTGCCCCTTTTTGAGGTCCGAATATCACACTTGCTCCATTTTGGCCACATAATATCGCATTGACATCACTAGCGATGTTGAAATGACAATCTTTTAATTCCGGTAAACGACAACTTTCATCAATATAAGCAATTTTGATTAAATTTTCACCATTTCCTTTTAATAATTGATGATTCTCATCATAAAAACGATACCCCAATGCCTCAAGCATTCCCATACCGCCATCATTTGTCGCACTACCTCCTAACCCAATAATAAAATGACGATAACCATTATTTAAAGCATCTTTTATCATTTCACCTAATCCATAACTTGTGGCTTTTAAAGGATTTTTATTTTTTGTCATCATAATCCCACTGGCTAATGCAACTTCAATAATCACCTTATTCTCTACAATACCATAATAACTATCTTGGTATATACCATCAGGATTACAAATAGTAACTGTTTTATATTGTCCATTTAAACTTTCAATTAATGTTTGAACGGTCCCTTCGCCACCATCTGCCACCCCTTTAACAACAACTTGATGATTTTTATTGTGTTTGAGTATCCCTTTTTTAATAGCATTTCCTGCTTCAATTGAAGAAATACTACCTTTAAATGAATCGATTGCAACTACAATTTTCATTTAATACCTTCTATCATAATTTTTGCCGCATTGATATTTGATGCTAATGGTACATTGTGAACATCACATAATCTCATTAAAGCAGAAACGTCAGGTTCATGTGGTTGAGCCGTTAAAGGATCCCTAAAAAAGATGACCAAATCCATTTTTGAAGTAGCCACCATTGCACCGATTTGTTGATCTCCACCATAAGGTCCAGATAAAAAACGAGTCACTTTTAAATCTGTATTTTCCATAATTTTCAACCCGGTCGTTCCTGTGGCGTATAATTGGTGTGTCTTTAAAATTGGTGCGTATTTCTTAGTAAATTCAATCATTTCTTCTTTTTTACAATCATGTGCAATTAATGCTATGTTCATAAAAAAACCTCCTTTTCTTTTTCTTTATTTTAACATAAATTGTTTAAGAAAAACACTGACAAAATAATACAAATATCTTAATTTATGCTAAAATATAGATACATGGATAGAGATAGGAGACTGTTATGGATAAATTAAAGCAAAAAGAAACAATTGCATTTATAGGCGTTCTAATCATTGCATTATCGATTATTATATTTTTTGTTTATAAACAATATCAACATCAAAAAGTCATCACCCCACTTTATAGTTTAGAAAGTCATGAGTATGAACGTTTAACTTTAGGGATTGATGTCAGTGAACATCAACAATCGATTGATTGGAAAAAGGTTGCTGATAGCAGCATTGAATTTGCAATCATTAGAAGTAGTTATGGTTGGAGTGATTATGCAAACCAAACAGATGCCTATTTCGAACAAAATTACCATCATGCTAAAGAAAACGGTATTAAAGTAGGCATCTATCATTACAGTTATGCAACTACAATTGATGAGGCTACTAAAGAAGCAGAGTTTGTATTGCATCTTTTAAAAAATAAAAAAATAGACTATCCTATATTTTATGATATGGAAGATGAATGTATGAATGATTTAGACCAAGAAACGTTAACTGCAATTGCTTCGACATTTTGTGAACGGTTAAAAAAAGAAGGTTATTATGTAGGTTTATATACTAATCCCAATTTTTTAAGTCGCATGAATTTAGAACAAATAAAACAATACGATTTATGGTTAGCCAATTATAATGTCATGCCAACAGATGATTTTGAATATGGTTTATGGCAATATTCATGTTATGGTAAAGTTTATGGTATCGATGGTGACGTAGATCTTAATTTTAGTTATTATGATTATGAAAAATATATTAAAGATTGTCACCTTAATTAATATTAGTTATATATATTTATTAAACTTCAATATAAAAAAGGATGTTTATGAAGTGAACCCAATTTATTGGACACTAAATTAAATTTAATCTAAGCAGTTAATAAGGATTGATTCCTGTATTGTACAGGTGTCAGTCCTTTTAATTTTGTTGTAATTCTTTGAGTATTATAATACTCGATATATTCTTCTATCGCAATCTTTAGCTGTTCTAATGTTTTATGTATATGCATATCCATAAAACATTTCGTTTTTCATCTTTCCAAAGAAGTTTTCCATTGGTGAATTATCTAAATAATCTCCTTTTCTAGACATCGATTGTTTAATGCCTTTATCTGCTAATATTTTGTGATAAGACTGCATTTGATATTGCCAACCTTGATCAGAATGAAAGATCAATCCTTCTAAATTTTTATGTTTCATAAATGCTTTGTTAAGCATATCTTTTGTTTGTTCAAAATTTGGTGATGTTGAAATATTAAAGGACACGATTTCTCGATTGTGTAAATCTAATATAGGAGATAGGTAGAGTTTTCCTGCTGCTATCTGAAACTCAGACACATCTGTAGACCAAATTTGATTACATTCAGTTGTATTAAAATTTCTTTCATAATATGTCTTATGATTTTCTGTATCAATGACTTTTGTAAGTAAGATATTTTTGGTTGTTCCGTTCATATCACCTTTATATGATTTATATTTTACTTTTAGTGTTTTACCATATAATCCCATTATAGACATTAATCGTTTGACTTTTTTATGATTAACTATATACCCTCTATTTGCTAATTCTAAGGTTATTCTACGATATCCATAACGTTCTTTATGAGTATAAAAGATATCGATAATAACGTTCATTACTTCATCATTTTTTATATCTTTGCTTGTTTTAGATAATGTATAATAATATGTTGAACGTTTTAATCCCGATATTTCAAGAAGAATCCTTAGTGGAAATTTACGCTGCAATTCAAAAACGACTGTTACTTTTTCTTCGGTTGTTGATTCTTCCTTGCTTGAACCGCAGCTCTCAATTTTTTTAAGTATTCATTCTCCGCTTTAAGTCTTAATATTTCTTCATCTTTAGCTTTAATAATTGCATCTTTATCAGTTGGATTAATTGGATTAGTTACTTTTTTCATAGTAGGAGACCTCCCTCGTTTGTTCTCCACTATATTATAACCGTTTTTCTTATAAAGTTTAATCCAATTTACTAACAGACCATCGCTTGGCAATCCGTATTCAATAGCAGTACTTGTTAGTGATTGACTATTAATAAGTACTTTATTAATGATTTCTAATTTTGATTCTGGTGAATAATAATTATTTTTGTTAGATCTTAAAACATCAAACCCATGTCTGTCTATTAATCTAACTAAATAGTTAATATTATCAGATCTTATTTGATATTCTTTGGATAATGATGATAAAGTTGCTCCTTGTTTTCGTTTCTTGTATAATTCTATTTTTTGTTCTCTTGTAAGTTTCGCCATAATAAAAATGAACCTCCATTATTTGGGTGTCCAAATAACGGGGTTCATTTCATTAGCGTCCTTTTTAATTAACAACAATCAATATTCATTTATTTTTATGACTTTATAGCCATTTTATGTTTATACATTAGACTATCCGCACATTCAATGACATTTGTAATCAAGTCATCATTTTCCTTTGCTTTTGCATAACCATAAGCAATTAGCATCACTACAGAAGATGATTTTTGATTATATTTTTTTGCATACGTTCGACTTTATTAAAATATTCGTCAATATTTTCTAAATCAAAGTTTTCAAAAATAATAATAAACACATCGCCACCAATTCTATAACAAGTTCCTACCTTTGCAAATACTTCTATTAAAATTTTAGCAGCTGGAATAATATATTCATCACCTATTTCATACCCTTAATTATCATTATAATATTTTAAATTATTTAAATCGCATAATACACACCCATATTTGAAAACTTTCTCGATGCTCATCTATCCACATTTCATATGCGTTTTGATTTCCTAATCCCGTTAATAAATCAGTGATTGCTAACTTTTTATTGATGATTTTTTCTCGTCCTTCCTTGAGTTGTAATGATAGATCTTTAAAAACACCAATAGAAATTGCAAACATAAAAAGCATTAATGCGATTCCACCTCTTTTATGCGAGCTAGTAGCATTGCCATAAAAGCTTAAATAAGCTATTATAGCAGAAATTATAACAATAACTAACAGAAATAAAGTAAGGCTTATTTTATAATCAAATTTGTGTTTTTTTTGCAATACAACCATACAATAAATCATTATTATATAATCTACAATTAATAAAATATGTGCTAAAAATATTGTTTCCCTAAATTCTTTGATTCCTAATAGATGTAAGGCAGTGCATATTAATATATTAGAAATAGAAACGATGGAAACGAGATTTTTTTATCCACATTTTACAAGTTATTTGAAAATAGTGTGTTGAAAAAGCGAATAATAAGTATGGGATTTGGAAAAATAAAATATATTCCATAAAATAAATGGCAATATTATTAGAATGCAAAATTTTCATAAAATCACTACCTCTAATAAACCAAAGTCCAGTGGCAATTAGTAATAAAGAAAAATACAATCCCCTCTTATCATCATTCAATTCAGTTCGAACCACAAACCAATATAAACATAAAGCTAAACCACATAAAAATATAATTGAATAAACAGCTACATAAGGAAGTGCTTCGACTAACTTTTCTTGAAAGATGGACTTACAATCCCCCACCCAAAAATCAGGTACATCAATCAATTTATTTTTATCATTAGCTTGGAAAATTACTTTAAATGTACTTTTTTTGATGGAATTTCGATAAAATGAAATAATTTTTCGAGTGTTGTTCCAATAAGGGTTCATCTATTTCCTACATTATAAACCAATTCTTCATCTTGATATATCCGTATTTATTGTAAATCTGACATAAAATATAAACAATTATTACTCTCTTGATTAAAATCAAACTCAAAAATATATTCGCTAGTTTGCCCATCAATTTTATGGATTTTATCAGGATTTACACGAAACGATTTATCGACTTGAAAATTTTGAAAATCACTAGGAGATACAATAAAAGACCATAAAATAATAATCCATCCTAAACTAGCAGTTAATAACGCTATTTTTTGATACACATCAATCTTCTTGTTCAATATTTTCACTCTCCTAAAAATATACAGTGGAATTCTTTAATATTATAAAGGAGACTTCAAATATTATTAAATTTCACAAATAATATTCGTAATCTCCTATTTTAAATAATCAGTATGAAGTAAAATTGTTTTACTTAAATCATGTCAATATTTTATTTATTTTTGAATTGTTCAATAATATGTCTTGAAACTAAAATACCATTTGCTCCTGCTTGTGCTAAACCACGTGTTAATCCGGCTCCATCGCCTGCCATATATAAGCCTTTGATTTCGCTTTCAAATCCTTCTTTAACCTTTGGTCTTGCTGAATAGAATTTAGCTTCAACACCATAAAGTAAAGTATGCTCATTTGCAATTCCCGGTGTTACATGATCTAAAACTTCAATCATTTCAATAATTGATTTCATTGTATTATAAGGCAATACTAAACCTAAATCACCAGGTACAGCTTCTTTTAAAGTAGGATTAGTATATCCCTCTTTTAAACGTTTTTCAGTTGTACGACGACCTTTTTTAATATCTCCATAACGTTGTACAATAATACTTCCATTAGAAAGTTTATTTGCAAGTTGACTCACTTCATGAGCAAATTCATTAGGTTCATTAAAAGGCTCTGAGAATGTATGTGAAACTAATAACGCAAAGTTTGTATTTTGACTTCCTAATTTAGGATCATGATATGCATGACCATTAGCTAACATTGTTCCTGAATGATTTTCAATGACTACATGACCAGACGGATTTGAACAAAAAGTTCTGACTTTCGTTCCAACTGTTGTATTATAAACAAACTTTCCTTCATATAAGTGTTTATTAATTTCTTCCATTACAATATTACTTGTTTCTACGCGTACCCCAATATCTACTTGGTTATTATATAAATTAATACCATGATTTTTTAATATTTTAGTAAGCCAAGCAGATCCATCACGTCCAGGTGCCAATACAACTTTAGAAGCACTGATTTTTGTTCCGTTTTCAAGTTCAATCCCTTTAACTGTACCTGCTTCAACCAAAATATCTTTAACTGCTGTTTTAAATTGAAGATCTATGTGTTGTTTTAATTCTTCTGACATTGCACTCATTATACGAATATTTTCTTCTGTTCCTAAATGACGAACTTTAGCACGCAATAATTTTAACCCAACTGCATACCCTCGATGTTCGATCTCTTTGACCTTATCAGTCGTTGGATCGGTAATTTCTAAAGTTGCTCCGTGACGTAAATACAAACCATCTACATATTCAATAGCTTTAATAACTTCTTGTTCGTCTAAATAATCAGTTAACCAACCGCCAAATTCACTTGTGATATTGAATTTACCATCGCTATATGCCCCTGCGCCACCAAAACCAGAAGTAATAGAGCAAGCTGGTAAACATCCCGGTTCATGATCTTTAATAATAGGACACGCTTTAATGCGTTTATCTTTAATTGGGCAATGACGATTCGCAACATCATGCCCTTTATCAATTAAAAGCACCTTTAAATCAGGACTTTTTAAATATAATTCATAACTCGCCATAATTCCAGCAGGCCCAGCTCCTACTATAATCACATCATAATTTTCTCTCATATTCATCTCCCTTTTCTTTTCAAACCTTTAAAATTATACTAGAGCCAGTATAAAAAATCAACTGCAAACTAAAAAAGGAGTTTCACTCCTTCACTAAATTTTAAATAATTCATGTGGGTGTTTTATAATTTCTTCATTTCTTACTTCCAAATAAAAAATAGCAATAGATTGGTAAAACGGAATTTGCCAAAAGATAATAATCGACAACATTGACAAAATCAAATATAAAGAAAAACCAATATATGGAATGGCAAAACAAAACTGCGATAATATAAAAGTTACAACTAAATGAATTAAATAATATGGTATCAATAAAACTAATAATTTTATAAAATCTTTAACATGACCATTCATCATTCGTGTTGATTTAATAAGTGCTTCATTCCATGCATAATCATAATCTTCTACAATATATGGAACCAACAAAAATAAACCACTTAAATAACCCCCAACTACTAGAGCTAAAACTAAAAATATAACCATGACAAAAGAAATATTTTGAATTCCAATTATAGCAAAAAAATCATAACGAACTGTTTTAGATAAAAATAAATAAACAAATTGATCAATAACAGTATATAAAGGAATATTATTTAACCTTGTTACTTCCAAAAACATCGGAACTAACAATACAAAAGTAGGAATTAAAATTAGAAGTTTTCTAACAATATATGAAGGAAAATATTTTGCAAAATGAAATATACCAATAAATATTTCATTAATACTAAAATCATTTCTTTTTTCATGAATTAAAATTAAAGACATATAAATAAAACCATGAACTAAAGTTACAAGTAACAATTCTATTGCAATCATAATTAATCCACTACTTGAATATTGAGCAATTAATGTCACACAATTAATTAAATAAAAAGAAGGGACTAGCAAACGAAAATTATGACGACTTAATTCTATCGCACGACGTCTAATACTGTTAACGTTCATCTAATCCCCCCTCATAGTGATATTATTATATCATTTTTTTTAGCGGAGTTCTACTAATTTATTGTCTAACTACTTTTAGCGAGACATCTTATCAATTAAATCTAAAATTTCATTGATCTTAGCTTCGCTGTTTTCACTTTCAATTGCTTCCTTTACACAGCCGAGCATATGTCCTTTAATCACTTCTTTATTTGCTTTTTGAATTAAAGATAAAATCGCCAACAATTGATTAGAAATATCAATACAATAACGATCATCTTCAATCATTTTTAACACCCCTTCAATTTGACCTTTAGCCGTTTTTAAAAGTTGGGTTGTTTTTTGTTTATCACCTTTCATTATTCAAATCCTTTAAATGTATATCCCACATTAGTAATTGCATCAATGATTGCTTGTTCATCAATTGCATTTTCACTTTCTAACTTTGCGCATTTATTTTCTAAATCAACAGTTGCTTTAACTCCTTCAATTTTATTTAACGCTTCTTCAACTCTCGCTTTACAATGTGCACACATCATACCCTCAATTAATACTGTTTTTTCCATTTTACTAACCTCTTTTCTTTCTTTGATTATACTTGTATTTTTTTTATTTGTAAAATACTTTGGCTTAAATTTTCTTAATCTTAATGCATTAGCAACTACACATACAGAAGACAAACTCATTGCTAAAGCACCAAACATTGGATTAAGTTTTAACCCAAACATCGGATATAACAAACCTGCTGCCAATGGAATACCGATACAATTATAGAAAAATGCCCAAAATAAATTTTCTTTAATATTTTTAACAACTTTATGTGATAAATCAATTGATGTCACAACATCGATTAAATTATCCTTCATTAAAATAATATCGGCAGAATCAATTGCAATATCACTTCCTGCCCCGATAGCAATACCTACGTCTGCTTTAGTTAAAGCAGGCGCATCATTAATACCATCACCTACCATAGCTACAAAATATCCATGATTTTGTAACTCTCTGATTTTTTGTTCTTTATCTTGAGGTAACACTTCCGCAATAATTTCATCTAATTGTAATTCATCTTTTAAAGCATATGCTGTAGTTTTTAAATCACCGGTTAACATCACTACTTTAATTTTATGATCATGTAATAATGAAATGGCTGTTTTACTACTTTCTTTAACATGATCAAATACACTAATTAATCCAATGATTTTTTGATCTTTAGAGATATACATAATAGTATGTCCTAATTTTGAAATTCTCAACGCTTCATTTTCATAATCACTGACATCAATATTTAATTCATTCATTAATTTTAAATTACCTATGGCATAATGGTTGTGATCATAATCTCCTATAATCCCAAAACCACTTTTATTTTCAAAGTTTTCAAATTTCAATAATGATAAGTTTTTGTCGTTTAATGACTCTTTAAAAGCTAAAGCAATTGGGTGTGACGAATTAGCTTCTAATGAAGCAGCAAGTTGTAATAACTGATTCTCATCTAATTCGTTAGAAATAATTTGATTTAATTTTGGTTTTCCTTCTGTAATTGTTCCTGTTTTATCTAATACCACACAATTAATTTTATTAGCATTTTCTAAACCAGTTGCATTTCTAACTAAAATACCGTTTTCTGCCCCTTTACCGGTTCCCACCATAATCGCAACAGGTGTTGCTAAACCTAATGCACATGGACAAGAAATCACTAATACCGCAATTCCAATTGATAAAGCAAAACTAAAATTTTTTGAAACAATTAACCAAATGATAAATGCCACAGTCGCAATTAACATCACTGATGGTACAAATATCGAAGCTACTTTATCTGCAAGAGAAGCCATTGGAGCTTTTGAACTCCCCGCTTCTTCAACTAAAGCAATAATCTTTGATAAAGTGGAATTTTCATTAGTTGAAGTCACTTTAAAAATAAAAGTTCCTTGATTATTCATAGTTGCTCCAATGACTTTATCATTGACATTTTTTTCAACCGGCATACTTTCTCCAGTAAGCATCGATTCATCAACATAACTATGTCCTTCAACGATTATTCCATCAACAGCAATACTTTCACCCGGTTTAACCACCACTAAATCACCAATCATTAAATCTTCCACATTTACTTCCATTTCTTGACCGTCTTTCATCATTGTTGCTTTTTTAGGTGATAAATCAATCAATTTACTAATCGCATCAGTTGTTTTTTTCTTAGAACGTGCTTCTAAATATTTGCCAAAAGTTATTAAAGTTAAAATCATTACTGCAGATTCAAAATATAAATCATGCATATAATGATGCATATGGCCAAGATCATAACGAGTTACATCATAAGCCATTTGATAAAAAACAATAATACTATAAATTAATGAAGCACTTGAACCAATCGCAATTAATGAGTCCATATTAGGGTGTAATTTCCATAGTGATTTAAACCCTTTAATAAAATACGAACGATTTAAATAAACAATAGGTAATGATAATAATAATTGTGTTAAGGTAAAGACAATAACATTTTCCGCGCCTTTTAAAAAAGATGGAATTGGATAATTAAACATCGTTGACATTGAAACATACATAAGTAATATCATAAAAATAAAAGAATAAATAACACGTTGTTTCATTTCTTTTAAATCATCTTTAACTTCTTTAATCTCTGTTTTTTGGTTAAATAAAGAGGCACCATACCCCCCACTTTTGACTGCGTTAATAATATCTTCCACTTTGGTTTTACTTTCATCAAATTCAACATTCATTGAATTAGTAAGTAAACTCACTTCAACATTTTTAACACCTTCTACTTTACATACACTATTTTCAACATGAGCAGTGCAAGCACTACAAGTCATTCCGGTAACATTAAATTTTGTTTTCATAATACTCCTTTCCACCCCTCCCCTACTGGGGTTGTGTAATTATCGTAACATCACCTTTTTTAATTGTCAATAGAGATGCTTAAACAAAAAGTCTACACGAAAGTGTAGACTTTTTTGACTATAACTTTATGTTTGCTAAAACATCAGCCAATCCAATATATGAAGCAGGTGTCATTTCAATTAATGTTTGACGATCCTCTTCACTTAACACTTCTAAACTTGACGCAAATTGTAAAATATCTTCTTTAGAAATATTTTTACCTCTTGTAAGTTCTTTAAGTGTATCATAGGCATCTTGGATACCGTATTTTCTTAACATTGTTTGAATAGGTTCAGCTAAGACTTCCCATTTTTCATTTAAATCACTGGCAAGTTTGTCTGTGTTAACCACACATTTTTCTAACCCATTCATTGTTTCGTTAATGGCTTGTAATGAATATCCAAATGCTAATCCTAAATTACGTTGACTTGATGAATCTGATAAATCTCTTTGCATTCGAGATTTTGGCAATTTATTAGATAATGCCACACAAATATGATTTGACATATCGACATTTGCCTCACTGTTTTCAAAACGAATCGGATTAACTTTATGTGGCATTGTACTACTTCCCACTTCACCTTTAACAGGAATTTGTTTAAAATATTCCATTGAAATATATAACCACATATCCACATCAAAATCCGCTAAAATATTATTAAAATGACGAATTCCATCTAAGATATGACAAGTATAATCATGACTTTCGATTTGTGTTGTCAATGGATTAAAGCTTAGACCAAGATATTCCTCCACAAATTTTTTTGCATAAACTTGCCAATCAACATTTTTAAAAGCTGTTAAAATGGCACTATAATTTCCGGTGGCACCATTAAATTTTGCTTTAATTTTAACGTTTTCAATATTTTCAATACTTGATAATAAACGATAAGCATAAACTTTGAACTCTTTACCAATTGTTGTTGGGGTTGCAGGTTGTCCATGAGTATGTGCAAGCATGGCATCACTTTGATGTTTTATTGCCCAATCATCGATAGTTGAAGCAAATTGTTTAGCTTTTTTAAGCCATACATTATTTAAACCATCTCTTAACATACATGCATAAGAAGTATTATTAATATCTTCAGAAGTACACCCGATATGGACAAAACTTTGTAAATAATCATAGCCTAATTCTTTAATTTTTTCATCAATAAAATATTCTACTGCTTTAACATCATGACGTGTCACACTCTCAATTTCTTTAATGCGTTTAAATGAATCGTAGTTAAATTGATGACTAATTGCTTCAATTTGAGACATATTTTGGCGATCAAACTGAGCCAGTACATCACTTTCTACATTTTCAATTAAAAATTTTAACCATTGAATTTCAACAAACACACGATATTTTACTAATGCATATTCAGAAAAATATTCTCCAAGAGCATCTTTGATTCCTGAATATCGTCCATCTAATGGACATAACGTTAAACTTTCAAATTCTTGTCTTTGCATTCTAATTTCCACCTTTAAAATATTTTACACCAGCTTCAAAAATTAATTGGTCCATTTCACCGTAAATATTTTTGAAACGATTTTCACCTTGACGTTCACTATGTGCCATTTTTCCAATCACACGACCATCTTTTGAGATAATTCCTTCAATCGCACACATTGAGCCATTTGGATTGAATGGTGAAACCATTGTTGGTTGATTATTTTCGTCAACATATTGTGTAAATACTTGTCCATTTTCAAATAATTCTTCAATCACATGTTGAGGAGCGATGAAACGTCCTTCTCCATGAGAAATTGGGACTGTATGAATATCACCCACATTAACATTAGCAAGCCATGGTGATTTTACACTTGAAATACGAGTGTTTACCATTTGTGATAAATGGCGACCAATTGTGTTGAAAGTTAAAGTTGCATCATCTTTTGTTAATTCTTGAATTTTACCATATGGTAATAATCCTAATTTAATTAACGCTTGGAATCCATTACAAATACCAATCATTAAACCGTCTCTGTTTTCTAATAAATCAGTAATAGCTGCTTTTAAACGAGGATTTCTTAAAACTGTCGCAATAAATTTACCAGAACCCTCTGGTTCATCACCAGCAGAAAAACCTCCTGGAATCATGACGATATTTGCAGTTTTAATGGCAGTTTCTAAATCATCAATAGAGTTTTTAATATCATCTGCAGTTTTATTACGTACAATGACTAATTCAACTTCTGCTCCTGCTTTTTCAAATGCACGTTTTGAATCATATTCACAGTTAGTTCCTGGGAATACTGGAATCACTACTTTTGGTGTTTCAACGATTACTTTTGCTTTTAAAGCACTTCTTTCATGACAATCTTTAATAATCATTTGAGATGTTGAAGCTTTTTGTGTTGTTGGATAAACCTTATCTAACACTTCAATATTTGCTTGATAAGCTTCATCTAATGAAATACTTTCTTCTTTATAAGATAACACAGCATGATCTACAGTAGTGGCAACCACACGTACATTTTCCAACCCCTTAACAACATCTTCATTTTCAACTTCAATGACAATATTACCATAATTATTGGCTGTTAAGTCTTCTAATGTTAAAGTCGTGTCAAATTGTACTCCGATATTATTTCCAAAAGCCATTTTACTTACTGCTTCAATTAAACCACCTGATTTAACTGTATAAGCACTATAAACTTTGCTTTCCTCCATTAATTTAGCGACTTGATCAAATTGTAATTGCATTTGTTTAAAATCAAATAAATGGAATTCGTCTTTAACTAATTGAACTTCTACTAAAATATGTCCACTCGCTTTTAATTCAGGAGTCATTACTTTTTCAACATCTTGTGATACGATAGCAAAAGAAACTAATGTAGGTGGAACACTGATGTCTTCAAATGAACCAGACATACTATCTTTCCCTCCAATTGAAGGTAAGTTAAGCTCTTTTTGGGCAGTAAAAGCACCTAATAAAGCTGCCATTGGTTTACCCCAACGAGTAGGTTCATTTAATAATTTTTCAAAATATTCTTGGAAACTAAATCTAATTTTATGATAATCACCACCCATTGCCACAATTTTAGCGACAGATTCAACAACTGCATAAATTGCCCCATGATATGGTGACCATGTAGAAATTTTAGGATCATAACCATAACTCATAAGTGAAGCAGTCGTTGTTTCTTTACCTAAAACCGGAATTAAAGCTGCCATTCCTTCTGTTTCAGTTCTTAATGTTTTCCCACCATAAGGAGATAATACTGTTCCATTTCCAATTGATGAGTCAAAACGTTCAACCAATCCTTTTTGTGATGCTACTGCTAAGTCTGATAACACTTCCTTAGTTGTAGCTACAAAACTTCCGTGATTTTCACGATTAAAAGGTGTATTGTTAAAATCTGGTAATGTAATTTTAACATCTTGATAACGTTTAGCACCAGCCGCATCTAAAAACTCGCGATCAATATCAACAATAGTTTGCCCATTATGATGCATCACTAAACTTGGTTTTTCAGTAACAGTTGCCACTTGAACCACTTCTAAGTTTTCTAAAGCACACGCTTCTTTAATAAAGGCTTCATCTTCTTTTTTAATGACAATAGCCATTCTTTCTTGTGATTCAGAAACAGCTAATTCTGTTCCTGTTAAACCTTCATATTTTTTTAGAACATTATCTAATTCAATTTCAAGTCCTGGGGCTAATTCACCTACAGCTACACATACCCCTCCAGCTCCAAAGTCATTACATCTAACAATTTTTTTAGAAACTTCTGCATTTCTAAATAGACGTTGAATTTTTCTTTCTTCAACAGGATTTCCTTTTTGAACTTCCGCTCCTGCTGTTTCAATTGATTTTATATCGTGAGATTTAGATGAACCAGTCGCACCACCGACACCATCACGACCAGTACGTCCACCGATTAATAAAACAATTTGTCCAGGTTCAGGAATATCACGAATAACTTGTTCTTTTGGTGCAGCTGCAACAACTGCTCCAAGTTCCATACGTTTAGCAATATAACCTTCATCATAGATTTCATGAACATAACCAGTCGTTAAACCGATTTGATTTCCATAAGAAGAAAAACCATGTGCTGCTTCACGACAAATTTTACTTTGAGGTAATTTACCTTTCATAGTATCTTCAATTGCAACACGTGGATCACCTGCTCCGGTGATACGCATTGATTGATAAACATAGGCACGTCCTGATAATGGATCACGAATAGCACCACCTAAACAAGTCGCAGCCCCACCAAATGGTTCAATTTCAGTTGGGTGGTTATGTGTTTCATTTTTAAACATTAATAACCATTGTTCTTCACCCTGGTTAGTTTTCACAGTTATCTCAACTGAACACGCATTAATTTCTTCAGAAACTTCCAAATCATCAAGCATTCCATTTTTTCTTAGTTCTTTCATTGAAATCGTCGCTAAATCCATTAATGTCATCGGACGAGTTGTTTCAATTCCATAAACATAATGACGACTTGCTTTATAAGATTCAATATCTTTAGCTAAAATTTCTTTAAAACGTCCTTCTTCAATTTCAATTCCAGTTAATACAGTACTAAAAGTTGTATGACGACAGTGATCTGACCAATAAGTATCTAAAACTTTAATTTCTGTTTCAGTAGGATTACGTTTTTTAGAAATGAAATAATCTTGAGTGACTTTTAAATCATCATAATTCATTGCTAAACCTTGACTTACGACAAAGTCTTCTAATCCTTGTTTGTCCAATTCATTAAATCCTTCAATCACCGGTACACTTGCAACACTTGTCACTTCATCTTCTAAATTTTCAAATTTATCTAATGAAGCAATTCTTTGATCGACAGGATTGATTAAATAGTGTTGAATTTTAGTTAAATCTTCTTCACTGATGTTTCCAGTTAATACAAAAACCCTTGCACATTTCACTTTTACAGATGTTTCTCCAGTTAAAAGTTCAAAACATTGTTTAGTTGAATCTGCACGTTGGTCATATTGACCTGGTAAATATTCAATTGCAAATATTTTTGCATTTTCATTTGTATAATCTTCTAAATAAACATCATCTACCATTGGTTCAGATAAAATTGTTGGAATGGCTTGATTTAAAGTTTCCTCACTTACGCCTTGAACATCATAACGGTTAAGAATGCTTAATGTTTCAATATTTGTTAAACCTAATTCTTCTTTTAAACGATGTTGAATTTCTTTTGCTTCAACAGCTTCTTCTTTTCTTTTTTCTACATATACTCGATATACTTTCATAGTTACCTCTCTTATATTAGACCAATATCTTTGCGATAATATTTACCTTCAAAATCAATAATATTAGCTGCTTCATACACTTTTTGACGAGTTTGTTCTAACGAATCTCCTAAAGCACAAATATTTAATACACGTCCACCATTTGTAACGATTTTTCCTTCGTCATTAAACGCAGTTCCGGCATGGAAAATAACAATATCATCACTGACTTGATCTAAGTTATGAATTTCTAAACCTTTAACATAACTTCCCGGATAACCTTTAGAAGCTAACACTAAACAAGTAGCAAATTCTTTTTTCCATTTCACTTCAACTTGATCTAATTGATATTTAGATACGGCTTCCATAATTTCAAATAAATCTGTATCTAAACGAAGTAAAATCGATTGTGTTTCTGGATCACCAAAACGTACATTAAATTCTAACACTTTCGCTTTATTATTTTCAATCATTAAACCAATAAATACAACTCCTCGATAATCCATTTGATCTGCTTCAAGACCTTTCATAAATGGTTCTAAAATAGTTGTTTTGATTGTTTCTTCCATCCCTTCAACCATAAATGGATTAGGAGATACAGTTCCCATTCCACCAGTATTAGGTCCTTTATTACCATCATAAATTTGTTTATGATCTTTTGCATAAACCATCGGTACAATTGTTTTACCATCAGTAAAACATAGTAACGAACATTCAAATCCGGTTAAAAATTCTTCTAGTACCACTTTATTTCCGGCATTTCCTAATGATTTATCAAGCATCATTGTTTTTAATGTTTCTTTAGCAACTGTTTCATTTTCACAAATGACAACTCCTTTACCAGCTGCAAGTCCATCTGCTTTAATAACTAACGGATAAGTAAACATTTTTAAAGCTTCAATCGCTTCATCAAAACTGTTGACTTCTTTATAATTAGCAGTAGGAATGTGATGTCTTATCATAAAATCTTTAGAGAATGCTTTACTTCCTTCTAAAGATGCGGCTAATTTTTGAGGTCCAAAAACAGCACACCCATTTGCTTCTAAATCATCTGCTAAACCACAACATAATGGATCTTCCGGTCCGATAACTGTAAAGTCGATATGATTCTCTTTTACAAATTTAATGATCATTTCTTTATCTGTTACACTGCCTTGATGACAAATTCCAATAGAAGCAATTCCAGGATTACCCGGAATTGCATGAATTTCAGTTACCTTTGGGCTTTTATGTAACGCATAAGCAATCGCATGTTCACGACCGCCACCACCAATGATTAATACTTTCATACTTGCCTCCTAATGTCTAAAGTGTCTATATCCATTAAATACCATTGGAATATCGTGTTCATTACAAAAATCAATTGAATCTTGATCTCTTACGCTTCCTCCAGGTTGGATAATTGCACTAATACCTGCTTTATATGCAGTTTCAACACAATCAGCAAATGGGAAAAATGCATCACTGGCTAAAACTGAATTGTTGAAATCTTTATCAGGATTATTATGAATTGCATTTTCTAATGCCCATACACGTGAAGTTTGTCCTCCACCAATCGCTAGAGTGACACCGTTTTTAACGATACAAATTGCATTAGATTTTACAAATTTAACGACTTTCATTCCAAATTCCATATCTGTTAATTGTTCTTTAGTTGGTGCTTTTTGAGTCACGACTTGCATTTCTTTAATCATTTTATCATTAATATCCTGAACTAAAACTTTACCTTCTAAATATTTAATATCATATTTAGCTTCTCTGACAGATAAATTTTTCAATTTTAAAATACGTAAGTTTTTCTTTTTCTTTAATACTTCTAATGCTTCATCATCATAATCAGGAGCAGCGATTATTTCTAAGAAAGTTTTTTTCATTTCTAATGCAGTTTCTTTATCGATTTTATAATTCACTGCTATAATTCCACCAAAAATTGATTGAGGATCTGCTTCATATGCTTTTTTATAAGACTCATAACCAGTTTGACCGATGGCTACCCCACAAGGCGTTGAATGTTTAATAGCCGCAGTGACGATTTGATCTTCAAATTCTCTAACAAGTGCTACAGCACCGTATAAATCATTTACGTTATTAAATGAAATTTCTTTTCCGTTTAATTGTTCATAATCTAATAATGAATGTTGAACAAATGGATCAACATAGGCATTTGCTCTTTGTTGCGAATTTTCACCATATCTTAAATGTTCAGTCTTTTTAAGTGAAATGTTTAAAATTTCAGGGAAATCATCACCTACGATTGAAGCAAAGTAACGAGAAATCATTGCATCATAACTACCTGTTAAACTAAATGCTTTATAAGCGAGATTTAATCTAAAATTATAATCATCTTTTTCTTCTTTTAAAGTTTCAATAACATTTTGATAATCACTAGGATCTGTAACGATTAAAACATCTTTAAAATTTTTAGCTGCTGAACGAATCATCGAAGGTCCACCAATATCAATGTTTTCAATCATATCTTCAATAGGTTTACCTGCTTTTAAAGCTTTTTCAAATTCATATAAATTAACACATACTAAATCAATAGGTGCAATGTTCATTTGTTTAACAGTTTCAACATGTTTTTCAACATCTCTTCTAAATAATAAACCACCATGGACATTAGGATGTAAAGTTTTAACTCTACCATCTAAAATTTCAGGAAAGCCTGTCACCTCATCGATGGCGATACATTCTATTCCTGATTCTTCTAATTGTTTCATTGTTCCTCCAGTAGAAACAATTTCAAAACCTAATTGACTTAAATTTGAAGCAAATTCAATTACTCCTGTTTTATCAGTGACACTAATTAACGCTCTTTTTTTCATTTAATGATTGTCCTTCCTTTATCAATGATTATTCTATTTTCGCAATATAATTTAACTGCTAAGGGTAAAATACGGTGTTCAATTTCTAAAACTCTGTTTTGAATTTCTTCTGCCGTATTTAAATCACTAATATCCACTGCTTCTTGAAGAATAATTGGTCCCCCGTCCACTTCTTCATTGACAAAATGAACTGTTGCCCCACTTACTTTTACCCCTCTTTTTAAAGCAGCTTCATGAACATGTAATCCATAATATCCAGCCCCACAAAAAGATGGGATTAATGAAGGGTGAATATTAATTATTTTATTTTTAAATGTCGTAATAAATTTTTCAGATAATATCGCTAAATATCCAGCAAGCACAACTAAATCTACTTGTTCTTCTAATAATCGTGAAATCAATAACTCATCATTTTTATGAATGACTTCAGTTTTAATATTAGCATGCATCGCACGTGTTAAACCATAAGCATTTTTACGATTTGAAACAACTAAAACAATTTCACCATTAATATATTGATCTTGACAATGATCAATAATGGACTGTAAATTAGTTCCGCCTCCAGATACTAACACAGCAATTTTTAGCATAATTTAACTCCTTTTTGCCCTGCTTCAATATATCCAACTTCATAACATTTTTCGCCTGCTTTTTCAATGGCTGCCATTGTTCTTTCAACATCTTCTTTATTAACTGCAATGACCATTCCAAGTCCCATATTAAATGTGTTATACATCATACTTTCACTTATATTACCTGTTTTAGCAATTAGTTTAAAAATAGCTGGAACTTCATAACTGTTTTTATTAATGACAGCTAATGCGTTTTCTGGTAACATTCTAGGAATATTTTCATCAAATCCCCCACCTGTAATATGTGAACAACCTTTGATTTTAACTCCAGCTTCTTTTACACTTTGTAATGCTTTAACATAAATGCGAGTTGGTTCGATTAAAGCTTCGCCTAATGTTTTACCTAATTCTTCATAATATGTATTTAATGATTCTTTTGTAATTTCAAAAACTTTACGCACTAATGAAAAACCATTACTGTGAACACCACTTGAAGCAATTCCAATTAAAACATCTCCTTCTTGAATATCTTCACCAGTAATTATATCTTTTTTATCCACTACACCTACTGCAAATCCTGCTAAATCATAATCATCTTCAGGCATTAATCCAGGATGTTCAGCAGTTTCTCCACCTACTAATGCACAATTAGAAAGTACACACCCTTTAGCCACACCACTTACAATAGTAGCGATTTTTTCAGGATAATTTTTCCCACATGCAATGTAATCTAAGAAGAATAACGGTTCACCCCCAGAACAAGCAATATCATTCACACACATTGCAACTGCATCAATTCCAATAGTATCGTGTTTATCCATTACAAAGGCAAGTTTTACCTTTGTACCACAACCATCAGTTCCTGAAAGTAATACAGGTTCTTCCATATTTTTAATTGCACTTAAATCAAAAGCACCTGCAAAACCACCAAGTCCCCCTAACACTTCAGGACGCATTGTTTGTTTTACATGAGTTTTCATTAATTCAACTGCTTTATATCCTGCTTCAATATCTACGCCAGCTTTTTTATAATCCATTTTTGTTCTCCTTATTTATTTTCCATTCTTGCAAGCACTGCTTTATATGTTTCAATTAAATCACCAATATCTTGTCTAAAGACATCTTTATCATATTTTTGATTAGTATCAACGTCCCATAAACGACAACTATCAGGAGAAATTTCATCTGCCAATAAGATTTCGCCTTCTTTAGTTTTTCCAAACTCGATTTTAAAATCTACTAATTTCAAATTCATACTCAAGAAAAATTGTTTAAGTAACTCATTAATTTTTAAAGTTGTTGTTTTAATATAGGCCAACTCCTCACGAGTCGCTAATTTTAATGCTACTGCATGATCATCATTAATTAGCGGATCACCATATTCATCATTTTTATAACTCATTTCAAAAATCGGTTCATCTAAAACCAACCCTTCAGGAGCACCTAATCGTTTACAAAAAGATCCGGTTGTAATATTACGAACAATCACTTCCAACGGAAAAATTTCAACTTTTTTAACTCGAATATCACGATCATTTATTTTTTCAATCATATGTGTTTTAATTCTAGCTTCTTCTAACATATTAAAAATAATGCATGAAATTGTATTATTTAATACACCTTTACCTTCGAATTGGTCATGCTTTACACCATTTCCTGCTGTAGCATCATCCTTATAATGAATTAGATATTCATCTTCTTTATCTGTTAAATAAACTTGTTTTGCTTTTCCTTCATATAGTAATTTTGACATTGTTTAATATCTCCTTATTTGTATCTTTGAACTAATTCGTCATTTGCTTTTAAAGCATCATCCCTCATTTGTTGACGATGATTTAATAATTTTTCTTTTAATTCTTGATGATGAATAGCCATCATTTGTACTGCTAAAATAGCTGCATTTTTAGCGCCATCAATTGCTACAGTGGCTACTGGTATTCCAGAAGGCATTTGCACAATTGAAAGTAATGCGTCCATACCATCTAAAGCAGAACCTTTAATTGGTACACCGATGACAGGTTTAATCGTTTGTGAAGCAATGACACCCGGTAAATGTGCTGCTTTTCCAGCTGCGGCAATAATAACTTCTGTTCCATCATTTTCAGTTTCTTTTAAAAATTCACTTAAAGCCTCATGTGCACGATGTGCAGAAAGTGCTCTTACACTTACTTCAACTCCAAATCCTTTTAAAAAATCAATTGCATCAGTTAGTTTAGGTAAATCACTGACTGATCCCATTACAATAGCTACTTTCATGTTGTTCTCCTTTTTTTTAAAATAAACCTACAATCTTTCCATCACTATCAATATCCATATTACATGCTGCAGGAACTTTTGGTAATCCTGGCATTCTCATAATATCACCTGAAATAGCAACGATAAATCCGGCTCCAGCTGAAACAATAATTTCATTTATTTTAATACTAAAATTAGTAGGTCGTCCTAATAAACTCGCATCATCTGATAAAGAATATTGCGTTTTAGCCATACAAATAGGTAATGAATCTAACCCTAATCTTTCTAAACGTTTAATCGTTAAATTTGCTTTACGGTCAAATATTACACCATCTGCTCCATAAACCTCTTTAGCGATAGTCTCAATTTTTTGTTTAATAGATAAATCGCATTCATAAAGTGGTTTAAAATCAGAAGTAGTTGTTTCTAATAATTGAACTAATTTATTCGCTAAATCAATTCCACCATCTGCTCCTAACTCCCATACTTTTGAAATAGAAACTTGAACATTTAGTGCCTCGCATTTTTGATTTAATAATTCAAGCTCAGCGTTGGTATCAGTTGGAAAGGCATTGATAGCGACAATCACTGGTACTCCAAATTTTTTAACATTTTCAATATGTTTTTCTAAGTTTTCAATTCCTTTACTTAATGCTTCTAAATTTTCAGTCGCTAATGATTTTTTATCTACCCCTCCATGCATTTTTAAAGCACGCACAGTGGCTACAATTACACAAGCATCAGGATTTAAATTAGCTTGACGACATTTAATGTCAAAGAATTTTTCAGCACCTAAATCAGCCCCAAAACCTGCTTCGGTAATGGCATAGTCTCCTAATTTCATTGCTAATTTAGTGGCCATCACTGAATTACAACCATGTGCAATATTCGCAAAAGGTCCACCATGAACAAATACTGGTGTATGGTCTAAAGTTTGCACCATATTGGGTTTAATGGCATCTTTTAATAAAATTGTCACTGCTCCAGTAGCTTTTAAATCTTCTACTGTCACCGGATTTCCTTCATAGTTGTAAGCAACAATCATACGTGAAGCACGTTGTTTTAAATCTTCTAAATCACTCGCTAAACATAAAATCGCCATAATTTCAGAAGCTACTGTAATATCAAATCCATCTTCTCTTGGTACTCCGTTTACTTTTCCACCAAGTCCACAAACAGTATGTCTTAAAGCTCGATCGTTTAAGTCAACAACACGTTTCCAAACGATTGAACGTGTATCAATATTTAAAGGATTTCCTTGATGTAATGAATTATCAAGCATTGCTGAAATTAAATTATTTGCAGCAGTGATTGCATGTATATCACCAGTGAAGTGTAAGTTAATGTCCTCCATTGGTACAACTTGAGCATATCCACCACCGGCAGCACCACCTTTAACCCCAAAACAAGGTCCTAAAGACGGTTCACGCATTGCCACAATGGCATTTTTACCAATCTTATTTAAAGCTTGACCTAAACCAATCATCGTTGTGGTTTTTCCTTCACCAGCAGGAGTTGGGTTAATTGCGGTTACTAAAACTAATTTCCCATCTTTTTCATTTTCTAAACGTTTAATCGTTTCTAAAGAAATTTTAGCTTTATATTTTCCATATAACTCTAAATCATCTTCAGTTAAACCAATTTGGCTTGCTACCTCTTTGATTGGTAACATAATCGCTTCTTGAGCAATCTGAACATCACTTTTCATAACTTCACCCTTTCTTAAAATTGAACAGGGGAAAAAACATATGTCTCCTCCCCCATTAAAACACACCAAATCAATCATTTAGTGTAATTTAATCTTGTAGTCTGCACTTTCGGGGTACAGGTAGAGACTCTTGGCCCATCAATCCAAAATTATACAAGATATTATCACTTATTTTATATCATATTTTTATCCTTTTCACAACAAACTTCATGCAATATGAAAATTAAAAATTAATATTTTTGAATTTAAAACGCTTACATCGTTTTAACTTATTTTTATCATGAAATTAACACTCACTTAAATAAAAAAATCACTCATACGTAATTTTATAGCATTAACCCGCATTTTTTTAATTTTATAATTTTAAAATTAAGATCAAAAAATAGAAAAACTAACAAAAAAATAACTAGCCGTAATAAGTTGTTTTTTCTTTAAAGTAAATTATTTATTTTTAATTTTTTCTTTGAAAATATTATAAAGACACTGTTTTTAATATTAGCCATTATTTTTAATACTAAGATAAGGTCATAAATTCTAAAGTATAAAAGTGAAGTATAAAAAATTGGCAAAGTACAGATTAAAAAAATCTGACTTTCCCAACAGACGAAAATCATCTTTATATTATTTTAAACAATTATCAAAACTATTTATAACACAATTTTAAATTATCTTTGTAGTCCAATTTTCTACATTCCAAATCTCATCAACGACTTGTTGATAAAACTCCGGCTCATGGCTTACTAATATCACAGTTCCTTTAAAATCTTGAATTGCCCTTTTTAACTCATCTTTTGCCTCTACATCTAAATGATTCGTCGGTTCATCTAAAACTAGTACATTACATGGTCGATTCATAATTTTACATAGTCTAACTTTGGCATTTTCACCACCAGAAAGCACTGCTACTTTAGATTCTATATGATCTGTCGTTAAACCACAACGTGCAAGCATCGCTCTTATTTCACCGTTATTACGATCAGGATATTCGTCCCATAATTCATCTAGTGTTGTTTTATTAGATGGTGTCTCTTCTTGTTTAAAAAATCCAATTTCTACATAAGGATCAACCACTACACTCCCACTAAAAGGTGGCGTAATTCCTAATAAAGTTTTAAGTAAAGTCGTTTTTCCTAATCCGTTTACTCCCTTAATAGCAATTTTTTGAAAACGTTCAAATTCAATATTTAATGGACGAGTTAAAGGTTCATCATAGCCAATAACTAAATCATTTGTTTTAAAAACCACTTTCCCCGGTGTTCTGGCTTCAATAAAACCAAATTGGGGTTTAACTTTTGTTTTTGGTTTTTCAATAATTGTCATCTTATCTAATTTCTTTTGCCTTGAATTAGCCATATTACGTGTGGCTACTCTTGCTTTATTACGAGCGATAAAATCTTCTAAATCCGCAATTTCCTTTTGTTGTTTTTCATAAGCCGCTTGAACCTGACGACGTTTAAGTTCGGCCTGTTCTAAATAATACTGATAATCCCCTTTATAGCGTGTTAAACCCCCTTCTTCTAAATGATAAATCACATTGACAACATTATTTAAAAAAGTGGTATCATGAGACACTAAAATAAACGCATTTTCATAATTTTGCAGAAATTGAGTTAACCAACGAATGTGATTTTCATCTAAATAGTTAGTTGGTTCATCAAGAATCAAAATCATTGGATTTTCAAGCAATAATTTAGTTAATAATACTTTTGAACGTTGTCCCCCTGAAAGTTTAGACACATCTTTATCTAAACCAATATCCATTAATCCTAAACCACTGGCAACTTCATTAATTTTAACATCTATCATATAAAATCCACTATGATCTAAAATTTCTTGAATTTCACCGACTTCTTCAAGATAATATGTCATTTCTTCATCACTACAATCACTCATTTTAGTATACATATCCATCATTTCATTTTCTAAATCAAATAAGTGTTTAAAGGCATCTTGTAAAACTTCTTTAATTGTTTTTCCTTTTTCTAAAACCGTATGTTGATCTAAATATCCTGTTGTAATACGTTTACACCATTCAATTTTACCTGCATCAGGTTCAATTTTACCAGTTATAATATTTAAAAAAGTGCTTTTTCCTTCACCATTTGCTCCCACTAATCCAACATGCTCACCATTTAACAATCGAAACGATGCTTCATCTAAAATCGTCTTACCACCATAATCATGACTAACTTTTTCAACGTTTAAAATACTCATAATCATTATACTCAAAACTATAAATATATCACTCTTATTTAATCTACTGTTTATCGCACTTATTTTAATAACTTTAAAATTATTTTATAAAAACGAAGTTTAAAAAACTTACTAAAGTATGATTCACTCACACATTGATTAGTAACAAGTAATAAATTATTATTTAAGTGTTATTATATTTAAATTTTGACTAACTCCTTTCTTATTTAATACATTTAACAAAAATATACAGTTTTAAAAATTAATATTATTAAAAATTCATTAACTCTAATTCTCGATTAATTTATGCAACTGTCACCTTTATAGATCTTTGAAATTATAACATATTTCTTGAAGATAACAACTTAAAAAAGCAAATATATCTTTGTATACATTTGCTTTTAACATACTTTTATCTTTGACAAAGTGAGTAAATCATCACTTAATTAAATATCTTTTTTAGCCATTTGTTTAAACGTTAAAGCATATAACCCAACACTAATTAAACTATAACTTACCAATACCACAATATGATTAATCGATTGATTAAGTGTATAAAGACTGCCTGCATCATTTAATGTAATATCACTATCAATCGAGACTGTTTTAAATAATCCGGTAAAGAAATTAAATAAATCGATTTGATTGGTAGTTCCTTGTAGCCCCCCTACAAGTTCGATAAACTGATTAAAAATAATCCCTAGATGAAAGTTAATATCGATATAACTCAAATTTAATGATGGGTATTTTTGTGTTAAGAATAGTCTCATGATTGGAAAAATAGCATAAGCGAAAAATCCCACGCCAACTAAAATTAGCAATGCCGGTACTTTCTTTTTAAAACAAGTGGATAAAAAACTTCCAACACTTCCTACAAACGCTGTCAAAAAAGCACCATATAAACTAATCGCTATTGCATATTTAATTAAATTTAACACAATATTTTGATCAATTGATGTAAATAGACAAGTGATTGCAAGTACAATAATTAAAGATGAAACACTATAAACAACGCCACCTAAAATAGTTCCTAATATTTTTCCTAATACAAGTGATGAACGTTTAATTGGTTTAGCGACTAATAGACGTAATGTTCCTTCATGTATTTCATTAGCAAACAAACCAGAAGAAGTATTTGCCACAATGATACAAAGAACAATTCCAGTAATCATAACAAACGAAATTACACAAAATAGCACGATCATTCGTTCGTTTATATAATCAAATGAAGGTTGACGAAGAATTACTTTATTATAATCTTTAGCCATAAACCACCCAGCTATTAAACTGACTAAAACAGATAAAATAATCGGAACACGTTTGAACATTCTTAAAAATGTATGTTTAAATATCGGTTTCATTGTGTTGCCCTCCTTCAACCATTTGACGATAAATATTATCTAATGAAACAACTTCTTCTTTTAACTCATGAAGAATTAATTGATGTTCATAAATAAATTTCACAAGGTCTTGTTTACATTGATTTTCATCAGTGGTCATAATACGAATTTTATTTTCAACTGGCATAAATGTATATTGATTTAAAGTTAGCCATTCTATTAATTGTTCATTATCTGATGTATTCACTAACAATTTACCTTGTTTAAACATTTCATGAACTGTTTGAATCGGTTGACTTAATACCACTTCACCGGCATTAATCATCACAACATGATCTACAATCATTTCTAATTCAGTTAAAACATGCGAACTGATTAAAACAGTCATTTTTGTATCTTTAACCAAACGACGTAATGTTTCGATAATTTCATTTCGACTAATCGGATCTAAATTGGCGGTAGGTTCATCTAATAATAAAATCTCAGGTTGATGAATCATCGCTTGCATCAGTCCCACTTTTTTCTTCATTCCCGTTGAAAATGAATTAACTTGATGATACATATGCTTTTCTAAATCAAATTCTTTAATTAACAAAAGGGCTTTTTTAAGTGCCGCTTCTTCACTTAATCCTGCAACAGTTCCCATATAAATCAAATATTCTAAACAACTCATATCTGAATAAAAAGATGGAAACTCTGGTGAATAACCCATTAATTTTTTAGCTTCAATTGAGCCAAGCTCATATCCTTTAATATGACCACTACCACTTGTTGGAAAGATAATTCCCATTAACATAGACATCGTCGTCGATTTCCCAGCCCCATTAGGACCGATAATTCCATATATTTTCCCGGCTTCTAAAGAAAGATTTAAATCATTAATTGCCTGAAAATCTCCAAATTTTTTATTCAAATGAGATACTTCAATGATTTTAGTCATTTAACTCCCTCACTTTCTTTTTAAGTTTATATTGTGGATAAACATAAATTCCTACAAATCCTAAAATTGAAATAACCCCTAATAAAATCATCACCATTTTCGCAGTTTTTTGTTTTTTAACCTTTACACCGACACTTTGATTTACTACTTTTCCATAACCATTATCATAAGCAAAAGTAATTGTATGATTTCCTTCTAATAAAGTGGTTTTAAACATTCCATTTGTACATGATGCAACTTTATTGCCATCAATTGAAATATTCATTACCCCGTTTTTTGAAGTTTCCCATTTAAATGTATATTGATTTGGCAAAATTTGTTGATTTTCAAGATTTGTTAAAGTGAAATCCTTCGTTAAATCTAATTGATAAAGTGATTGTTCTAAATCAACAACTTTTAATAAATCAGGTTCAAGCATTCTTGCTTTAGCAATTTTCATTTGATAAGTCGCTAATACTTCTTTATTTTGATAATCGTAAATTATACTTTTATTTTCATTATAATATACAAGTTTTGAAGTATCCTTTAAAGTAATCAAACTATAATCAGATAAACCACCATATTGTGTACTATCAGTGATTATTGGTTGTTTTTCAAAAATTTCATAGGTTGACATATTAGCGATGAATAAAAATGTATTTTCTCGATAAGTTTGTTCATTATAATCAGTTTGAAGCCACGCAATGTAATTAGCATCATTATATGAAATATTTACTACTTCATTTGAAACACCATTAAAATTAAATGCAATCATCGTACTTTCTTGATGAGGATCTGGACGGTAATATTCGCCATAACTTGCCTGTGTATTTTTTTCAAAAAGAACTTTTCCGTCTTTTCCATCAATAACTTCTTGCCAACCATAAATTGAATTATAAATTAATTCTTTAACACCATCTTGATTTAAATCTTCATTGACTAAAAACGAAGATTCTGCGTCTGTGACACCCTCTTTAAGTAATTCATAACGCATATTAAAAGTTGATGGATCAATGACTTGGTAAATTTGATGACCTAAACTGTTTTTAGCATTAATTACAAAATCAAATATACCATCACCATCTAAATCTGGTAATGTTGTGGCTTGAAGGTGATTTGTTAAATCTTTTGTATATTTTAAAACTTTATTCGTCTTTTCATAACTAATATCAGTCCCGCTCACTTTTGATAAATACAAAGTCGCTTCAGTTTCTAAAACAGTCACAACATCATCAATTTGATCATGATTCACATCTCCGACATTTAAATTCAAGCCATTGTCTACAATAGTTTGATTGAAATAAGATTTAATCTCTAAACTTTTACCATCTAAAATCGTTTCATCAACAAGCAACTCTAAACTTCCATCTCGATTTAAATCTGGTAAAAAAGAAATCTTGTTAGCCATTAAATAAACATTGACATTTTGATTATTTTCAATCGTTTGACCGACTTTAATCGTTTGATTTTTTAAAATTTTACCATCATTCGCATCAATTAATATAATATGCGTTGCTTTAACTTCACCTTGCGTATTGATTTCATTTACCAATGTGGCTATTTGATTTGTTAATTTATTATAAACAATTGATTCAAATCCTTTTGAATTAGAAATTAAATTTTCCGGTAATGAAGTTGTATAAAGAATATTTTTAGAAATAGTTTCAATTTTTTGAATTTTTGTACTCATTCCATTCACTACACCTTGAGTGAGTAAATAATCATTTAAATCCGCAATTTCTTTTTGAATAGTATATTGATTAAGATATGTGATGTTTTTAAAATCCTCACTGATTTTTAATGAAATGTTATTTAAACTTTGAAGTAAATATCCTCCTTCAATTGGTGAAAGTTGAATTTTTTCATTTTGTTTTTGAATTGCCGGTATATTTAATGCTATTTCTTTGAATAATTCACCCGATTCTAATTGATAAATGCTAATTTTTAATTGTCCATCATCAGATCTTGTTGGAATGATAATAACTTCTTGATTATCATAGTAAGACATTAATGCATTACTTGAAGATAAGTTATATTGATCAAGCGTAATTACTTGCTTTACTGTGTGATTTTTTAAATCATATAACGCTAAACTCGGTTTAATTTCATTAACTAAATTTTCCCCTTGTCCTTGTGTTTGTTGATCCCCTAAAAAAGAAGAAATAAGTAAGTAATTTTCATTATTATCTTCAAATTTTTGAGACATAAATCCACGATTTAAAATACCTGTAGGTTTAATAACAGGTTGATAGTTTAAATCATATCCTTGATTATTGCCTAATTGTTTTTTTAACGCATCAGGGTTAAATGTATTAAGTGTGATTGGTTGATTAACGATATTACCACTCATGTCAAGTGTTGTTAAAGTATTATCTTCACCCATTACATAAATCATTTCATTTAAAGTGATAATATCCCACGCATTAAGTTTAACTAGGTTCGTTTGATTAGCGCTACTATGATAAACTTCTGTGCAAGATACAATTTGTTTACGCCATAATTTTTTTCCTTGTTGATCAATAGACCCTACAATTCCATCTTGCATTGTATAAACAATTTGATTATCAATAAATGCAATTTTCCAGATATTATTATTTTCTTGATATTCAAAAATTTGTTTTCCGGTTTTTAAATCTAACCCCACAATAGTATAGTCATAAACAATCACCAACTGATCTTGATTATAACTCATATCACTGATACGAGAATTAACGAGATTTTGTTCACCATCTTTGTGTTGAAACAAATGTTGGTATAAGACATTTGAAGTTTTAGAACTTACCATCACGACTTGTTCTTTACCATTAGGCGCTTTTTGAATGGTTAAAATATCTTTAACTCCATCATTATCTAAATCTTCTACTACCAAATAGTCTATAACGGGAAAAGCAGTATTAATATTTGATATTGTTCTTTGATTGTTAATAATTGCTAGTCCTGTATTTGTCGTTAAAAGCGTTCCTGAAATTGAATCTGATAACTTTAACTCACCTGAAAATGAAGTTGTTGAATAGTTATCATTTTGACTATAAGCATAGTTTGAAATTTCTTCTGCTTTAACATTGAAATTTGTGAGTTGAACAGTTAGTGCTAATAGCAAAATATAAGTTAGTATCTTTTTCATTTTTATCCCTCCGCACATACTATAACATAATCTTTTGACAAAAAATGGATATTAAGAAATTCTTAATAATTATTCTTTTTTTCTTTGATTTATTAATTATTATTTTATTTTTTTCATATATTTTATTGGTGGATTTTATCATATTCTTGTGAATTATGTAGCAAAGTGTAATTGACTTTAAGGTCTGTTTAATTTATACTTATTTTAGGTAATATCTATTGCCAAAATGTGATGAATGAATAGTTTTTTGTTCATACAATTTTAAAATCATAATTAAATGAAAGGAGTTTATAAAAAAATGATTTATTCACATGAAGTAGAACAAATGTGTAGCGTTAAAGTTGGCGCATCACACGGATGTGCTCCAATCCCTGAAGAAGGTAAATGGGTATATTCAAGAGAAATTAAAGACATTTCTGGGTTAACTCACGGAATCGGATGGTGTGCTCCTCAACAAGGTGCTTGTAAATTAACTTTAAATGTTAAAGAAGGTATCATTGAAGAAGCATTAATCGAAACAATCGGATGTTCAGGAATGACTCACTCTGCAGCTATGGCTTCAGAAGCATTAGTTGGTAAAACTTTATTAGAAGGTTTAAATACTGACTTAGTATGTGATGCAATCAACACTGCAATGAGAGAATTATTCTTACAAATCGTTTATGGTCGTACTCAATCAGCTTTCTCTGAAGGTGGTTTACCAATTGGAGCTGGATTAGAAGACCTTGGAAAAGGTTTAAGAAGTATGACAGGTACATCTTATGCAACTAAAGTTAAAGGTCCTAGATACCTTGAATTAACTGAAGGTTATATTAATAGAATTGCGTTAGACGAAAACGATGAAATCATTGGATATGAGTTTGTTAACTTAGGAAGAATGATGGATATGATTAAATCTGGAAAAGATGCTAATGAAGCACTAAAAGAAGCTACTGGAAGTTATGGTAGATTCGCTGAAGCTGCTAAGTACATCGATCCAAGAAAGGAATAATTAGGAGGGTACTAAAATGGCATTATTTGAAAGTTATGATAGAAGAATTAATCAAATCAACGCTGCATTAGCTAAATTCGATATTAAATCTATCGAAGAAGCAAAAGCTATCTGTGATGAAAAAGGAATTGATGTTTACGAAATCGTAAAATCAACTCAACCAATCTGTTTTGAAAATGCTTGTTGGGCTTACATTGTAGGTGCTGCAATGGCGATTAAAAACGGAGACACTAAAGCAGTTGAAGCTGCTAAAACAATTGGTATTGGTTTACAATCTTTCTGTATCCCAGGATCTGTTGCTGATGATCGTAAAGTTGGTTTAGGTCATGGTAACTTAGGTTCAATGTTATTAAACGAAAATACTGAATGTTTCGCTTTCTTAGCAGGACATGAATCTTTCGCTGCTGCTGAGGGTGCAATCAAAATTGCTGAAAAAGCTAATAAAGTTAGAAATAAACCTTTAAGAGTTATTTTAAATGGTTTAGGTAAAGATGCTGCTAAAATCATCTCAAGAATTAATGGATTCACTTATGTTGAAACTGAATTCGATTATTTCACTGGTGAAGTTAAAGAAGTATCTCGTACTGCTTACTCTAATGGACCTAGAGCTGAAGTTAACTGCTATGGTTCTGATGATGTAAGAGAAGGTGTTGCAATCATGCATAAAGAAGGTGTTGACGTTTCAATTACTGGTAACTCAACTAACCCTACTCGTTTCCAACATCCAGTTGCTGGTACATATAAAAAAGAATGTATCGAACAAGGTAAAAAATACTTCTCAGTTGCTTCTGGTGGAGGAACTGGACGTACTTTACACCCAGATAACATGGCAGCAGG